>CADAQM010000006.1 GCA_902790135.1 uncultured Coriobacteriaceae bacterium
CGCCTGTCCGACATCCTGGAGGAGACCTACGGCACCATGGTCTACCAGGAGCAGGTCATGCAGATCTCCATGAAGATGTGCGGCTTCTCGGCCGGAGAGTCCGACTCGCGCATCCGCAAGCCGGTGGCCAAGAAGAAGATCAAGATGCTCACCGACGAGGTCTTCCACTGGGAGAACGGCAAGGACGAGACCATCTACGACCACTGGATGAACGGTGCCGAGGACAACCAGTACACCCGCCAGATCGCGCAGAAGATCTGGGACGACGTTCTCGAGTTTGCGTCCTACGCCTTCAACAAGAGCCACTCGGCCGGATACGCCATCCTGGTCATGCAGACGGCCTGGCTCAAGGCCTACTTCCCCAAGGAGTACATGGCATCGGTCCTTACCAGCTACATGGGCAAGACCGAGAAGATCGTCCACTACGTGACGGCATGCCGTCACGAGGGCGTCGCCATCCTGCCGCCTGACATCAACGAGAGCGGAAAGGACTTCACGGCCACGGCCGAGGGCGTCCGCTTTGGCTTTGCGGGCATCCGCGGCGTGGGTGCCGGCGTGGGCGAGGCCATCATGGCCGAGCGCGAGGCGGGCGGCCCCTTCAAGACCCTGCACGACTTCGTGGAGCGCGTCGACTCGAGCCAGGCCAACCGCCGCGTGATCGAGGCGCTCATCAAGAGCGGCGCCTTCGACTCCACGGGCTACACGCGCATGCAGATGATGCACTTCGTCGACAAGAACAACCCTGAGAACATCATCGACGCGGCCATCAAGCGCCAGAAGGACCGTGCTGCGGGGCAGAGCTCGCTGTTTGACATGTTTGCCGACGTGGCGGGTTCGGGCTTCGAGAGTGACGTGCCCGCACCGGACGGCATCGAGTGGGACCGCACGGCCAAGCTGGCGCAGGAGCACGAGGTGCTGGGCATCTACGTCTCCGACCACCCGTTGCGTCCCTACGAGTACGCGCTCTCCAAGGCGCGCGACGTCCTGATCAGCGATATCGAGCTGAGCGAGGAGTACGTCAACCCCGCTACGGGCACCACCTCAACGCGCTACAAGGTGCCCGAGGGCAAGAGCATCCATCTGGCTGGCATGGTCACGGCGGTCGCCAAGAAGACCACCAAGAACGGCGACAACATGGCCATCGTCACCCTCGAGGACATGGAGGGCGAGATCACGCTGGTCGTGTTCCCCAAGCTCTACAAGCAGTGCGCGTCAGTTCTGGCGGGTGAGATCGACCAGGAGACCGGCGAGACGGTGGGTAACGTCTTCGTGCGCGTGACGGGCAAGCTCGAGCGCTCCGACCGCGGAAACCAGATCATCTGCCAGGAGGTCAAGGCACTTGAGCTCTCCGAACGCACCAACAAGCCCAAGGTCTTCGAGGTGTTCCTGACGCCCAAGCTGCTCACCTACGACCGCCTGCAGTACCTCAACTCGATCTTCGCACGCTATGCGGGCATGGATCGCGTGGAGCTTCTGGTGCAGGAGGCATCGGGCAACACGATGCGCATGGAGCTGCCCACGCGCGTCGACGCGCGCAGCGCCCTGCTCGAGGCCGAGGTCAAGGACCTGATTGGGCAAGAGGGTCACGTGGCCTTCGCGTAGGCGTTGCGGCCCTGATATGAGATGCGACAAGGGCGTCGGAGTACTCTGCCTTTGTCTATGCCTCGAATCCGTGTGCCGTCAGGACGCCGGCCAATGACGGCGTCTGCGCGAGGGTACGTGCCACCAGCGAGTGTATGTCGTCAGCCAGGCGCTGCTCGTCCTCCTCGGCGAGGTAGGCGGCAAGCACGTCGACTACCTGCTTATATGTGAGCTCGTCTTCCCCAAAGCGCGCGTCGTAGATGCGCTCCTCATGGGCGCAGTCGTTGCGCAGCTCGCTTAGCGTTTCGAGATCATGCAGCATGCCGGCGGGGGAGAGGGTCTTGCCCTCGTGTGTCGCCCCGCAGGCCTCGCGCATGCGCTGGCAGACCTTGCGCTGCTCGCCGCGCTTCATCAGCGCAAAGAAGTAGCGGAGGTTCCCAAAGGTCAGGTCGGAGAAGAGGACCCAAAGGGGCACCTGATCGTAGTGCTCGCGGTACCATGCCACGCGGCCGCTGTCGCGAGGCTCGTCGTCATGCTCGTCTACGGCGTGCCCGCGGGCGTGATGCTCGAGCGTGTTTATCATCCAGGTGAGGTCGCCCTCGTGGGTGGCGGGGCCGCGCAGGTACTCGCTCTGCTGCGCATAGCATCCGCGCCGGAGGTATGCGTTCGCCTTGCGATGCTGCTCGCAGAAGGTGTGGGAAAGCACTGCCCGAAGGGTCGACTCCACGCACATCACGGCGCGGAAGGTCACCGAGCGCAGCTCGCGGTCAAACAGGAAAAGCTGGTAGATCTGGTCAAAGGTCGTGCCGCGCTGGTAGCGGTCGTCGTTGGCTGCCCTGCTTGCGGCTTGGTTCAGAAAGGCCTTGCCGTATCCATTGACCACGGCATAGTACCCGTCGCGCAGCAGGATTGCGGCGGTCTGCTCGCTGGTCTCCACCCCGCGCATCCGCAGCAGTGCCATCTGCTCGCCTATGGACCTGAACTGCTTCTCCATGGTGTCCCTTCGTTAGGTCTCATGATACGTGACTGGGACTGGGTGCGTACGGTATTCGGCCCCCAAAAGGACAAAGGGCTCCGTCCCGATTGTCCTTTTGGGGGCCTATGGACGAGGGGCTATCCCTCGGTGGTGATGGTCAGCTCGCTGCGCATGCCGTTGAGCTCGACGAGATGCTCCGCGTTGGCGGTCTCCTCCACGCCGTCAAGGACAAGGTGGTTCGCGATGCCGCGCTTGCGTAGGGCGATGGCCTCCCCGCGCGGGATCTGTAGGCGCGAGGTCGAGGACAACTGGTTGATATCAAGCCTGGCCGGCAGCGTCGTGCAGTGTACGAACAGGTCCTGGTTGGTGTCGGCCTCCACATGTCCGATGACATCGGAAAGGGTGAGACGAGCGAACTTTCCGCCAACCTCGACCCTGCTGGCAGCGAGGGTGGATACCTCCACGCTGTCTGCGCTTCCCTCGAGCTCGATGCGGTTCTCCCAGTTTGCGGGCACCTCGATGCGCACGTCGAGCGAGGAGCGCGCCTCGGCTGCCGTGACGCTGCCCATCGAGACGACCTCGATATCAAAGCTGTTCTCATCTGGGTCGATATGAACCTTGAAAGCCTCCTGCAGACTCTCGATGCTGGCGCTCTCGAGGACGACGCGCACCTTGCTGGTTTGGGTGCCAATCAGCTTGACGTTGCGCGCGTTGCCGTACGAGATGTCAAAGTCGTGCGCGGCAAACACGTCGCACTGTGTTATCGAGTTGGGAATCTCCGGCTCTTCGTCGATCACTGCCTGCTCGGGGGAGTCGCGGAGCAGGGAGTCGACGGTGACGCCAAAGAGGTCTGCGATGGCCACGATGTTGTCGAGGTCGGGCGTGCCAAGGCCCGTCTCCCAGCGCGTGACGGCCTGACGGGACACCCCAAGGCGCTCCGCCATCTGCTCCTGCGAGAGTCCGGCTTGCTTGCGAAGGTCACGGATATGGTCTGCGAACATGGTCTTCTCCTTACGGTTGGCGCTTTCGTTGCCACCAACCTACGGCGGTGGGACGGTAGCGGCCAGCAAAGGCATGCGACATCGGGGAAATTTGATGCTACGAATCGTAGCATCGGCCTCTAGCAGGCCTTTTGTCAAGCTTGAATGCAGTCGTGCTCGTCCATCCAGCTGGCAAGCAGCTGGCAGTATCGCTCGTTGTCGTCCACGAAGCACATGTGACGGCACCCGGCCATGAGCTCCCAACGCGCTTGGGGCAGTCTGTCGTACATCGTCTTGGCAATGAGCGGGGTGCACAGATCGTCCGTCCCACTGATGACAAGCGCGGGAAGATCGAGCTCGCGCAACCTGTCGGTGTAGCTCCACTGCGCGAGCGTGCCCATGGGTGTCAGCTCGTTGGGACCCCAGGCCGTGACATACGACTTGGCGCCCGACACCTTGGCGCGTCTCAGGCATTCAGGCGCGCTCTCGTCGTAGTGGGAGTCCGCGCAGTGCAGGAGCATGTAGTGGTCGAGTGCCCGCTGATAGGCGGGGGAGGAGTAGTCGCCTGTCTCCTCGGCCTGCATGAGTGCCTCCCACTCGCCCAGAGGGAGCTGCCTGGCCATGCGGTGCTGCTCCTTGCCCCAAAGCTGCGAGTCCGAGAGGGTGGAGGAGAGAATCACCGAGTTTACGCCCTCCGTGCCGCGCTCCACCAGGTAGGTGATGGCAAGCATGCCGCCCCAGGACTGCCCAAGCAGGTGGACGCGCCTGAGTCCCAGCGCGTCGATGAGGTTTACCAGCTCGTCGACCCACGTCTCCGCCTTCCAGAGCTCGGGATGGCCTTCCACGTAGGACCTGCCACATCCCAGTTGGTCGTAGCTCACCACAGCCCGTCCCGTCTCGCCTGCCAGTCGGTCGAGGACCTCGAAGTAGTTGTGCGTGGATCCTGGCCCGCCGTGCAGCAGAAGCAGCGCCGGCCTGTCGGCGCTGAGGTCGCCGACGGCACGCCAATAGGTCTCGTACTGCCCAAATTGCGCATAGCCATCGGTGACGGCTGCGTTGTGAGCGGAAGTGTGGGGGCTCGCCATGGTCCTCTCCCTCGCCTGTGGCTCCGATTGTCTAAGGGTAGCGCTTGTCCGCAAAGCCGTCTCGCACGCATGTCCCCTGTGTCACGTACAATAGGAACCAGCGGACACAGAGCCCGTAGGAGAGGACGTATCGAAAGGAGCCTCCATGGCTGACGTCAAGTTCTTCAAGTGCACCAAGTGCGCCAACATGTTCGTGAAGGTGATCGAGGGTCCCTGCACGCCGGTTTGCTGCGGCGAGCCTTGCGTGGAGCTCGTGGCTGGCTCCTCTGACGGTGCCCGCGAGAAGCATGTTCCGGCCGTGACCCGTGAGGGTGGCAAGATCGTCGCCCGCATCGGTGAGGTCGACCATCCCATGCTCGACGCCCATTACATCCAGTTCGTCGCGCTTGCCACGCCCGATCGCATCGAGATCAAGAAGCTCAAGCCCGGTGAGGAGCCGGTTGCCACCTTCGCCTGCGACGGCGCCGAGGATGTCACCGTCTACGAGTACTGCAACCTCCACGGCCTGTTCAAGGCTGACCTCTAAGCCGTGCGCATTGCTCTTGCGCAGATAAACACGGTGCCAGGTGCGTTTGACCAGGTTGTCGAGCGCATGGTGGCACAGACGCGAAGGGCCGCAGAGCAGGGAGCAGACCTCGTGGTCTTCCCGCTCGCGGCCCTCGCGGGTGTTGAGGATCTGCCGTATCCCGACATTCCAGCCTACCTGCACGACGTCGCCGATGCGCTCGTCAGCATGGCGGACCGTTTTGCCTGCCCGGCCATCGTCCCGGTGCCAGCTGACATGGGCATGCCCAGCAGGTCCTTCGACGCGATCATGATAGACAACGGCGACCTGCGGTTCTTGGGCTTCTCGACAAGGACTGATGCCGGCGCTCGCCCGCGTGTGGACATACCCGAGTTCGACCTCTGCGGCATGCGTGCGGCACTGGCCCTCTCGCAGGACGACCTCGACACGCTCTGCGACTATGACTATGACGTCGACGTGGTGCTCTATATCTCCGGCTATCCCTTTGCGCTGGACGATCCCGCAAGCGCCATGGGAGCCGACCTTGGCAACGCACGCTTCGAGTCGGACGCCCAGTCCATTGGGGCATGGCTGGTGGGGTGCGCGCCTGTCGGCGGCTATGGCGACCAAGTCTTTACCGGATCGAGCTTCGTGCTTGCCCCATCGGGCAACCTGGTGGCGCTCGCGCCAGCCTTCGAGGAGGCGTTGCTCGTCGCAGACCTTGACACGGAGGCCACAGACGACGCGGAGCCCCTGTTTCCCGAGATGTTCGACGTGCCCTTCCACCTGTGGCAGACCGTCTCGCTGGGCATCCACGACTACGTGACCAAGCAAGGCCAGACCGATGTGGCGCTCTGCCTCGACGGCAGTATGGCTTCCTCGGTGCTTGCCGCCCTAGCCTCCGATGCGGTGGGTCCCCTGCATGTCCATGCGCTTGTTGGCGCCTCGGCTGGTGCCTCTGCTCCAGCTTGTCGCGAGTTGGCAAAGCGCCTGCACATCGACCAGCGCGATGCGGCCGGTCAGCCGCGTGGCTTTGATGCGCGTGACCTCGACGAGCTCGAGCTGGCTGCCCTAGCCCGCGAGCAGGACGCCCTGGTGCTTGCGCCTTACGACAAGACGGGACTGGCATTGGGTGCATACGGCAGGCACGTCTCGTGCGCCGAGCTCTGCCCCTTGGGCGACGTGTATCGCTCCGACGTGCTCGACATGGCGCACGTCCGCAACACCATCTCGCCGCTCTTCAGGCGCGTGGGTCTCTCCGAGTCGGAGGTGCTGAGCCTGACGCTGGCGGATGGTTCGCAGTTCACGGCGACAAGCGAGGCTGATGTCGTGCGTGTGGACGAGATCCTCTCTGGCTATGTGGAGTACGACCGTCCGCTGGCCGAGCTGGTGGCCGCAAGCGACGATGGGGGTGCCCTGGCAGAGGCGCTGCTCAAGGCAGAGCGCCTTGCCGAGCCATGGCGCCGAACGCTGCCTCCCGTGCTGGCGATGACCACCCACACGCTGGACGATGCGCGCTTCCCGCTCGGTGTGAGCTGGCACGACACGCACCTCGACGACGTGACCGACGCTGCACTGGGCTCTATGCTGCCCGCGCCCAAGCGAGAGGACAATGCCGACGATGCAGGTCATCCGTCCAAGTTCGACCTCGACGGAACCCTTGCCATGCTCCGCGACCTTGCCGAGCAGGGAGGGCTGCTGCCTCCCGGCTTCACGCCGACGGGCAAGGCTCCTGGCGGATTTGACGGCGGCATGGGCAGCGATGGCAAGCCCCTCGGATGGCTGAGCCCATTCTCGGAGAACTAGCGCCATAGGTGTGCTAGGATAGAACGGACGTTCTAATGCGGTTCCGCCGCGCTGGCGAGGAGGCTGCTTGATTATCTTGGGCATAGATCCTGGCCTGGCCCACACGGGTTGGGGCATTGTCGAGACACGTGGCGCGCTCTGCCGCGCGCGTGCCTACGGCTGTGTGACCACCAAGGCGGCCGAGCCCATCGACCAGCGCCTAGGCAAGATCTTTGCCGAGATCTCACGCGTCATCGACACCTACCATCCCACGCAGCTTGCCATTGAGAAGATCTTCTTTGGCGAGAACACCCGCTCGGCGCTGGCAACCGCCCATGCACGTGGGGCTGCCATTGTGGCCTGTTCGCAGGCGGGTCTCGAGGTGGGAGAGTACACCCCCATGCAGATCAAGCAGGCTGTGGTGGGTACCGGGGCGGCCGACAAGCACCAGGTCATCTATATGGTGCGCACGGTGCTCGACCTCGACCACGACCCACACCCCGACCACGCAGCAGACGCGCTTGCCGCAGCGGTCTGCCATGCAAACCTCAATCGCACCAAAGCCCTCTCGCGTCTTGCTGCCGGCGATGCCATCCACGAGGCCGAGCAGGCGCAGATCGCCCTCGCGCGCGAGGAGGCCCGCGAGGTCACCGCTGCCGCCACGGCTGCCAACGTCGCGCGCATGCGTGAAGAGCAAAATAGGAGGAGCGCCTCATGATCGTTCAGCTGACGGGCACACTCGTGGAGGTGCTGCCCACCCATGTGGTGCTCGACGTGGGCGGCGTGGGCTACGAGCTCGGTATATCCACGTCAACGGCTGCTGCCCTGCCGCAGGTGGGCGAGGCAGGGGTCACCATCCTCACGCGCCTCATCGTGCGCGAGGACGCCATGGACCTCTACGGCTTTGCCACGCGCGCGGAGCGTTCGCTCTTCGACAAGCTGGTGGCCGTCTCGGGCGTTGGGCCCAAGCTTGCCTTGTCGGTTCTCTCCACCTTCTCGCCTGCACAGCTGGCAACGGTCGTTGCCACGCAGGACATCAATCGTATGGCGCAGGTGCCTGGCGTGGGCAAGCGCAAGGGGCAGCGCCTGCTCGTCGAGCTTGAGGGCGTCTTTACCAAGGATGCCGAGCTGCGTGGTCTCGTGGGTCTCGAGCAGCCCTCACTCACCAACGTGGTCTCCGCTCCGGCCGCATCGGTGGGCTCCGAGGCAACCGACGCGCTGCTCTCCATGGGCTTCACGCCGCAGGAGGCAGAGCTTGCCCTCGAGGGGCATGAGGAGGCCGGTGCCACCACGATCGAGAAGGCCCTCGCCTATGCCCTGAGGCGTCTGGGAGGTGGTGCCTGATGTGGGAGGCTGACAAGGAGGACCTGTTCGAGGGCACGGGAGCCGCACGCGGTGGTGCGGGCATCTCGCCGCAGCGCATGGGCCAGCGCAGCGTCACCGCCGAGCTGACCTCCGACGACCTCGACGTCGACCGAACCCTACGCCCCAAGACGCTCGACGACTACTGTGGCCAGGAGCGCGTCCGTGAGAACCTCCGCGTGCTCATCCAAGCCGCGCGCGATCGCAATGAGCCTCTCGACCACGTCATCTTCAGCGGTCCTCCGGGCCTTGGCAAGACGACGCTCGCAGGTGTCGTGGCAAACGAGATGGGCGCCAACTTGCACACTACCTCCGGTCCTGCTATCGAGCGCACGGGAGACCTCGCCGCCATCCTCACCAACCTAAGTGAGGGTGACATCCTCTTTGTGGACGAGATCCACCGCCTCAACCATCAGGTCGAGGAGGTGCTCTATCCCGCGATGGAGGACTTCTTCCTCGACATCGTCATCGGCAAGGGACCGGCGGCGCGCTCCATCCGCCTGGACATCCCGCACTTCACGCTGGTCGGTGCCACCACGCGAACTGGTCTGCTCACCGGTCCTTTGCGCGACCGCTTTGGCATCTCCTATCGCCTCGACTACTACTCCACCGACGAGCTCGCCCGCATCGTCACCCGCTCCGCCGCCATCCTCGGAGTGGAGATCGATGCCCAGGGAGCGGCCGAGATTGCCTCGCGCTCCCGTGGCACGCCTCGTCTGGCAAACCGACTGCTCAAGCGCGTGCGCGACTATGCACAGGTCAAGGCCGAGGGAAGCATATCGTGGGAGGTCGCGGCCGAGGCGCTCGCCTTCTTCGAGATCGACGAGCTCGGGCTCGACTGGATGGACGTCAAGATCCTCGACGCGCTGGCCCGTACCTTCCGTGGTCGTCCGGTAGGTCTTACCACCATCGCGTCTGCGGTCGGCGAGGATCCGTCCACGCTTGAGGACGTCTACGAGCCCTACCTGCTGCAACAGGGGCTCATCATCCGCACGCCCCAAGGCCGTCAGGCCACCCCGGCTGCCTTCGAGCATCTGGGAATCGTTCCGCCCGTCCAAAAGTGAGGCACACATGCTGCATCGCGACTACCTGCTCGAGATAATCTCCCGTTTCGTCGAGACCGTGACGGTGGCGCTCAGGGGTGCCCTTCTCGAGGGACGCTTCGAGTCAGTGGAGGAGGCGGAGAACAGCGTGGCGGGGCTGATCGACCTCGATCCGCAGACGGCCATGAACCTCACGCCCGACTCGCTCGTCACGATGATGCTGCTCTCGGGCATGGGCGACTCGCTTGCGCAATACGTGAGCTACGTCCTTGACCATGTGGGCGATGCTTACGACGACATGGGCGATGTCACCAAGGCGCGTCTGCGTTGGGACCAGGCGCAGGCGGTGGCGGAGTCGTTTGACGTCGAGCCGAACATCGTACCCGAGGAGTTCGCGGACTTCGAGGCAGAGCTCGAGTCTGCTCAATAGGCGAGCGCGCAGGCGGTAACGATAGCCATCTCATCGAGCCGGGCATAGCGTATCTCGATACGTGCGATTCCCATTGCCTCGATGGCTCGCTGTGCCGCACCGTCTCTTCCCGTCCCGTGCTCTGCGAGCGGCTCGTCCATCACAAAGTGGCGCACGCCATAGCGCAGCTCATCGTCATGCTCCTCGTACCAGCGTCGCAGGGGAGCGGCGGTCGCCTTGAAGGAGGCTTCCTTTGCGGCAAAGAGCGTCGCATGGGCGAGGGGGAGATTGTCGGGCCAGAGGGACGGCGCGAGCGCACGCTCGCGCTCGGTGAGCAGCAGCTGAGCGCGATCGCGTCTGCCAGGACGCGTCTCAAAGCGAACGGCGGCACAAAGATCGATGCCAAGGCCTACGAGAGGTGAGTCCTCCTCCGCCCGGGCCCAGGCGGCAGCGAGCCTGTCACTCTCGTCGCTCAGGCTGAGCAGAAGGTTACGACATTCCCCGCTAGAAGGATTCTGTAGGTAGGGTGCATGACGCACGTCATGGGCTAAGGAGAGCGCAGGGAAGGCGTCCGCTGCGATGAGGCTCGTGAGCCTCTCCTCGCAGTCCTTCCAAGACGAGGCGCCAGAAAATGCGGCAAGACTAATCTCCGTGCATGTGCAGAGTGCACGCAACTCGTGCTCGAGGGCGGAAAGTGCAGGGGCAGAGATGGGCGTAGGTTCACTCATGCCTTGGTCTCCTGCGTGGAGAGCACGATGCCCACGATTACGATGGCGCCGCCGATGAGCTGTTGCGTGCTGATGCGCTCGCCCAGGATGAGCGCGGAGAGCACGAGGCCAAAGACGGGGATGAGGTTCGAAAGTGAGGTGGCCGTCGACGGCTCGAGCTCCTCGAGTGCCCAGTTGTACATCACAAAGCCCGCAACGGTACAGCCAAGCACCAGATAGGCGAGCGAGACCCAAGCGGTAGGCGAGGGTAGGCTCTGGGGAAGTCCCTCGTAGAACACGAACGGAATGAAGCCCAAGGCGCCAAAGAGGGTCTGCCAGGTAGTGATGGTGAGAGACGAGTATGTGCCTAACACGAGCCGCATCGCAAAGTTGTAAAGCGCCCAGCACAGCCCACCAAACATCAGAATGAGGCTGCCGAGCAGCACGTCGGTGCCACCCTCGGCGCTCTCCGTCAAGGCGAGCAGGGCCACACCCGCAAACGCCAACACGATGCCCAGCGTCTTTATGGGCTGGGGGCTCACCTTGTCAATCAGGCACTCAAGCACGAGTGCCATGGCGGGAAACGAGCCCACGATGAGCGACGAGGTGGATGCGGGCAGCATGGCCACCCCGTAGTTCTCGGCGGCAAAGTAGAGGGTGGTCCCCAGAAAGCCCGTGAGCGCGATGGCCGCCATACCGCGCAGGTCGGGCATCTCGTGGTCACGCAGAACAAGACGTATGGCAAAGAACACGAGCGTGGAAATGACAAAGCGGATGAGACCCAGCGACATGGGACCCAGCGTGTCGTAGCTGAGCTTGGAGGCGATGAGCGAGCCGCTCCACAGAAGGCAGGCGAGGGCAGCGGCGGCAATATGTATGGCGCGAGAGCTTTTCACGGGGGTCCTTGGTGTAGGGTAGAGGGTCGAGTCACAAAGGATACCACCACCACGAAGGAAGCGACGAGCGTGGATCCAACGCAACGCAGACAACCCACCATAGGCGACGCCCAGCGGGCCTTGGCCGAGCACTTTGGCTACCAGAGCTTCAGACCAGGGCAGCGGCGCGTCATAGAGGCGATTCTCGAAGGCCACGACGTTATGGCCGTAATGCCCACGGGTGCCGGAAAGTCAGTGTGCTATGAGGTGCCGGCGGTCGTGCTCGGGGGTCTCACGCTGGTGGTCTCGCCGCTCATCTCGCTCATGGCCGACCAGGTGCGCGCCCTCAAGGAGGCGGGTATTCGAGGGTCGTTCTACAACTCGACGCTCAAGCCTCGCGTGCGGCCGGAGGTCTTGCGTCGTGCGCTTGCGGGCTGGTACGACCTCATGTACGTCGCCCCGGAGCGCCTGAGCGACCCTGGTTTTCGCGCCTTTGCGGCGGCAGCCGACATCCCTTTGGTCGCGGTCGACGAGGCGCACTGCGTGAGCCAGTGGGGCCAGGACTTCAGGCCTGCCTATCGCTCCATCCAGGACTTCGTGGACTCGCTGCCCAACCGACCGCGCGTTGCTGCACTCACGGCAACAGCCACCGCCCGCGTGCAGACTGACGTGCGCGAGCTTCTGGGCCTCCGTGATCCGGTTGTCGAGGTGAGTGGCTTCGACAGGCCCAATCTCTCGCTCGCCTCCTTCGAGCTCACGCCCAAGGACCGAGAGCGGTGGACGGTCAACTATGCTCGCCGTCATGCCGACGAGTCGGGCATCGTGTATGCCCTCACCCGCAAGAAGGTGGAGCAGATCTGCGAGAAGCTGCAGGATGCCGGCATCAAGGCGGCCTCCTATCACGCGGGCATGTCCGACAAGGAGCGTACGCTCTCGCAGGAGGCCTTCGTCAACGACGACGTGCAGGTGATGGTGGCCACCAACGCCTTTGGCATGGGAATCGACAAGAGCAACGTGCGCTACGTGATCAACTGCGGCATGCCGCAGTCGCTGGAGGAGTACTACCAGGAGGCCGGCCGAGCGGGTAGGGATGGTGACCCAGCCGCATGCTACCTGCTGTGGAGCAAAGGCGACATTAGAACGGCGCACTTCTTCATCGACAGCATCGAGTTTGCCGAGGGCGTCACCCCCGCGGAGCAGCGCTTTCTGCGCGAGCAGCGCGAGCGGCTTCTGGGCGAGATGATCGGCTACGCCATGAGCACAAGCTGCCTCAGGGCGCGCGTGCTGCGCTACTTTGGGCAACGGATGACGCTTTCGGCGGATGGCTGTGGTGGCTGTTCCGTTTGCACGGGCGAGACGGCAGAGCGCTACCTGCGCGTGGAGCGCAAACGGAAGGCTGGGGGCCGCGTGTACGGCACTCGTACGAGTCTGGACGAGACGTCTCGACACGAGCGTGAGAACTTCTCGGAGCTTGCGGACGACGTGTGGGTGCACGATGGCACGGACGAGGAGCTCTTCCAGCGTCTGCGCGTACTACGCAAGAGCCTGGCGAGCGAGGCGAAGGTCCCGCCCTATGTGATCTTCTCGGACCGCACGCTGAGGGCCATGGTGCGCAGGCGTCCTCGGACCGCCGAGGATCTGCTCGAGGTTCCTGGCGTGGGAGAGAAGAAGCTCGAGCGCTATGGCGAGGCCTTTCTGGAGGAGCTCTGGCGCTAGGGGCGTAGGCTGGGGCGCTGCTGGGGAATGCCGCGACGACCGCTGGTGGCGTGCATCGGTGCGTAGGGCGAAGCGTCGGCAAACTATGTTGCCTGCCCTTCGCAGATGCGCTACAAGCAGAGTTTAGGCCCAAATAGCAGCTCAAACGACGGGAACACACCATGGCCGAGAAGTACCTTGCCCTCGATATCGATCCCGACTACATCCGCTGGGGTATCGTCACCAGCGAGATGACCCTCGAGCGCCAGGGCGTGCTGGAGCAGTCCTTCGAGGATGCCCATGCGCTCGTCGGGGCTCTGGCCGAGCTGGTCAGGTCGGAGGGCGGCGGCACGAGTGCGGTCTGCGTGAGCGTGCCCGGTACGGTCTCCTACGACGACTGCCAAGGCACGGTCATCGGTGGCGGACGCCTCTCGTATCTGGATGGGGTTGCGCTGGCAGCCGAGCTCTCCTTTGCCTGTGGGCTCCCGGTGACCGCCGAGAACGACGGCAAGGCCTGTGCGCTGGGCGAGTACGCGGCGGGCGCCCTGCGAGGGTCGCGCATCGGCGTGGTGCTCGTCATTGGCACCGGTATTGGCGGCGGCATCGTGGTCGATGGCAGGGTGCTGCGCGGCGCGCACGACTTTGCGGGGGAGTTCTCCTACATCAGGCATGCGCCCATCGTGGGCGGTTCGCGCATGCGCGATGCCATGGCAGGGCTCTGCAGTTGGCAGGGCCTCAGGCGCTCCATCCTCTCGGCCAAGGGCCTGCAGGATGACGACAGCATCCATGGGCACGAGCTCTTCGCCTGGATCAATGCGGGAGACGACGCGGCGCTGCGTGGCCTGCACGAGTACGCGAAGGACCTCTGCACCTGGATCTTCAACCTGCAGTGCATCGTAGATCCCGATGCGATTGCCATCAGTGGTGGGATCAGCGTCCAGCCGGCGTTGCTCGAGGCGCTGCACGTGTCCATGCGCTCGATGATGGCCGACCTGCAGATGTCCCAGATGCCCAAGCCCAACATCGTGCTGGCCGAGCTTGGTGCAGACGCAAAGCTGATCGGCGCCGTCAGGTCTGCTCTGGTGCGCTAGGCGGCGTTACATGTTGAAGGGCGGGGGAGGCGTCCCATAGCCGCGCCTGGCCGCCTTGCCCTTGAGCGGTGCCGGGACCGGAGCGGTGAGGTCCGCGACGGCGGCGATCGGTGTGTCGCATACAGACGCCCTGCGCACTTGGCGCACGGCGGTGACAAATATCAGGAGCACGAAGATGAGCAGCCCGATGATCATGAGCAGCGACTCGGTGTCGAGGCCGTAGTCGAAGATGCCGTGGATGAGGCAGGGGACGAGGAGCGCGAGCCTGTAGGCGCGACGGGACTCGGCACGAGAGCCGCGCACCTCCTGCCCACGTCCCACGCCGTAGTAGTAGCCCATGAACACGGCGCAGGTGCAATGCAGCGGTACCGAGAAGAGGCCGCGCATGATGGCCACGTCGAGGGTTCCGCTGTCCACCACATAAAGAATGTTCTCGAGGGTCGCAAAGCCAAGGCCGACCATCACAGCGTACACGATGCCGTCAAAGGTGTAGTTGAAGTTGCGGTTCTTACGCGTGGTGCGCAAGGCCAGGTACTTCATGCCCTCCTCCGAGAGGGGGACGATGAGCAGGTAGGTCAGGCGCGAGATGGTGGCCACGCTGCTGGTCATCGACTCCACGAGCCCACAGAAGATACCCTCCAGAATGCCGGCGGGAATGCAGGTAAAGGCACCCGCCACAAAGAGGAGCATCAGAAGGCCTGCCGGCTCCTTCTCGATGCGGTCGTAGGCGAGCACATGCCTCGCGAGGATGATGGAGGGCAAGACGGCGAGAAACAGCAAGTAGTGCATGGAGTCTGCCTTTCGGTCTGGAGAGCTGTTCAGTAGACGTTGCGAATCGAGAACCGGTCCTCGGCAACGGGTTCGATGTCATCACATTGCATTAGTATGGCACGGATGAACGCACCTTCGCGCGTCGACTCGTGGGCGACGTCATCCATGAAGGCCTGCACCTGCTCTGGGGTGCCTTGCACCTCGAGCATGACGTCTCCGCCGATGAGGTTCGTGACCCAGCCTGTGAGCCCGTGGCTCTCTGCCCAACGCTGCGCGGTAAAACGGAACCCTACCGCTTGCACGCGTCCGGTGTAGCGGAGCCTGCGTCGTATGGCACCAGCGGGGATGGTCTTCTCCCGCCTTGGCTTGTCATCGCGCTGCCAGAACCACCTCATGGGTTTCCCTTCTTGCAGGTTTCGCCCAACCATACCCCATCACGTGACTAGAATGCATACGGCTGGGCACTAAGCTGTCATGGCCTTGTGAACTGAATGAAACAATGGCTTTTTATAATATCCGAGCGCACAACTCGGTGCGAGTGGGGCGAGAGGCCCCAACGGCAAGAAAGGGAAATCGATGAAGCAACCGCAGGATATCCTGACGATGCCTCACGATCAGCTGGAGGCCATCCAGCTCGAGGGCATCAAGAAGACCGTGATCAATTGTTATGAGAACGTCCCCTTTTATCATGACCTTTTTGATCAGGCCGGCTTTGATCCCTACGCCGTAGAGACCCTTGACGACATCAGGAAGGCTCCCTTCACCACCAAGCAGGACCTTCGTGACAACTACCCCTTCGGATTCTTCGCCGTACCCAAGAACGAGGTGCGTGAGATCCATATGTCGAGCGGTACGACTGGCGTGGCGACCGTGGCTGGTTACACTGACCACGACCTCGACATCTGGGGCGACTGCTTTGCGCGCGGCATCTGGTATGCCGACGGCGGCTCCGATGACGTGGCGCAGATCTGCTACGGCTACGGTCTGTTCACGGGCGGTCTCGGTGCCCACTATGGCTGCGAGAAGGCCGGCTGCATGACCATCCCCATCAGCGCGGGCAACACCGAGCGCCAGATTCGCGTGCTGCGCGAGATGGGCTCCACCATCCTGTGCTGTACCCCCAGCTACGCCATGTACATCGCCGACACTGCCCTCGCCATGGGTCTCGACCCCAAGAAGGACTTCCACCTGCGCGCCGGCATCCATGGCGCCGAGGCCTTCTCCGACAACTTCCGTGCCGACCTCGAGCAGAAGCTCGGCTACAAGGTGCTTGACGTCTACGGCCTCACCGAGACCATGGGCCCGGGCGTCGCAATCGAGTGCATGGAGCAAAACGGCCTCCATCTCGCCGAGGACCACTTCTATGCCGAGATCATCAACCCCGAGACTGGCGAGGTCCTGCCCGACGGCGAGTGGGGCGAGCTGGTGCTCACCACCATCGATCGCGAGGCCACGCCCGTCGTGCGCTACCGCACCCGCGACATCACGCGCATCATCCCGGGCGAGTGCGCCTGCGGCCGCACGCACCGTCGCATCGACCGCCTGCACGGCCGCACCGACGACATGCTCATCATCCGCGGCGTCAATGTCTTCCCGTCCCAGATCGAGGACGTCATGAAGACCTTCCCGCAGGTGGCCAGCTGGTACCAGATCGAGCTCACGCGCAAGAACCACCTCGACGTGGTCACGCTCAAGGCAGAGGTCAACCCCGACTTCGACTTCGACCAGATCTCGTCCATCGAGAGGCTGCAGCGTGACATCCAGTCGGCGATGAAGACTGCCCTTTCGGTCGGCATCAAGGTTAAGCTGGTGGAACCCAAGACCATTGCGCGCAGCGAGGGCAAGGCAAAGCGCGTCATCGACCTGAGGGGAGACGATAAGTAATGATCATGCAGCTCACCGTGTTCCTCGAGAACTCCGAGGGACGCCTCGCGGACCTGTGCCGCACCCTGGCGAACGCCAACGTCAACATGAGCGCCCTGACCATCGCCGAGACCTCCGAGTACGGCCTGGTGCGCATCATCTGCGACAACGTGTTCCACGCGGTCGACGTCCTCGAGGAGGCTGGCTTCCGCGCCACCAAGACCAAGGTCCTGGCCGTCGAGCTCCCCGACCGTCCGGGCGCCCTGGCCGAGATGCTCGAGGCGCTTGACTCCACCAAGGTCAACATCGAGTACGGCTACTGCTTCCAGTCCAACGGCGACACCGCCATCGACGTGCTCAAGATCAACCCGGCTGACCGCGATGCAGCGGAGAAGGCCATCTCCGGTGCCGGCTTCAAGCTGCTGCACTGGGACGACATCGTCTCGTAGCTCAGGCGAGCAGACAGAGGCAAAGACAGCGGGGGCCGGGCAATTTGCTCGGCCCCCGCTCTGTCGTGCGGGCAAGTGGGCTCTGAGCCCGTCAGAGACGCCTCTACATGAGCGGGGAGAACAGGCGCAGGAAGAGCATCCTCAGGCGCATGCCGGCACCAGGGGCGCGATAGCTCTCGGTCACCTCGCGTGACTGGGCGAACATCCACTCGAAGTCGCGCTTGGTGTCAGCGACGGCGTCGGAGCCGTAGTAGAGGCAGCCGTTCTCAAAGTGATGGTAGAGGCTGCGGTAGTCCATGTTGATGGTGCCGCAGGTGGCAAGCACGTCGTCTGCCACGCTCATCTTGCAGTGGCAGAAGCCCGGCGTGTACTCGAAGATGCGTACGCCGTTGCGCACGAGGCTGTGGTAGTAGGAGCGCGTGAGCTCGTAGACCATCTTCTTGTCGGGTATGCCGGGCGTGATGACGCGCACGTCCACGCCACGCTTTGCGGCAAGGCCGAGGGCGTGGGTCATCTCGTCTGTGATGATGAGGTAGGGCGTGACAAACCACGCATAGCTCTGCGCGTACTCGGCGACCGAGATGTAGACGTCCTCGCCCACCATCTGGTCGTCCATCGGGCTGTCGGCGTAGGGAAGCACGAAGCCCTGGGCGTCGGGCGCGCTTGGTGGCTCGGGCAGGAAGTGGCGATAGGAGACGTCGTCGACGTCTGAGTCGCTCACCGCGTTCCACATCTCCAGGAAGGTGGCCGTGAGGCTCTTTACGGCCTTGCCCTCGAGACGAACGCCCGTGTCCTTCCAGTGGCCGAAGGGATGGGTGATGTTGAAGTACTCGTTGGCCAGGTTGTAGCCGCCGGTGTAACCCACCAGGCCGTCAATCACCGTCACCTTGCGGTGGTCGCGGTTGTTGAGGAAGAGGTTGAGGCCCGGCATGAAGGGGTTGAACACCTTTGCCTTGATTCCCACGGCCTCCAGGCGGTCGACGAAGTCGGTGTTGACGAAGCCCATGGACCCCATGTCGTCGTAGAACACGCGCACGTCCACACCAGCACGCACACGATCCTCCAGGACCCGCTGGATGGCGTGCCAGCTCTCGGCGTCCTCGATGGCGTGGTACTCCATGAAGATGAACTTCTGCGCACGCGCGAGGTCGCGCTTCTGCGCCTCGATGCCCTTTGCGGCGTCGTCGTAGTAGGTGATGGCCGTGTCCTCGTAGAGGGGGTAACCCGACGCGCGGTGCACGTATCGCGCGATGTTGGCTGCGCGGTTATCCTGCTCGGAAAGCCGCCTGATGGAGTCCTCGCCGTCGGGCAGCAGGGGGAAGAGTCGCTCGTCGACCTTCTGGTAACGCTCCCGCATGGCCCGCGTGTGGCTGTTCAGGCCTACCAGCAGGTAGAGGGTGACGCCAAAGATGGGCATCGCCATGATGAAGATGATCCACGACATCTTGAGGGACGACGGCCTGTTGTCGTTGTAGATGACAAGCACGATGAGCGCGGCGAGGAGGCGCGTGCCGATGGCGATCCACTCGGCCTGCTCGGCGAACTTGATGTTCATCACAAGGATGAACGCGACCTCCAGCACGATGGCGATTGCCGCAAAGACGGCGCGCTTGATGCCGTTTTGGACCGATGCCTCGGTCTCCATGGTGTTCGAGCTCATTGGTATCCCCTCAAAGACTGCCGTTGTCCCAGCTGCCGCAAGATGGTGGCCTGACGTGCCTGTCCTACGACCTCCTGAAGCAGGTGGCCGTCATCCGCGCGACCTGCGTGCCCAGCTCGTCGTGCACCTCGACAGTATAGAACCCCAACGAGCGTCCGCTCTTGTCGACGTCGCATGTGGCGATCAGGCGGTCTCCACGTGCGCCAGAGAGAAACTCGATGCTGTTCGAGACCGAGACGGTGGGCTTCTCGCCAACGTTGCAGGCCACGGCCAGCGCGTAGTCGGCGAGCGTGAAGATGGCACCTCCCATCACGCCGCCCATGGCGTTGCGGTGGATGGGCGCAATGTCGAACGCCGCGACCGCATGTCCCCGCGCGGCCTCGACGATCCTGCATCCGCAGGCATCGTAGGCAAAGAGGTCATGGGCAAAGAAGTCTCTGATCTGGTCGATGGGGGTGTCGTTGTCTAGGGTCATGGCAGGTCCTCTCTGATTAGGCGGACCAGCTCATGGTAGAGGGACGGGGGCAAATCTCGAGGGCTCCGTGGCCAAGTGTTACCTCTTGGAAAACCGTTGGCAAATTGGTCAGAAAAGTCGTTGCCTTCGCGCAAATGGGTGTTACTATGTATGACAGGGTATAACCTAAACATACCAAGTCATACCATAAACGAAACACGGTCACCATGTCAGACAAGATGACTCCAGTCGTAGCCAAGGTTCTGCCTGCCGAAAAGGAACGTTTCTTCGAGGCGACAGAGTCGATAGGTACCACACCCTCAAATGCGATTCGCATGTTCATTGCCGCTTTCAACAGGGCAGGAACATTTCCTTTCGAGGTAGGCGTCAAAGGTGTTTTAGGAAGGGCGGGCACGAGCAATGAGTAGGAACATGCAATGGATGCAGCTGCGAGCCTTCATGTGGCTTGATCGGGTGTTCCCATGTGCCTACTTCTCGCGCATGCGCTCTGCATGCATGTCTCGCTGCATGCATCCGCAGTGGTAAGACAGCCATAAACACACCCCACCAGGGGGTGTGACAGCGCCCAGGGCAGGGGGCGGGAGATGTCTCGTTGGCGTCTCCCGCCCCTGCTGTATGGGAGCGATTCCACGTTGTGAATGAGTCATGGTTGCCGTCAAAGGGTATGGACACCGGATGGCCGACCGCATAAGCTACCACAGACCTGTTGGGCCATACCAAAAGGAGGTATGACAATGACGCAGATCAAGGACATGCGCCAACTCGAGCGCAAGGTGTTCGAAGCCTGCTACAACGGCTGGTATCTGAGTGGCCAGTACAAGGCAGTGTTCTTCGGGCACGAGAGGCTCTTTGAGGCGGACAGCATCCGTCTGCTGGCACGGGAGGTCGAGAAGTGGTTTGCCTCGCATGCAGAGCACCACGGCAACGACATCCTCCTCGTCAAGTACAACAAGGCCATCTAGGGAGCCTTGGGCGGCCATGATGCCGCAAAGACACATCTGAATACAAGGACGGCCCCTCGCGAGAGGGGCCGTTGCTCGTTCTAATGCATTGGGCTAGGGGAGAAGCCCCTGGCTTGTTTTGTTGCTTAGCTTGCAGGGGCAACCATGCGCGTGCGATAGACGCCCTCGATCTCGCTGATATGCTCGACGACGCTGTAGTCCCACGGTCCGCTCGTCTCGATGAGCGTGGTGGCGTTGTCGCCGCGGCGCTTGTTGGCCATGTTCTCGATATTCAGGCCACACTCGGCGATGATCTGGGTGAACTGGCCGATCATGTTGGGGATGTTGCGGTGCAGCACCACGATGCGCTCGTCGGTCTGGATGGGTCCCAGGTTGACGTCGCCGAAGTTGACCGAGTTGACGATGTTGCCCTCGAGCAGGTAGCTCTGAAGCTGGTCAACTGCCATGGCGGCGCAGTTGGCCTCCGCCTCGCGTGTGGAGGCGCCCAGGTGGGAGAGCACGAGGGCGTTCTTCATATGCGTGGTGGTCGGGTTGGCAAAGTCGGTCACATAGCGGCGTACGTGCCCGTTCTCGAGCGCGCGGGCCATGGCCTGCTCGTCCACCAGCACGTCGCGGGCGAAGTTGAGGAAGACGACCCCATCCTTGGTCTGGGCGATCTGGTCACGGCCAATCATGCCGCGCGTGTTGTCGTTTGCCGGAACGTGGATGGTGATGTAGTCAGCGTTCTCGAGGATCTCGCCCAGGCGCTGCACATAGTGCACGTGGCGGTCGAGGCTCCAGGCGGCCATGATCGAGAGGTAGGGGTCAAAGCCGAGCACGTGCATGCCCAGGCTGCGGCCGGCGTTTGCCACCATGGCGCCGATGGCGCCGAGGCCGATGACGCCGAGGGTCTTGCCGGCGATCTCGCTGCCGCCAAACTGGTTCTTCGCCTTCTCGGCATCTGCGGCAACCTGCTCGTCGTCGGCGTGGTCGTTTACCCACTCCGCGCTACCCATGATGTCGCGGGAGGCCATGAGCATGCCGGCCACGACAAGCTCCTTGACGGCATTGGCGTTGGCGCCAGGCGTGTTGAAGACGACCGTGCCCTGCTCGGTGCAGCGGTCGATGGGGATGTTGTTGACGCCTGCGCCGGCGCGAGCGATGGCCAGAAGGCTATCCGGCAGCTCCAGCTCGTGCATGTTGGTGCTGCGCACGATTGCGGCGTCTGCCACGGAGAGGCTCTTGGCGGGGGCGAAGGTCTTATAGAGCTTGTCCAGTCCGGACTGTGAGATGTTGTTCATGCAGTGAACGCGATACATTGACGCTCCTTTTGCATCGGTATCAATGAGTGCCATCCGATTCTACGACGGCTTTGCCCAAAGGGACATAAGGTGCTGTAAACCAACAGAAGACGTACGATGCCCGTGAAATCTGGGTATCGTGCAGCCGCATGCAAAAGGGCACTCGCCCTTGGGGACGAGCGCCCTCGCGTGCTGGGAGGTGGCGCGTTTACTGGTGGATGGCGCGCACGCGGTAGATGCCGTCGACCTTGGCCAGCCTCTCGATGACGTCGTCGGAGACGATGTTGCTGAGCTCGAGCAGGCAGTAGGCGATCTCGCCGCGGCTCTTGTCGACCATGTTCTCGATGTTGATGTCGGAGGAGGAGATGATCGAGGTGATCTGGCCGATCATGTTCGGGCGGTTGAGGTGGAACACGGCCAGGCGCATGGCGCCCTCCATCGGGCCCATATCGACCGCGTCATAGTTGACCGAGTTGGTGATGTTGCCGTTGAGCAGGTAGTCGCGCAGCTCGTCAGCGGCCATGATGGCGCAGTTGTCCTCGGCCTCCTTGGTCGAGGCACCCAGATGCGGCGTGACGGTGGCGTGAGCCATGCTGGTGGTCACGGAGTTGGCAAAGTCGGTCATGTAGCGACGGATGTGACCCTCCTGCAGGGCCTCGGCCATGGCACGCTCGTCCACGAGGGCATCGCGGGCGTAGTTGAGCACCACGGCTCCGTCGCGCATGGCGGCAATCTGGTCGCGGCCGATCATGCCTTTGGTCTTGGCCGTAGCGGGCACGTGGATGGTGATGTAGTCGCAGTTGGCCCAGATCTCGGAGATGTGCTGGACGTGGCGCACGTGACGGTCAAGGCTCCAGGCGTACTTGACCGAGAGGTAGGGGTCATAGCCGTACACGTGCATGCCCAGGCTGCGGCCGGCGTTTGCCACCATGGCGCCGATGGCGCCCAGGCCGATGACGCCGAGGTTCTTGCCCGCAAGCTCGGTGCCGGCGAAATCCTTCTTCGCCTTCTCGGCAGCCTTGCCCACGTTGGGGTCGTCGGAGTTCTCGTCGACCCATTCGATTCCGCCCACGATGTCGCGTGCGGCGAGCAGCATGCCGGCAATGACCATCTCCTTGACGCCGTTGGCGTTGGCGCCAGGCGTGTTGAAGACGACGATGCCCTTCTCGGCACAGCGGTCGAGGGGGATGTTGTTGACACCGGCGCCGCAGCGGGCGACGGCGAGCAGCTCATCGGAGAAATCGATGTCGTGGAGGCTGGCAGAGCGGACCATGATGGCCTCGGCCTCGTCGATGTTCTCCGTGAGGCCAAAGCCCTCGCCAAGGCGGTCGGTGCCCACCTTCGCGATGTTGTTGAGGCAGTGTACCTTGTACATAGCGAATCCTTATCGTCTAAAGAAGGGGAGCAGAAGGGGGTAGCCCCCTCTGCCCCCCGTGACAGTGACCGTTAGTGCTTGGCCTCGAAGTCCTTCATGAAGGCGACGAGGGCCTCGACGCCCTCTATGGGCATCGCGTTGTAGATCGAGGCGCGCATGCCGCCCACGGAACGGTGGCCCTTGAGGTTCTCCAGGCCTGCGGCCTTGGACTCCTTGACGAAGAGGGCGTCAAGGTCGGTGTCGCCGGTGACGAAGGGCACGTTCATGAGCGAACGGTCCTCCTTGCGCACGGTGCCCTTGAAGAGCTCGGAGGCGTCGAGGTAGTCGTAGAGCACCTGGGCCTTGGCCAGGTTGTGCTGGTAGATCCCCTCGAGGCCGCCCTGGGACTTGAGCCACTTGAAGACCTTGCCGCACATGTAGATGGACCAGCAGTTGGGCGTGTTGTAGAGCGAGTTGGCGTTAACCTGGGGGCGCCACTGCATCATGATGGGCACGTCGGCAAGGTCGTCCTCGGGGATGAGGTCCTCGCGCACCACGACGATGGCGAGGCCGGCGGGACCGACGTTCTTCTGCACGCCGCCGTAGATGACGCCGTACTTGCTGACGTCTACCGGCTGGGAGAGGAACATCGAGCTCACGTCGGAGACCAGGATCTTGCCCTTGGTGTTGGGCAGCTCGTGGTAGACGGTGCCGTAGATGGTGTTGTTCTCGCAGATGTAGACGTAGTCGGCGTCCTCGCGAACGGGCAGGTCGGAGCAGTCGGGGATGTAGGAGAAGGTCTTGTCGGCGCTGGTTGCGATCTCCTGGGCGTCAATGAAGCGCTTGGCCTCTGCCAGGGCCTTCTTGGACCACATGCCGGTGTTGATGTAGTCGGCCTTGCCGGAGGCGCCGGGGAGCTTGCAGAGGTTCAGCGGGATGGCTGCGAACTGCTGGTGCGCGCCACCCTGCAGGAAGAGCACCTTGTAGTTGGAGGGGATGCCCATAAGGTCGCGCAGATCGGCCTCTGCCTCGTCGATGATGTCCTGGAACATCTGAGAGCGATGGCTCATCTCATTGACGCTCATGCCGCAACCGCGGTAGTCGAGCATCTCGTCGGCGGCTTCCTGGAGGACTGCCTCGGGCAGCACTGCCGGGCCTGCTGAGAAGTTATAGACTCTGCTCATTGCTTTCAACCTTTCAGGTCGTTTAACTTGCCTGCCCATTCTAGTATGGGCAGGGGAAAGCGCCCCCAAATGTGGGGGTCGGTTAACTTAGTTATTACCTTTGTGGATGCTCTCTACATAACGTCTGCGGAAAAAACGAACGACTTTGCTGAGACGGCACTTGCAATAGCAACAGGTGATGTGCTAAAAGGCCAGCTCGCCTTCGTGGGGCGAGCTGGCTGAAAGTCGTTACTCGTGGATGTAGACGGTATCGCCCACCTTGACGAGGTTGAAGAGCTCCTCGGCCTTCTCGAACGGCAGGTTGATGCAGCCGTGGCTGCCCCACCAGGAGCGGATGTCGCCGCCGAAGTCCGAGCGCCAGGTGGCGTCATGGAAGCCGTAGTCGTAGTTGAGGAAGGGCATCCAGTAGTACACGAACGACTCGTAGTCAGGCTTCTTGTCATCGTTGCGGTCCGCGCCCACGAGAGTGGTGTTGGTGTCCTTGGCCTGGATGTGGAAGGTGCCCTGCGGCGTGGCGTGCATCTCCTGGTACTCGGAGTCCCAGCCACCGGTCACGCAGTAGGAGTCCCAGATCACCTTGCCATCCTCGTCGTAGAAGCGCACGAACTGCGTGGAGAGGTTGACGTCGAGGTGGCGTCCGCGCTCCTTGGCGCCGGGGGTCGCTGCCGGCTTGGTCTCGATGGCGGTGCGCTTGACTTGGGCGTCGGTACCCGGCTCCTTCTCGAGGGCGCGGTGGATGTCGGTGCAGGTGGCACCCACATCGAGGGCCCAGACGTGCTCCTCGTCGGTTGCGTTGCCAGCTTCCTTGATTGCGTCATTTGCTTTGACCCATTTCGGAACGCCAGAGACGTCAACTTCCTGCTCGTCGGTGAAGCTAATCCAGTTGATGAGAGTCTGCTTGTCGACGGTGGCGACTTCCTTGCCGTCGCACATGACAGGGAGGTCCCTGGCGATCATGCCGTTGGCCTTCTCGATGGAGGCAGCGAGCTTCTTGTCCTTCGAGTTGATTCTGGGTTGCAGGAGCACGCTGCCATCAAGGACGAGGTTGGGATTCAGCTCGCGATAGGCGACCTCGACCTTCTCGGTGACCTTGTCCGCATCAAGGGCGGTACCAATCGCCTCGGGGACCACCACAAACGACTTGCTCTCATCGTCATAGGCGCCGGTTGCGTTGGTGGGCTGCTCGGCGTCCTTGTTGTAGCTTTCCACGGCGTTGTTGACGATGGTGGCCAGAGCCTCCTCATCGCTCTCGACCTGAGCATCGATGAGCATGTGCTTAGGCGAGATTAGCTGGGGGAGCCAGAGAACCGGATTGGTGCGCGCGAGCGCCTCGGTGGCAACTTGGGTGCCCTCGGTGGAGAGTCCAATGTCCCCAGAAGTGATGGTGAGGTCGAAACCGTCCTCGTTGGTGATGTGCTGTTCGTACGAGGTGGCACGGTCTTGGATGGCGTTGGCCAGCTGCTCGGTTGTCATGAGGCTTGCGTCGACGCCGTCAACGGTGGTGCCGGGGGTGAAGTGACTCGAGAAGTACCAAGTGCCGATGGCATAGGCTACGGCGAGGATGGCGACGATGGTCGTGCGGATGACAGAGCGGCGCTTGCGCTTTGCGGCCTTGGCCGAGCCGCTCCATGTGGTGGAGGGGGCCATCCCTGAAACGCCTGCAGTGGTATCCGTGTTCTTAGAGGTGGTGTCTGTGCTTGCTGCCACGCGCGACTCCAATGAAAGGCTGTAATTGTCCCACGGGGACGTATGCGGGCAACAATAATACCCTACGTGAGTATTTATTGGGCAAAGTTCGCAAGATGGATGCAATCGCCACGTGTTCGAAATGCAACGTCAGAGCCGCGTATGCTCGTAGACGTGACTAGAATTCGATCCAGCCGTGCCTAATGCCCGCCTCGAGGCTCCAGGTGTCGTAGCGTCCGTTGCGAAGCGCCCAGAAGCAGCCTCCCATGCCCTTCTCGAAGGCCCTCATCTGCTCTGTGGCCCACACGCGCATGATGCGGTCGCGCTCATGCTCGCCGGCCTTCTTGAGCCCCTTCAGGTTATTGGTCAGCGACCATTCTCCCACGAGCACGGGGTGATGTCGGCTGGCACGTGCGATGCGCAGCCCCGTCGCCCGTGCGGCGAGCACGTGGGCGCGCAAGCTGGTGAGATGGGCGGCACGTGCGAAGGTTCCCACGTATTGATGGGTGTCGATCCAGACGCCCGGGTAGAGCTTGGCGGGCATGAACCGGTCCCATGCGTCCAACTCGAACTGATCGTGGAAGACGAGGGGCACCTCGGGCCCGAGGATGGGACGCAGGCGCTCGTATACCAGCTGATAGAACTGCGCGAGGACGCCTCGGGGGATGGGGGTCGAGCGCTCGACGCGATTCGGGTGGTCAGCGCCATAGCGCTGCATGCTCTGGGCAAAGATGCGCCTGCTGGCGGGCTCGTTCATGGGTTCCATGCCAAAGAGGGCGGGGTGGTTGGCGTAGCGCAGTGCGAGCTGCTCCAATACTGTCAGGGTCTGCTGCACCTGTAGGGGCTTGTGATGCCAGGTGCAAAGCCCACTGGCTCCGCCGTTGTCAAAGCCGTTCTGTCCCCCTGGCACGGTGTGCAGGTCGATGAGCACGGGGATGCCCCACTCCGCCGCCCAGTCCATGGCATCGTCCACGTGGGCGATGCAGCTCTCGTGCGTCTCGTCCCCAAAGACGAAGAAGGGTACGGGGAGGCGTACGAGATTGCAGCTGTTGCGCTCGAGCCAGGCAAAGGTGTCGCGCGTAACGTAGCTGGCGCGATGCGCGGCGAGCCTGTCGGCAAGCACATCCTCGGCAAGCTCCTTGCGCAGACCCTTCTCGTCATCCGAGACGGCGCCCGCAAAGGGACCAGGCGTGTGGGCAGACTCCATCCACCGCTCGAGCACGAGCCAGTTGCCAAGGTTGACCCCTCGTATCGGTCCCCGCGCGCCTGCCATGCCAGATCAGAGCTTCTCGGCAAAGTTGAGATACTCTACCAGCGCCATGTCCTCGTAGGTGCCGCGATAGGGGCTCTCGCTGTCGGGGGTGTACCAGGTGCCGTCTGCTCCGAGGTATCCGTGCAGGTTTGTGGCGTGAATCTCCTGGTTGACGGCGAGCTGCGCCTCCTGGTACTCGCTCACGGGTGCGCCGATGGTGTCGAGCATGATGCTGGCGAGTGCGTCGCAACTGGTGTCACGCACCTCGCTCGACTGGCTGTTGCCGGCCACGTCGTAGTTTGCCCACATAACGTACTCGGCGTGATAGACGCGCTGCGTGTGGGTGAGGTCATCCTCGTTGGTGTACCAGGCGTCGTTGTAGTCGGGTGTCATCGAGGGCTGATGGTCGCCGAAGAAGACCAGAACGACGGGACGGTCGAGCTTCTTCAGCTCGTTGACGAACCACTCGAGGGCACGGTCTGACTCCTCGATACAGGAGAGGTACTCGTTCAATCGCTCGGGCGTTTCGGCAAAGCTCGGGTTCTCGTAGGTGCCCGTTGGATAGTAGTGCGTGAGCTTGTCCTCGGGAATGTTGTTCTGGTTGTACGAGCCATGGTTCTGCATGGTCACGTCGAAGACGAACTGGGGAGCCTCGTCAGCGGCGAGCAGGTCAAGTGTTGCCTGGTAGGTTGCCTGGTCGGACACGCCGCTGTGGAAGATGGGGATGCCCGTGGGGGTCTCCATCTTCTTGCGGCCGTCAAGTCCGCGCAGGGGCATACCGCCAAAGGCGTCGATATCCATGAAGCTGTCGAAGCCAAAGGCCGCATAGACCTTGTTGCGGTTCCAGTTGGAGGCGTAGTTGGGGTGCATGGCCGTCGTGGTGTATCCAAGCGAGCCAAACTGGCGCGCCAGGTTGTCGATGGGATCGAGCACGAAGGTCGAGTAGGGGTATTTGCCTGCCCCAATGTAGCCGAGCGAGTTACCGGTCAAGAACTCGAATTCGGTGTTGCAGGTTCCGCCGCCGTGCACGTTCACAAAGAGCTCGCCGCGGTAGAGGCAGTCGTCGATGCTGTTGAAGAACTGGGGGCCCTCGTAGCCGCAGTGCATGCCATCGAGGTCGGACAGATCGGCGAAGGACTCGTTCATCACGACGATGACGCTGGGCTTGAGCTCGTCGAACTGCGCGACGGCCTCCTGACGGGTATGGCTGGCGCCGATGCCCTCCTCGTAGGCAGTTGCGAGACGCTTGGTGGCCTTCTCGGCATCCTCGGTGTTGTAGTCCTTGGGCTTATGGATAGGCAGATCCTGCCAGACTGCGATGAACGTGGGCAAGAAGCCCTGCTTCTCGTAGTAGCTGATCGAATACCAGTACATGATCTGCACCTGGAAGAGGCTCATGTAGTTGGGCACGAGCACCAGCACCGCGCAGAGCGCCGCCGAGGCCACGCCCATGAGTCCGTCTCTGCGCGCGTTGCCGCGCTGCTTGTCGTCGGGCTGGACCGACCAGCTGGGATGCAGCAGCGAGAGCACATAGACGCCGGCCATGATGAGGACCACGCCCGTGACGGCCTTGGGGTCGAAGGAGTAGGTGTACTGCTCCGCGACTGCCGCCGCCGTGCCCAGAACCAGGAGGTCGTTGGGGAGGATGGCGGCATTCTTGAACTTGCGCACGAAGTACTGCGCGATGCCGATGAAGGCGAAGAAGGCGAGCGATGGGAATGCGGCCTCACCGTGGCGACGGCCGACGAGGTAGAAGAAGAGCGTCGCCAGCATGATCAGTGTCAGCTCGAGCCACCAGTACGTCGGGCCGAACAGGCCGATGGCCCAGCTCCACGGCCACTCGACCGTGAAGAGGGCTATAACGCAGAAGCCGAGGATGAGGCCCCACTCGGCGCGGTGGCGCAGGCGCGGCTCGAGCGTGCGAAGGTACGCATGGGTGCGCTCACGCCTGAGCGTCAGCTGAGAGAGCGCTACGAGGGCGGGGGTCACGCCGAGCGGCGCCAGAGGGGCAAAGGGTCCGCCGTCGATGAGGCCGATGAAGCCCCACACGGTGAGCCAGGTGAGCACGAAGCCGAAGAGCGAGTTCCAGATGAGCGTCGCACGCGAGACGGGCGTCTGCAGCGACCTTTGCGTGAGCACGTAGCGGCAGGTGAGACCGAGATATGCAATCAGGCCAGCGAGAAAGATGAGTCCCGCGAGAAAAGAGAACATGTGGAGCCCTTCATGTGGTGCGACTTGCCGAGAATGGCAAATGTGTAACGGTGCGATTGTAGGCGAGTCTGCATTTGCTATGCCCAGATACCACGCAAAGCCTATGAACCGCAGACATTTGCGCGCGAGGGCGGGGTGTCATACCGCGACGGTCGCAACGACTTCACGGTAGAATCGAGACGTTTACCAACGGTAGGAGGGAGTTGCCATGAGCAAGGTTAAGAAGATTGCGATCGGTGCTGGCATCGCGTTGGTGCTCGCGCTTGTCGGTGTGATCTGGTTCTCTGCGAACGTGCCGGGATGCTCGACGCAGATCGGGGAGCTAAGGGGGGACCTTGTGGGAAACTCCTTCGTCATTACCACATACGACAACTTTGGCCAGCAGACCCTCAGGACCTCGGGCAAGCACGTCAACCTGAGTGGCAACAAGGTCAAGACCTCTGGTTACACCGAGACGGGCGTCGCCTTCGAGCAATGGGAGCTCTCGAGCGTGATTACCATCACTATTGACGGTCGCGAGATGGAGACCTGCGGCGATACCTGCATCTTTGCCGAGAAGGGTCTCAATCCCGCGGTGGACTTCTCAACGCCCGAGTTCATCGAGAGCCACGGTGGCTCGCCGTTCACCATCACGTCGCTCTCCTACACGCTCAACCAGTACAAGAACTACTTTGGCAAGAGCCGCGTGGTGGTCATCAAGTCGCAGACCGGTCAGCCCATCGTTGCGTACTCGGGCAACAACGTCTACTGGGAAGTCAAGACCGACCTGCCCAAGACCACCAAGCTCATGATCGACAACAAGGCCCTCTACATCCACAGGGCGAACTTCCAGATCATCGATACCAGGCTGCTGGAGGACTAGCTCCTGGGCGAGTGCAACTCTGAGCAGGTAGGATGCGTGTCCGGTCGCCATGACGGCGTCCGGGCGCGCTCACTATGCGCGCACGAAGACGAGGGTGTCTGTGGTGCTTCGCGTCTGGTCGAAGAGGTAGCCACGGTCAGCGAACGCGGTGAGAGCCTCCACGTCCTCGATGCCCTGCTCGGCGCACCAGCGCACAAAGCTCCCGCGCGCAGCCTTCGCCTCGGTCGAACGCTGGACCAGCCTGCCATCGGACGGGCGGACGCTGCCAAACAGGCAGGTGATCGTGCGCACGCCGAGACCGGGCAGGTAGGGGGTCACCGCCTTCGCGTACTCGACGGAGGCGACGTTGACGACGGTGTCAAAGCTCTCGGCGAGGACCTTGGCAAGCGTGTCCGCCCAGAAGGCGTAGAGGTCGCGCGTGGCCGGGCGCACGCCGCGTGCGGGCATGGCCAGACGTGCCTGCATCTCGAGGCGGTAGGGGACCACGGCGTCGAGGGGGCTGAGCACCCCATAGAAGCCCGAGAGGATACGCAGGTGCTGCTCGAGGTAGGCAAGGGCGTCCTCGTCGAGGACGTGGGCCGCCAGATGCTGGTACTGGATGCCCTCGTAGGCGATCGCCGCGGCAGTCGTGGCCGAGCGTGGGTCAGCTGTGGCCAGACGCTCGTAGTTCTGCCGGGCGAGCCGGTCGCTGCACTTCCAGAGCGCCTTGGCCTGCTCGAGGCTGAGCGTGCGCAGCTGCTCGAGCAGGAGCTCTGTCTGGTCGATGAGGCGGGGCAGCGCCGTGGCGTCGGGCGGTCCTTCCACCACGTTCATCTTCTTTGCGGGCGATACGATCAGCGCAAAGCTCATGTGGGTTGCTCCTTCTGTTCGGCGCGGCGCGGTCGGGAGGCGCGTACGCGTCTTGGCGATATGCTAGCGCACGGGTTGGACCGGTGCCAAAATGGGTACCGTAGAGAAAGGCGCATAAGGCGCGCGGTTCGAATGTCGCTTCGGAGGAACAATGGACGAGAAGTCGCTGACACGCAAGGGACGCATCAAGTTTTTATTTGCGGTGCTGGCTCTCGGCGCAATAGCCGTGGCGGAGGTCCTCGCCTTTCTCGTCGTCGTCTTTCTGGATATCCCCTATGAGTCGCTGTGGACCGACATCGTGATCGAGACCCTGGGGTCATTGGCGGCAATTGCCATGGTGCTGCTCTTGAGTGGCAGGAGCCTGGTGTCCATATCGCGAGACGACGTGGCCTACACCTTCCGCTTCGGGTGGTGGTGCATCGCCATATCGATCGTCCTCATGATTCTCGAGCTGGTGTGGTCGTTCGAGGACGGCACGCCCATTGCCAGCGACTGGCCGGTGCGCCTGGCCGAGACGGCGGTGCTCTGCGTGGGCATTGGCGTCATGGAAGAGACGGTGTTTCGCGGCGTCGTCCTCAACGGGCTCTTGGCCCTTCTGGGCTCCACGCACAAGGGCGTCGTGCGTGCGATCGTCATAACGTCTGTGCTCTTTGGCTTTGCGCACGTAGACGTCACCACCGATTTCGTGGACGGCCTCTCCGTCATCCAAGCGCTGCTCAAGATTTGTCAGACGGGCATGTACTCCTTCATGCTCTGCGTTATCATGCTCCGAACCCACCGCCTTGGCGGCGTGAGCCTCTTCCATGGCTTTGACGACTTCGTTCTGGTCATGCCGAGCATTGCCCTGTTTGGCGAGGCGCTCGACACCGAGTACGTGGTCCAAGGCGACGACGCCTTGCCCACCATCATGTACTACCTGGTCATCATCGCCCTATACCTGCCCTTCGTGATCAAGAGCGGCCTTGAGCTGAGGCGCGGGCAGGACGTGACACGCGGCGCCTTCATGGAGAAGTACGTTGCCCAGCAGCAGGGGCAGGCACGGTTGGCCGCAGCCTCTGAGCCTGCTGCTCCGGCAATGCCATTGGAGGTCCCCACTGCTCCGGCAGCTTCGAGCCCCGTCCAATATGACGTGCCCGTCCCAACCACGCCACCAACCGCATCCGACTACAAGCCCCTCGAGACGCTCGTGGTGCCAGACGCGGCCCATGTCACGCCCGAGGGCATCGGCATGCCTGTCATGCCCGTAGCCACAGCCGTGTCTGTGGCTACGGTGGCGCAGACACCCGTCGCGGAGCCGTTCATTCCTGCAGAGGCGCAAGTCGCTCCTGTCACGTCGCCGGCAAGCGTCGGTGGACCGGCTTCCGTTGTGTCAGATACCCCCTCGATACCGGGCTCCACTCCTGCGGGGGCGTCGCGTGGCGCGGGGCTGCCGCCCATGCCCAAGGGTCTTTAACGCCACTTCGCTGACGGCATTTCTTTGGGACTTGACCTAATGCTGTCTAACTGTCACCTTGTCTGCTCATAGAATTGAAACGGATTCATTTTTCTTGATGGCATTGCTGGGTTGGCAGACGGTGACACGGGGAGTTGTCTATGGACATTCAGGGGTTCTACGCAGGCCAGATCTTCGATGCGCACGAGTATTTGGGAGCCCATACCGTGGCCGAGGGCACGGTGGTCCGCGCCTTTGCCCCGGCTGCCGTCGGCATGACCATCGTGCATCACGATGGCTTCGAGACCGAGATGAAGCGCATCCACGACGGCAACTTCTGGGAGGGTTGGGTACCCGACCTTGTCGACGGCGACCCCTATGAGCTGCGCGTGTATCTGGCGGGCGGTGGCTATCAGGACCACATCGACCCCTATGCCTTTGGCTCTGAGCTCAGGCCAAACCATCGCTCCGTGGTGCGCGACATCACCGGCTACCAGTGGCACGACAGCGCTTGGCTGGCCAAGCGCACCCCTCGCATCGGCGAGCCCCTCAACATCTACGAGATGCATCTGGGCAGCTGGCGCAAGAAGGGTGGCGAGGCGGCCACCGAGCCGGCTGACGACCCGAGCCTGTGGTACTCCTACGAGGAGATCGCCGAGCCGCTCATCGACTACCTCACTAAGGCCGGCTACAACTACGTCGAGTTCATGCCGCTTGCAGAGTATCCCGATGACGCCTCGTGGGGCTATCAAGGTACGGGCTTCTTCGCGCCGACCAGCCGCTATGGCACGGCCAAGCAGCTGATGGGGCTCATCGACCGTCTCCACCAGGCGGGCATCGGTGCCATCCTCGACTTTGTCCCCGTGCATTTTGCCCTGGACGACTGGGGTCTGCGCAACTTTGACGGCACGTCGCTATTCGAGTACCCCAACACCGACGTGGGCGTCTCCGAGTGGGGTAGCTGCAACTTCATGTATTCCCGTGGCGAGAGCTGCAGCTTCATGCAGTCGTGCGCCAACTACTGGATGGACGCCTACCACTTTGACGGCCTGCGCATGGACGCAATCAGCCGCATCATCTATTGGATGGGTGACCCGGCGCGCGGCGTTAACAACCAGAACGTCGCCTTCGTCACCCGCATGAACGGTGGCCTCAAGCTCATGCACCCCGGCTGCATTCTTGCCGCCGAGGACTCCACCGACTATCCCGGCACCACCAAGGCCCCGGAGGAGGGCGGCCTGGGCTTCGACTACAAGTGGGACATGGGTTGGATGAACGACACGCTCGACTTCTTTAAGAAGACCTCCGACGAGCGCAAGGACAACTACCACAAGCTGACCTTCTCGATGATGTACTTCCCCAACGAGCGCTACCTGCTGCCGCTCTCGCACGACGAGAACGTGCATGGCAAGGCGACCGTTCTCAACAAGATGTATGGCGACTACTGGGACAAGTTCCCGCAGGCGCGCGTCTTCTACCTGTACATGTACGTGCATCCCGGCAAGAAGCTCAACTTCATGGGTGGCGAGTTCGGCCAGATGCGCGAGTGGGACGAGCGTCGCGAGCAGGACTGGGGCATGCTGGACTATCCGATTCACGACGCGTTCGCGCACTACATGGCCGAACTGTCGGCGCTCTATCTCGATCATGGCGCCCTGAGCGAGTGGGACTACTACGGCCCAGGCTTCTCTTGGCTCGACTGCCATCAGGAACAGCGCTGTCTCTATGCTATCGAACGCAAGAATGCCGGCGAGCGACTGGTGGCCGTGCTCAACATGAGCGACGAGCTGCAGGCCGACTACGAGCTGGCGGTTCCGGGTGCCGTGACCTGCGAGGTGCTGCTCAACACCGATTGGGGTCGCTTCAACGGCAACACGACGCCCGGAGGAGAGCGCATGGGATTTGAGGACGGCAAGCTGACCATCAGTGTTCCGGCCTACTCAGGTGTGCTGCTCAAGGTGTACGGGCCACAGGCAGCTGGCGAGGAGGAGCCGGCCGAGAAGGACGAGCTCGCTGAGGAGATCGCTGAATAAGCAGATGGCTGCGAACGTTGGGGTTCGACCAAGAGGAGCCATCTCCAAAGGTCGGGCCCCAACATCTGTCCCGTCGAACCTTTGCGTCATGGCTTTTGCACGGTAGTTACAACTTTGATTGTGGTTTTGTCACCCAATTTGTTCAAATGCAAAGTAACAGGCTGATTAATCGTCTGTCTCTATTTGTTTGACGTGCTGCATTAGTGTGAAAATGATTTCATAGACAATGCTCTTGGTGGGGAGCGAAGACTTCTTGTTTAAGAGGAGGAATATCATGTCCGTAATGCTCAGTCGTCGTCAGGCTCTCATGCTCGGTTTGGGCTCCGTTGCATCCATGGGGCTCGCGGCTTGCGGCAATAGTGGCGCCGCGGATGGCAGCACCAGCTACAAGATCGTCACCGACACTCTGTTCGCTCCCTTTGAGTTCGCAGATGCCAGCGGCAAGATGGTCGGTATCGACATGGACCTCTTCGCTGCCATCGCCGAGGACCAGGGCTTTGAGTACACCATGGATTCCGTGGGCTTCCAGACTGCGCTCGAGTACGTCAAGACCGGTCAGGCTGACGGCGTCATTGCCGGCATGTCCATCACCGAAGAGCGCGCTCAGATCTTCGACTTCTCCGATCCCTACTATGACTCCACCGTCTGCGCCGCCGCACTTGCCTCCAGTGAGATTGCGTCGCTCGACGACCTCAAGGACCAGAAGGTTGCCGTCAAGAACGGCACCCAGAGCTCGCTGTGGGCTGAGAGCATCGCGAGCCAGTATGGCTTCGAGACCGTTACCTTCGATGACTCCGCCACCATGTATCAGGACGTCTCCGCCGGCAACTCCGCCTGCTGCTTCGAGGATACCCCCGCTATGAGCTTCGCCATCCAGCAGTTTGCGACTTCTGACGGCACCGAGGGCGTCGACTTCAAGCTCATCGGCGAGAACGCCGACGAGTTCGCAACTCCCTATGGCTTTGCCATCGTCAAGGACGGCAACTCCGAGCTGCTCGACAAGTTCAACAAGGGTCTTGCCAACATCAAGGCAAGCGGCAAGTATGACGAGATCATCGCCACGTATCTTGGCTAAATGCCTTAGTCAACGTGTTCTGTAGACCCTCTCCGCATGACGCGGAGAGGGTCCTCTATGTGCCAAGATACCGCTATGCCATGCGTTGAGGGCTGCCGGGCACGCTTTGTTGGGTTGCCAGAAGAAGGGAACTGCACCCATGGGATTCTTTGAACTGTTAGTGCAGTCGATGCCTCTGTTTTTGATGGGCATGCGGTTGACGTTGGAGCTCTCCTTCGTGTCGCTTGCCATCGCCATGGTCATAGGCATCGTCGCCTCGCTGATGGGGATGTCCAGCGTCCCCCTCTTCCGCGCGATCAACCGCACGTTTGTCGCCATCATCCGCGGCACACCGCTGCTCGTGCAGGGCTACTTCATCTACTTCGGCCTCACGGGCGTGCTAGGCATTCGCATGACCGCCTTCACGGCAGGTGTCATCGCGCTCTCGCTCAACGCCGGTGGCTACATGTCCGAGATCTTCCGCGGTGGAATCCAGGCCGTTGACCCCGGTCAGACCGAGGCGGCGCGCAGCCTGGGCCTTTCCAAGAGTCAGACCACCTGGCGCATCGTGATTCCTCAGGCCATCCGCATCTGCATCCCCAGCGTGGTCAACCAGTGGTGCATCACCATCAAGGACACCTCTATCATCTCGGTGCTCGGCCTCGCTGAGCTCACCAAGATGGGCTCGCAGATCATCGCTCGCACCTTCCGCTCCTTCGAGGTGTGGATCATGGTCGGCATCCTGTACTTCATCGTCATCTATCTTCTGACCGTTCTGGCGCGTATCGTGGAGAGGAAGGTGTCCCTTGATTAAGGTAGAGATTCGCGACCTTCACAAGTCGTTCGGCGAGAAGGAGATTCTCAAGGGCATCGATTGCGACATCGAGACCGGCGAGGTCGTGTGCGTGATCGGCCCCTCGGGTTCGGGCAAGTCGACCTTCCTGCGCTGCATCAACTGCCTCGAGCAGCCCACGTCCGGCACCATCAAGGTCGATGGTCACCTCATGGACGAGAACGCCAAGAACATCGACGAGCTGCGCGAGGACGTGGGTATGGTGTTCCAGCAGTTCAACCTGTTCCCGCACCTCTCCGTGCTCGACAACATCACCATCGCCCCCATCCTGCGCAAGAAGATGGACAAGCCCACTGCGGAGGCCACGGCCCACGAGCTGCTGACCCGCGTGGGATTGGGCGACAAGGCCGACGCGATGCCGCGCAGCCTCTCCGGTGGCCAGAAGCAGCGTGTGGCCATCGCCCGTGCGCTGGCCATGAAGCCCGGACTGATGCTCTTTGACGAGCCGACTTCGGCGCTCGACCCCGAGATGGTCGGCGAGGTGCTCGACGTCATGAAGAAGCTGGCCATCGAGGGCATGACGATGGTCGTCGTGACCCACGAGATGGGCTTCGCGCGTCAGGTGGCAGACCGCGTCCTGTTTATCGATGGGGGCGTCATCGCCGAGGAGGGCACGCCCGACCAGGTCTTTGGCGCGCCTAAGAGCGATCGTCTCAAGGGATTCCTCAAGGCGGTTCTCGAGGCGTCGTAGATATCCACTCATATATCGCAAGTTTGGGGGCAGTCTCCTGTGGGGGCTGCCCCTTTTCCTTGTCGGCTTTTCGCCTGCACCAAGAGCGTATTCTCTTGACAAGAAACCAAAGTGATATCACAATGAGTTCAGCAGCGGGAAGCTGCTACGGGAGTAGCACCTCCACAGGGGAGGGCTGCCTTCCGCCATGAAAGGAATGTACGATGAGTGTCGAGAAGAATGCACATGCGGCAAGTGGTTGGCTGATGCTTGGCGTGGTCGTTCTGGGGTATCTGGTGAGCATCATCGGGTTTATCGTGAGCATGATATTTGTCGACAGCGGGTTTGCCGCAGTGACTGCGATCATCTTCTTCACGCTGCTCCTCACGGCGACCATCATCGCCACCTGCGGGTTCTTTACCCTGCAGCCGGGCCAGGCACGCGTATGCGTGCTCTTTGGCAAGTACGTGGGGACCGTCCGTGACGAGGGCCTTCGCTGGGCCAACCCCTTTTATTCCCGCGACCTGGGTGCGTCAAGCCAGCAGGTGCTCTCGGTGGATGAGGTTGCCACCACGGACAAGACCTCAGCGCTCAAGTCACGCGGCCATCAGCACAACTCCAAGATCAGCACTCGTGCCCGCACCTACAACGGTGAGCGCATCAAGGTCAACGACAAGATGGGCAACCCCATCGATATCGCCACGGTCGTGGTCTGGCGTGTCGTGGACACCGCCAAGGCAGTGTTCGACGTGGACGACTACGAGAGCTTCGTCTACACCGTGACTGAGACGGCCCTGCGTCACGTGGCCAGCATCTATGCCTATGACCACATGGAGGACGACGACACGCTGGCCAGCGCCATCACGCTGCGCACCAACATCGAGGAGGTCTCCGAGGCCCTGCGCATCGAGCTTGATCGTCGCCTCGAGGTTGCCGGCGTCGACGTGATCGACGCACGTCTCACCCACCTGGCCTATGCTCCCGAGATCGCCCAGGCGATGCTCCGCCGTCAGCAGGCGGAGGCCATCATCGCGGCCCGCAAGAAGATCGTCGAGGGTGCGGTAGGCATGGTCGAGATGGCCGTCGACCAGCTGAGCCAGGGCGGCAACATCGAGCTCGACGACGAGCGCAAGGCCGCGATGGCCACCAACCTCATGGTGGTGCTGTGCGGCGAGAGCGAGGCGCAGCCCGTAGTCAACACCGGCACCCTCTACAACTAGGCGGCGTACCGTGGCAAAGCGCAAGCAGTATCCGCTCCGCATAGACCCATCGGTCTGGGAGGCCATCGAGAGGTGGGCTGCCGACGAGATGCGCAGCGCAAACGGGCAGGTGGAATGGATCTTGCGGGATGCGCTGCGCCGAGCGGGACGACTGCCCGCGCAGGGCGACCGCACGCAGAGGCCAAGGGGGGAGGAGTGAGGTCATGGCACCAAGCATCGGCTCGTCCACGCGCGAGGAGCGCGCGGCGTACGTGCGAGAGCGTTTCCAGTGCATAGCCAACTGCGACCTCTGCGGGCTCTGCAAGATCTTCCACGGCAAAGACCCCGAGCAGGCGCTCGCTGCCTACATTGACGGAGAGGCAGAGCTGTCCCAGGTCATGATGCGCTATCGTGGCAGGTAGGGATCGCAAGACAACCAGCTGACAGGCCCGGGCGAGCTGTGATCTCGTCCGGGCCTGTCCCTTGTGGAGGAGGCGCCGTGGCCGAGCATCTGATTGAGGGATCGGGACCTTTGCTGGACGAGAAGGGGCATCTGCGCGAGCCGGGATACGCGCTGCGCCCGCCCTTCGACTACTCTCACGACCGCATTGCCGCCCCTGCTTGGCGGATCAAAGATTGGGACTACTATCTGGTCAACGACGACCACTACGCCGTGGCGCTCACCTTCTCCGACCTTGGCTATGCGGGGCTCGTCTCTGCGGCCGTGATCGACTTCGAGCAGGCCAGCCAAACCACGACGAGCGAGATGGTCATTTTGCCTATGGGTCGCATGGGACTGCCGACGAGCTCGGATGAGGGCGACATCAGATGGGAGAACAAGCGCTGCAATGTGAGCTTCGTCCACACGCCGGCAGGCAGGCGCCTCTCGTTTGCGATGAGCGACTTCACGCCCGGAAACGACCTCGAGGTGGAGCTGTTGCTCGACGAGGAGCCGCGCGACTCGATGGTCATCGCCACGCCCTGGGCCGAGAACGAACGCGCCTTCTACTACAACCGCAAGATCATCGGCATGCGGGCGCGCGGCGCCTTCCGCCATGGCGCACAGCTGTGGGAGTTTGGCGACGACGCCTTTGGCCTGCTCGACTGGGGTCGCGGGGTCTGGACCTACGACAACGTGTGGTACTGGAGCGCCGCGCAGGGCCGCCAGGAAGGCCATGTGGTGGGCTTCAACCTTGGGTATGGCTTCGGCGACACCTCTGCGGCGAGCGAGAACATGGTCTTCGTGGACGGCGTGGCGCACAAGCTCGGGCGTCTTACGTTTGACATTCCCGAAGCTGAGGATGGGAGTCTCAACTACCTCGCGTCGTGGTGGATTCATGACGAGGGGAACCGGCTGGACCTTATCTTCACACCGACCTTGGATCGCAGCGACCTGCTCGACATCCTGCATATCGTGATAAGCGACCAGCACCAGGTGTTTGGCACCTTCAGCGGCTTCGTGAGGCTCGACGATGGCTCGACGCTCGAGCTGAGCGAGCTGCGCGGGTTTGCGGAGCACGTGCACAACCGGTACTGAGCCCCGCGAGGCATCTGCACCTAGCGGTTCTCTATGTGCGCAATGCCCTTGATGGTGATGCGCATGGTGCCGTCCTCCTCGCGCTCGAACTCGATGAGCTCGGGCTTGCGGGCGAGCTCGGAGGGGAACGTGATCTCGATGCCCGTGTCCGTGCGGATGCGGTGGTTCTTGGTCATGCGGTTGGCCGCGCCGCGACGCACGGGGACCTCCTCGGGGAGGCGCTCCTCGCGCGCCTTGCGCTCGTAGGTCTCCCGCATCTGCGGTGCGTCCTCGAACACGCGCGCTCCGACCTCCTGGGGTAGCACGACCTCACCCATCTCGGCACGCTCGGCCACGTAGGCCTTGGCCTCGGAGACCGCCAGCGCCGGTGTGATGCCGAACTCCTCGGCCACGTCCTCCACGATCTTGGTGACGCTGGCGATGACCTCGCGGCTCGATGCCTGCGTGGTGCACTGCAGCAGTCCGTCGGGGATGATGAGGCTGTCCCGACCTGCGATCTGGCGCGGGCGGTCGTTGAAGTCGATCGCCAGGGTATCGGCATCGACGAGCAGGTAGGACTCCACCTTCTGGGTGGGGTTGGGCAGTGCTGCGTCGGTGCGCACCACGTCGTTTGACGCCTGGCCATCGATGCTGCGCAGATCGTGGACGAACGCCTGGCGGCGTGGGAGCAGGATTACGGCAAAGCGCCTTGCGGGAGGTGCGTCATAGGCGTCTTGCTCCATCGCCTTTGCGAGCGCATCGCCAACTGCCGTGCCCGCAGCCTGCGCCTTGCCTTGGACGGCGTCGGTGTCCTCGAAGTCGGCGACCAGCACGTCACATTGCCCGGGGTCGTCGCTCTTGCGCAGCTCCTCCCAGAAGTAGAGACCGATCTCCTGCGAGAGGGCCACAAACTCCTCACGCCCTGCAAAGTAGTCGGCGATCTTCTCGGCAAAGGTGCTTCCCTCGCAGAACTCCCCATGGTGGCTCTCGGGACTGGTCGACACCTTGCGGAGGTGGCGCTGCACATACGAGCGCGTGGGCCTCTCCGAAAGGTCGAGCTCTCGGTCAGAGAGGTAATTTCCTCCCGTCTCGAAGTCGAACACATGGAGAATGGCATTGCGTACCTTGAGCATGGTCACCACCTGGATAGAGGGTCCGCGGCCGCGCGGCGTGGAGAACCATGGTAGCGCAAGCGGCAGACAGCGTACGTCCGAAAGCGCAGGGAAGATGCGTCAGGGGATGGTGCTCCGCCTGTGACCTTGGTAAGAGCAAGGCGTTTACCTGCGACTTTCACACGATGCACGCAGCGCGTTTCAGGTATCGGGTGGCTTCATGGTACAGTTGTGTTCGTTTGCGCACACATGTACGCGTCTTGTGCCAAGCGGGAAGGAAGCCGAGATGAATCGCAGAACAAAGGGAGCACTGAGCTTGGCCCTTGGCCTCGCGTTGCTTTGCGCGCCCACTCCCGCATGGGCAGAGACCTCGCAGGAGGTCCGTGAGCAGGTGGCGGCCGTCCAGGGCGAGCTCGACGAGCTGGCGGGGCAGATTGCCGAAGGCGAGGCTCGCGTCGAGGAGCTCCAGGGGCAGGTCGACGACCTTGCTGAGGAGAGCGTCGAGCTCCAGACCCAGATTATCGAGGACCGTGACCGTCTGGCGCACATCATCTCGTCAAGCTACAAGGAGAACTCCGACGCGCGCATCCTCGCACTGATCCTCTCGAGCGAGACGATGGACGACTTTGTCTCGCAGGTGTACTACGCGCAGAAGGTGAGCGACTGGCAGGCGGAGTGCATCAACCAGCTCAACACGGACAAGCAGGAGCTCGACGAGCGCATGACGCAGCTCAGCGTGGCAAAGGACGAGCAGGCGGCCGAGCTCAAGGAGCTTGCAAACAAACGCACGGAGCTCGACGAGAAGGTGGTGGCGCTCAACGAGAAGGCCGACCGCCTCGAGGCGGAAGAGGCCGAGGCCGCCCGCAAGGCAGCCGAGGAGGCCGCACGCAAGGCGGCCGAGGAGCAGGCCAAGCGCGAGGCGGAGGAGAAGGCTCGCCAGGAGGCGCTGGCAGCCGCCGCTGCCGCAGGGGACATCGAGCAGGCGCCGCAGGAGCTGACCGGTGACGGCTGGGTGACCTGCATCGCCTCTGCGTATACGATCGCGGACAACGACCCTCCCGGATCAACTGCGACCGCCTCCGGCATTCCGCTTGACGAGTCCGTTCCCACCGTTGCCATGCCCATGTCCATGAGTCCCAGCCGCTTCTATGGCCGGCAGATCCAGATCGTCTACAACGGGATGAGCATCGTGGCCACGGTGACAGACTGCGGCGCCATGAGTGGCGGATCGCGTGGCCTCGACCTGACGCCTGCGGTCTTCCGCGCGTTTGGCGCGAGCACCGCAGACGAATGGGGCCTGCGCAGCGTGAGCTATCGCTTCCTGTAAAGGGCGGACGTTAGCCTGCAGCTTGCGCGGTGCGATGGTCTAGGATAGGGGTGGACCTCACAAGCAAAGGAGTCCCCATGGTCAGCAAGCTCATCCTCATCCGTCACGGTGACGCCGAGAACCGCCGCCTCGGGCAGTCCGACGCCGAGCGCAGGCTCACCCCGCATGGCCTCAAGGCCCTGCAGAAGACCTATCCAACCATCCTCGCAAGCCTCAAGGACGACTTCGATGACCTGCAGGTTTGGTCGAGCGAGGCCGTGCGCGCCCGCCAGACGGCCGAGGTGGCCTGCGACGCGCTGGGCATCCCGTACGACGCGATCGAGTACCATCAGTCGCTCTATGCCCAGGACGACGACTTCTTCTACGGCGAGCTCTATGCCGCAGAGGGCGTCGTGGTGGCTGTGGGACACATCCCCTTCATGGAGGATGTCGCCTCCGACCTCGCCGGCCGCATGATGTCGTTTCCCAAGGGCAGCGTCGCGTGCTTCGAGGTGCCGGATGGCAGGCTGAGCAAGGCCCAGCTGCTCTGGTTCGAGCGTGGACCGCGCTGATGAACGTCGAAGCTCCACGGGCGCTCTTTGTCGATCTCGACGACACCTTCCTAGCCCCCGACAAGTCCATTCCCGCCGCAAACCTCGAGCTCATGGACAGGCTCGATGCCCGTGGCGTCGAACTCGTGCCCTGTACGGGCCGCCATGTGGGAGGCGTTCCCGAGGCCATGCGCGCGCACTCGTGCGTGCGCCACATCGTCGCGAGCAACGGCGGTATCGTGCACGACGCCCAGGCGCATCGTGACATCCATCGGGTGGCGATGCCCACCGAGCGGATCGTGGGGCTCTACGAGCGCCTGCGGGACCTGCCGGTGATCATCGATGCCTTCGCGGATGGCCACGCCTACTCCGAGCAGGCGCGAAAGCACCTGTTTGACCAGATTGACGTGCCCGAGGGCCTACGTACCTACCTCAAGAGCGGCCGCACCTTCGTAGACGCGAGCATCCCCGAGCTGCTGCCCACCGTCGGCCCCGTCACCAAGCTGAGCCTCTTCTTCGTGGACGGGGAGGGCGCGCGTGCCATAGACGAGGGAATCGCCGCGGCGGGTTGCTTCTACTACGTGCAGACGAGCGCGAGCAACTACGAGGCCATGCACGTGGGTGCGACCAAGGGCTCGGCGCTCACCTGGCTGGCGCACGAGATGGGCTGGCCGCTGGAGCAGGTCTATGCCTTTGGTGACAACAACAACGACCTGACCATGCTCAGGGCTGCCGGGCACGGGGTTGCGATGGCCAACGGCAACGACGCAGCCAAGCAGGCGGCCGAGAGCGTGGCCCCGACGGCGGCAGAGGGTGGCGTCGGGCTCTTCATGCGAGGGCTGCTGTAGGCAAAGACAGAGCTAGAGGACCTCGTTCATCGCGCCAGAGAGGAACCCCGTCAGGTCGAGGCTCACGTAGGTGAAGCCCAGCTCGCGCAGGTGGCCGACCACCCGCTCACGCAGCGTGGGCTCGGCAAGGCGTACGATCTGCTCCGCATCAACCTCGATACGCGCCAGCTCGCCCTCCTTGCCATGGCAGCGTACGCGCAGTTGCCTGAGACCTAGGTCGTGCAGGTAGTCCTCGGCGAGCTCCACGCGCTTGAGCTTGAGCTCGGTGATGACGTCGCCGTAGGGAAAACGCGACGCTAGGCAGGCGGCTGACGGCATGTCCCAGGTGGGAAGCCCCATCTCGCGGGAGAGCTCCCGGATCTGCGCCTTGGTCATGCCCACCTCGCGCAGCGGGCTAGCGATGCCCATCTCCGCAAGTGCGCGCATGCCGGGGCGGTAGTCGCCCTCGTCGTCCTTGTTGGACCCGTCTGCCAGCGCGGGGATGCCCTGCTCGGCGGCTGCCTCGACCATCTGGGCAAAGAGGGCCTTTTTGCAGTGGTAGCAGCGGTCCTTGGTGTTCTCGGCAAAGCCAGGGATGGAGAGCTCGTCGTAGGGGACGACAATCTGGCGGATGCCCCGCTCGGCACAGAAGGCGCGCGTGCGCTCTATGTCGCGCTGAGGCGCCGCGTGTCCGGCTGACGTGACTGCGATCATGTGGTCGTCGAGCACCTTGTGGGCGATGGCTGCCAGGAAGGTGGAGTCAACGCCTCCCGAGAAGGCGATGGCCACCGAGCCCATGCCTGCGAGCAGAGCCTCGAGGGCCGTGAGGCGTTCTTGGGCCAGCTCTGATGCGGTTGTCTGGGACATGCGACCTCCTCCTTGTCGTGTTAGGCGTCTAGTATGCCATGACCGTACCCATAAGCCCACTGCTTTGGTAGGAAACTATGGCTCCGTCATGGCTGCGTGCCCATCCCCGCATGACTGGTGGGGCAATTCGTGCGAGAATTGGAGACCGAGAGGGAGGGATTATGGAGCGACGTGAACTTGAGGAGCTACTGCGCGCCGTGGCGGCAGGCGAGGTTTCGCCTGGCGATGCGGAGGAGCGTCTGTCCGCAGCTCCGTTTGAGGACTTGGGTTACGCAAAACCCGACACCCATCGTGGCATGCGTCAGGGGGTGTCTGAGGTTGTCTATGGGGCAGGCAAGACCGCCGAGCAGATCGTGGGCATCGTGGGCGCGCTGCGTGCGGCGGGGGAGGAGCGTCTGCTCATCACCCGAATCGATGCCCAGAAGGCAGCGGCAGTGCGCGCCGGCCTTGCGCCAAAGGACGCGGAGGTCTTCGTCTACCACGAGATTCCGCAGCTGGCGATGATCGGGGAGCCGCCCGTGCCTGACGGGGTGGGTTACGTGGCCGTATGCGCGGCAGGCACGAGCGACCTCTATTGCGCGGAGGAGGCGGCCTATACCGCCGAGATGCTGGGAAGCCGCGTGCTCAGGATTTATGACGTGGGCGTGGCGGGGCTGCATCGGCTGCTCGCCCACGTGGAGGACATACAGAAGGCATCGGTGATCATCGCGGTCGCCGGCATGGAAGGTGCGCTGGCCAGTGTGGTGGGCGGATTGGCCGCGTGTCCGGTCATCGCCTGCCCGACCAGCGTGGGCTACGGGGCATCGCTCGGTGGTGTCGCGGCGCTGCTCAGCATGCTCAACTCCTGCGCGAGCGGAGTGAGCGTGGTCAACATCGACAACGGATTCGGGGCGGGCTATCAGGCTGCGCTGATCGATCACGTGGGCGCCCGAGGGGCCCACATCGAGGAGGAGTAGCAATGGGAACGGGCAAGACGCTGTATCTGGAGTGTGCGAGTGGCATCAGTGGCGACATGGTTGTCGGCGCGCTGCTCGACCTTGGTGCCAACGAGGATGGCCTGAGGCGAGCGCTGGCGAGCCTGAACGTCGATGGCTTCGAGATTGCCGTGACGCGCAAGCTGGCGTCCGGCATCGAGGGCTGCGACTTCGACGTAGTCCTCGACGAGGTGCATGAGTCGCATGACCATGACATGGACTACCTCTACGGTGACCTCGATGGGGAGGAGCATGACCACGGGCATGGCCATGGCCACCATCACCACCACGACCACGAGCACGAGCATCATCACGATCATGGGCATGGCCACCATCACCACCACGACCACGAGCACGAGCATCATCACGATCATGGGCATGACCACCATCACCATGATCACGACCACGAGCATCATCACGACCATGACCACGGACATGGTCATCACCACCATCACGAGCACCGCTCGCCGGCGGACATCGCTGCCATCATCGATGCAGCCGACCTCGCCCCGCGCGCCAAGGCCATCGCGCATCGCATCTTCGACATCGTCGCCCAGGCCGAGTCCAAGGCACACGGACTGCCGATCGAGGAGGTTCACTTCCATGAGGTTGGCGCGGTCGACTCCATCGTCGACGTGGTCTCGGTCGCCTATTGCCTCGATGACCTTGACGTGACCGACGCTGCCGTCTCTGCGCTGGCAGAGGGCTACGGCCGCGTGAGGTGCGCTCACGGTGTGCTTCCCGTGCCGGTGCCGGCCGTGACGCATATAGTTGCCGACCACGGGCTCGTCCTCGAGCGCCGCGACATCCAGGGTGAGCTCGTCACGCCCACCGGCGCCGCCATTGCCGCCGCCGTGCGCACGCTCGATGCTCCGCCCGCGCGCTATCGCGTGGTCCGCACGGGCCTTGGCACGGGCAAGCGGGCCTACAATCCGCCTAGCACGGTGCGTGCGATGATCATCGAGGAGGTCGCGGAGGCTGCGCCTGCCCCAGTGCAAGCCACGCCTGAGGTGCTCGGCGCTCCCGACCTCTGGAAGCTCGAGACCGAGCTTGACGACTGCACGGGCGAGGCCCTCGGCAACGTCTGCGAGCTGCTCTATGCGGCCGGCGCCCTCGAGGTGCACTACCTGCCCGTCTTCATGAAGAAGAACCGCCCGGGCTACCAGATTGAGGTGCTCTGCTCTGCCGCGCTCATCCATGTCCTCGAGAACGTAATCTTCGAGAACACCACCACCATCGGCATCCGCCGCTGCCCCGAGTGGCGCACAGCCCTGCCGCGCGAGGCACGCGAGATCCAGACCGAGCTTGGTGCGATCCGCGTGAAGGTGGTGACGCTTCCGAGTGGTATCGCGCGCGCCTACCCCGAGCATGACAGCATCGCCGCCATCGCCAAGGAGTGCGGCGTATCCTACCAGGATGCGCTGCGTGCGGCCCTTGTCGCAATCGAGTCGCAGCTCTGACGCATTCGCGTGTCTGACACGCGTGAGGTCTAGCAAGAGGGGGCTTCCGTTCTCACGGAAGCCCCCTCTTCATGGCGTTTGACCTTGGCGTTACAGCCCCTGCAGCTCGTCCACCTCACGCAGCAGGTCGAGCCCGCGCTCGTGGAACATGAGCGCCTGGCTGTGCTGCACGAAGGACTCCGAGCCGTGCGCGCTCACAAAGCGCATGAACACCGGGTCCACGGCGAGGTGCGAGGCAAAGATCAGCATCTCCTGACCGTCGCCGTAGCAGCGGTCGAGGAAGGAGAGGGCTGCGTCGAGATGCGCGCTCGTGGTGCCCACGCGTGCGGAGAGGTCGCGCGCCGCCGCATTGAAGGGCTCGCGGGCTGCGGCAAAGGCATGCTCCACGCCACCCCTCGATGCCGCCCACTGCGCCACCTGCGCACGAATCTGCTCCCAGAGCTGGGCCTTCTCCACTGCCACGAGCTGCGTGGCGCTGGAGGAGCCCTTTGCGAGCGCCTCCTCGGCTGCCCTGTGCGCCTTGTCTGCAAGCTGCTCGACCACAGACGCCCCGTCGAAGCCCTCGAGCTGCTGCTTGTTGCCAGCCAGCTCCGCACGCACCGCACGGAGAGCGCCCTCGGTTGCCTCCGCGTCGTGGGTCTCGTCGACCAAGGCGTCGAGCAGGAGGTTGACCAATGCGACGCGCTCGTCAAACGGGGCCATCCGTGCGCGGCGCTCGATGGCGTTGCCAGAGGTCCCGGCTAGGATGTCACCCACCTTGTAGTCGTCGTGATACTTGGCAAAGAGGTCATAGTAGAGGGAGAAGTCCTCGGCTGTCTCGCTGTCCTGCAGGTATTGGGCCACGAGCGCCTGCGTGACGTTCATGTCCTCGTGCTCGTAGGCGACGAGCATCCGCGAGAGGTCCTCCCATCCTCGCGCGGTTACGATGCGAGCTCCGCTCACGGCGGCACGCACCTTGTAGAAGCTCTTGGGCTTGTTGGCAAGGTAGGTGGTGATGGCGGGGTGCACGCCGTGTGCGACGGCGTAGTCCATCCACACGTCGAGGTCGGGCTCGATGTCGATCTTCTTCATGCGGTCCATCATCGCGGGGTCGAAGTCGCGTGCCGCGCGGTTGTATTCGGGCGGGTTTCCTGCGCAGACGATGATCCAGCCCTGCGGGAGACGGTGCTGGCCGAAGGTCTTGTACTGCAAGAACTGCAGCATGGCGGGAGCGAGCGTCTCGCTCGCGCAGTTGACCTCGTCCAAGAAGAGCACGCCCTCGGTCACACCGGACTCCTCGATGGCGTCGTGGGTCGCGGCGATGATCTCGCTCATCGTGTAGCGCGAGACCTTGTAGCTCCTGCCTCCGAACTCGTCATCGTCGATATAGGGCAGGCCGAGCGCGCTCTGGCGCGTGTGATGGGTGATGGAGTACGAGACGAAGTTGATGCCCAGACGCTCGGCGATCTGCGCGACGATGGCGGTTTTGCCGATGCCCGGAGGGCCCATCAGGATGAGCGGTCGCTGCATCTCGAAGGGTATGCGCAAAAGGCCGTGCTCATCGCGTGAAAGGTACGCACGGATGGCTCCCTCGACCTGCTCGGTTGCCTCTCTGATGTTCATGTCCGCTCCTTGTTGTCTTCGATCTCTTGTCTCTAGTCGTCGCTTGGCCGTGAGCGCTAGTACACGCTCAAGCTCTCGAATGCCCCGGGGTGCAGGGTCACCTGGATGGCCCAGGGCGGCACCAGATCTGGCCGATGGTCCTCGTCGTAGAAGACAAACGCGCACTTGTACGGGGGCATGCGCTCGGGATAGATGCCCCAGCCGTCGGTGAAGTACACCAGTTCCTGGAGGTCGTCGAACTCGCCGGCATGCCTGAGCTCCTGCACGTAGCGGAAGGCGGGCCTGAAGTCCGTCCCGCCAAAGCCGCGCAGCTTGATGTTGCGCCGCCAGCGGTCGAGGTCGGCAAGCGAGGTGATCTTTATGTCGCTCTGCACGCGCGCGTCCGCCTGGATGATGTGGATGTTGGTCTTGGCAAAGAAGCCACCCTCGCTGGTGAGCACGTCAAAGGTGGCGTCCACGAACTCCTGCACCACCTTTGCGCTGACCGAGCTCGAGGTGTCGATGACGATGACGAAGTCGCGAATGCGCTTCTCGCTGCGATACTCCAGCGGTTCGATGAGCGGCATGTTGCGATAGAGCTCGAGGCCATAGGTGTAGAAGACGTAGTCGAACTCGTCGTCCGAGAGGCGCATGTCCTCGTGCTCGACGGCAAACTGGCGGAGAAAGTCCCGGTAGTCCACGCGCTCGTGCGAGCTGACGGAGAGCTCGCGCATGAGGTTGCCCAGGCCTGACCCGCGCGTGCGGGAGAGGGCCTCGAGGTCGACGCGCATGCTCTTTGCCGCGCGGCTCCACGCCTCCTCGGCACGCGAACGCTCCGCGTCCGAGAGCGGAGGCCGTGTCGTGGCGCCATCACGTGTGGTCTTATGGGCGAGCGAGCCGTCCTGGCTGTCGTCCGAGGCTCCATCTTCATGGCCGGTTGCTTCGTAGGAAGCTTTCTCCGGCGCATCCTCACCTGGTTTGCCCTTGTCCTTGGCAAGAGAGCCACTTTGCAGGGGTGGGCGTCCCATCTTGTCTGGGGCGCCATCTGGCTGTGGTTGCGCGGGGGCACCTCCACCCCGGTCTGGCGCCTGGGAGGACGGCCAGAGGCTGTGGTCGTCCACGTGGAAGAGCGACTGCCACCGCATGCGCACGTCGCCATAAGAGCCGTCACGGAGGGCTCGGTAGAGTCGCTCGGTCGAGACCGGGCCGCCAAAGTCTCTATCCAGCCGCTTGAAAACGGCCTGCTCATCGATGCCGCGCTTTCCCGCGCGCATTCCGACGAGCTCGGTCACGAGGCTCTCGGCCACGATGTCGGCAGCGAGGTCCCAGGATGGGCCATCCACCGACGAGCCGACGAAGGGATGCAGCAGGATGCAGTGGGTCAGCACATGCATCAGGTCGTGGGTCGGGGCGGTCCTCGTGCGCGAGAAGGCCCGCAGCAACAGCTGGGCATCCACAAAGAGGGTCTTGCCGTCGCAGGCGAAGGGCTCGTCCTGGGTGGCGGGCTTCGGGTCGAGCAGACCGATCGACAACGAGAGGAATGGGTTGTCGGTGACGATGAGGCCGCGTGCGAGGTCGATGACGCGCACGGCAAGATTCCAGGCCTGTCCGTCCGGTTCCGCGGGTTGGGTTTTGGTCAGCGTGTCGGTCATCGCGTACCCCTAGAGCAGCAGGTCGTCGAGGTCGTCGAGTCCGGCGAGCCCGTTTTCATCGGCATCCGCCGTTGCGGGCTTGCCGCCGCGCGGGCGATGGGCCAGCAGCCATGCCGCAGCCTGTGCGTGCCCGGCCTCCGAGGCAGCGAGCATGGCGGCGTCGACGTTTGCCGCGGTGAGCGTGTCAGACCAGTCCGCGAGCCGCCCGAGCTCAGCCATGCGCCCGGCCTTGGCGAGCACCAGAAGCAGCCTGCCGTTGAGCTCCTCGCTTGCCGGCTCAAGATGGGGCACCATCTGCGCCACCAGCTCGACGTCGTTCTGTAGCCACTTGAGCGCGCTGAGCCTTTCGAGAAAGACGTCTGGCGCCTCGTCGCAGACGAACTCGACGATGCGCGGATGCACCTTCGGGACGATGAGGCTGCCCAGGATGCGGCGGAGGTACTGGTCCCCCTGGCCATGCATGTGGTACATCTCCAGCATGCGCGCGCCAAAAGCGAGGCAGGTCTCGGCGGTTCTCTCGTCGTGCTCGCCCTCATGGCGTAGTGCGTGCCAGGCGCGCACCATGGCCGCCCTGAAGAGGTCGTCGAACACGACGGCGTCAAAACAGCCCTCGGCGGCGAGTTGTGCCACCAGGTCGCAGGTTGCGCGGAGGTCAGTCTTTCTCTCGTAGGCAGAACCGGCTAGGTGCTCGTTTGCCCTTCCCCTGAACGGCTCGAAGACCTCGGTGGAAACCGTCGGATCCATGGGATTGAGAAAGAGCGTGGGGCTCTGTCGCGTGAGGGCAAACCTGGTGAAGGTCGCCTCGTTGGGCAAAAGCGCCCTGAACATCGTGGGTGGCCTGACGTTGTCAAGCAGGTCAACGCCGCGGTCGAGCAGGAAGCGCGCGGTGTCCTCGTTGGCGCAGCGCAGTGCCAGAGCCAGCGCCCATGACTCGTAGACGAACTCGCCGAAGCTCTCGTAGAGCGCCTGCATGATGGGAGCATCGCCAAAGGTGGCTGCACGCTCCAGCAGGTCCACCGCCTCGGTGGGGGAGACGTCCTTCCAGACGGGGGCTAGTGCGCGGATCTGCTCAAGGGCAAGCTCCTCGCTGCCTATGGTAAGCGCCTCGCGTGCGCTCCTGACCATGCCGGCCACGTCCTGCCGTCCCATCCGACTCACCTCCCTGTGCCAACAGGCTTAGTCTAGCCGTGCTTGTGGAGTATAAGGGCGGACTGGGCCAATATCCTTACATCTCAATGAGCCGCCAGCTAAGCGAAGGCGATTCAGGCGAAGGGCACGAGAAAGAACTGCCCCCGTTACCATGCGAGAAACGCAGACAACGGGGGCAGGGCAAACGCGATGGGCGCCTTGGGCCTACTTGTGGTCAGGCACCTTGACCATGATGAAGAAGCCGAGGATGAACAGCAGGGAGATGGAGAGGACGCCCAGCGAGGGGTTGCCGGTCAGGAAGGTGAAGGCGCTCACCAGGCCGGTGCCCATGATGGCGGCGTACTTTCCGAAGATGTCGAAGAAGCCAAAGTACTCATTGGCGTGCTCCTTGGGGCAGAGCTTGCCGAACTCGGAGCGCGAGAGCGCCTGGATGCCGCCCTGGAACAGGCCCACGCAGATGGCCAGGATCCAGAAGTCGCGTGCGGTGCGCAGGAAGAACGCGGCATAGAGCGTGATGAAGAAGTAGCCCAGGATGCCCACGAGGATCATCTTCTTGGTGCCTACCTTGCTGCCGAGCTTGCCATAGATGATCGAGGACGGCCACGCCACGAACTGGGTCACCAGCAGGGCGAGCACCAGCTGCGTGCCGGCGATGCCGAGGTTGGCGCCATAGCTGGTGGACATCTTGATGACGGTGTGGACGCCGTCGATGTAGAAGAAGTAGGCGAGGATGAACCAGCGGAGCGACTCGTCCGCCCAGATGTTCTTGAGGGTGCCGCTGATGCCGGTGATGGCCTTGCCGATGGCGCCACGCTCATAGGGCTTGAAGCTGCGCTGCTCGACGTTGCGCAACATGGGGATCGTGAAGGTGACCCACCAGATGGTCGTGATGATGAAGGCGACGAGCATGGCCGTCTGGAAGCTCATGCCCAGCTTCTCGTAGTTGAGCACCACCAGCAGGCACACGATGAAGGGGATGCACGATCCCACGTAGCCCCAGGCAAAGCCCTGGCTCGAGACCTCGTCCATTCGCTCGTCGGTGGTCGCGTCCACCAACAGGGCGTCGTAGAACACGAACGACGAGTTGAGCATGACGGCGGAGACCACGTAGATGACCAGGAACGGCAGCCAGGTGCTGGGGAATCCCATGGCGATGGTCGCGATCGCGCCGATGCCCACCGTACCGATGATGAACTTCTTGCGCATGCCCTTCATGTCGGCCACGGAGCCGAGGATGGGCATGAGCAGGGCGATGATGAGCGACGCGATGGTCTCGGCGAGGCCCCAGGCGCCCACGGCGACTTCCTCAACCGCAGGGTCCTTGGCGGCGAGGTAGTTGAAGTAGATGGGAATCACGCTCGTGGCGAGCAGCACCAGAGCGGAGTTGCCCACGTCATACAGAATCCAGCTGAGCTCTGCCTTTGTGAACTTTGTCCGAGCCATAGATCCCCCTTACCGCATGGTGCGCATGTAAACCCATTCAGGGTAGCAATTGGTACGCCGCCTCACAGCAATGTGCCCGCCGAGGATGCAGATGAATCGGTAGCGTGGGCCACATTCTCCCTTCGCGGTAAGGTGATTGTCTAGGCGCGCGGGGTTGCGCTACTCTCAATGGTGGACGATTGCCCGTCGGGCAACGCCATGCATGCCGAAAGGATCTACGATGCCAGCGATTCTCACACATGACTTCTTTGGCCGCGATGCCGCAGATGGTGTATCTTCGCAGGTCAATCTTATGTCGAAAGACGCCCACGACGCCTTCATGCTGGGCAACCAGGGCCCAGACCCCCTGTTCTACCTGGTCATCGAGCCCCGCATCTCCAAGCAGAGCCGCGTGGGCAACCTGATGCACCATGCGCGTCCGGCAAAGCTGCTCTCCTCGCTCAAGGACGCCCTCTCCATGCTCACCAGCGCCGAGCGCCCGGTGGGCGAGGCATATGCCGCAGGTTTCCTCTGCCACTACCTGCTCGACCGCTCCATGCACCCGCTCGTGTATGCCAACCAGTTCTCCATCACCGATGCCGGCGTCGAGAACCTCGACCGCTCCGACGGCTCGATCGTGCATGCCGAGATCGAGCGCGAGCTCGACGAGATGGTGCTCTTTGAGAAGCGCCACGAGACGGTCGCGACCTACCGTCCCTACCGCGAGGTGCTGCATGCCTCCGACGGCGTGCTCGCCATCATCGACAAGCTGTACTTCTACATGAACCTGTGGACCTACAGCCGCACGCTTGAGATGGACACCTACAGCCGTGCCGTCAAGTCGTTCCGCCTGCTGCAGCGCGCGTTCTGGTCGCCGAGCGGCAGGCTCTCGAGTTCGCTCGCGGTCGTGGACCGCGCCGTGTCCCACACGCGCTACTCGCTGGTCAAGGCCATGAGCCATCGCGTGCGCGCCTCGGCGGAGTCGGAGTTTGCCAACCAGGACCACAATCCTTGGACGAACCCCTTTACCGACGAGACCACCACGGACAGCTTCTGGGACCTCTACGAGGAGGCCCTCGACCAGGTGTTTGACTCGATGGCGCTGTTCTTCTCCAACGAGTTCGACGAGGCGGCGGCCGAGCGCCTGACGGGCAACCTCAACTTCTCGGGCACACCCGTGGATCCCGAGGTGGTCGAGGAATCCAAGGACTGAGCGCGACGATGCAGGACCGGACAGACGAGGGGCAGGATGCGCCACGCGTGAGCCTTGCCACGCGTCACGTGATGCAGGCGAACCGCTCCAAGAACACCAAGCCAGAGCTTCTCGTGCGCCAGAAGCTGCGCGAGGCGGGACTCAGCGGTTATCGGCTGCACTGGAAGAAGGCGGCGGGCAAGCCCGACGTATGCTATCCGGGCCGCAAGGTGGCGGTCTTTGTCAACGGCTGCTACTGGCATCGCTGCCCGCATTGCGCGCTGCCGATGCCCAAGTCCAACGTCGAGTTCTGGTCGCAGAAGTTCGAGCGCAACCGCAGCCGGGACGAGCGCGACCAGCGGATGCTACTGGAGCAGGGGTGGAAGGTGCTTGTGGTGTGGGAGTGTCGCCTCAAGGGCGACCGTCTCGTCCCCACCACTGACGACCTCGTCCGCGAGGTGCGCTTGGCGCGCGAGCGTGATGGCGCGAGACTGGTGGAACTGGGTGTGACGGAGCCCTGGAAGCTCTCTGTCAGGCGTAAAAGCCTCAAAAGAGCCACCAAAAGGCGACATAGGTAGCGTGAACGTGCCACTTTGGGCTATCCTGTCACGCAGGTAGACGGCGAGGCAGGCCGCAGGGAGGGATGGCCTGTCGCATGGAGGATGCTGGTTATGGCAACATACGTGTTCTCTGATGTGCACGGGCACTTCGGGACGCTCGACAGGCTGCTCGAGCGGGTCTCTCCCTCTTCTGACGACAAGATCTTCATGCTGGGCGACATGATCGATCGTGGTCCCGACCCGATATCGGTGGTCAAGTGCTGTCATAGCCTGCCCAACACGACCGTCCTCATGGGCAACCACGAGGACCTCATGCTGTCCTACTATGCCAACCCCGACGACCTGGGTTCGCAGTTCAACTGGGAGATCAACGGCGCATGGCCCACGCAGGAGGGTTTCCACAAGCTGCCTCCCGACGAGCGCGTCGAGCTTGCGCGCTGGCTGTTCACGCTGCCGCTCTACGCGCAGACCGAGGTCAACGGCAGACGCTACCTGCTGGTCCACGCGGGCATCGACCCCAAGGCCATCAAGTACGAGGGTGTCGAGACCTGGGACGAGGAAGCGCTCGACAAGCTGGTGGGCGACCAGTATCGCGATGACCTCATGTGGATTCGTGAGGACTTCTGGGGCTATCCGACCGGTCTTGTCAACGACAGAGGCGAGGGTCCCATCGTCATTGCCGGGCACACGCCGACGCGCTACCTCGACAACATGGCCGACCTGCCCGACCGAAGCTCGGTGGGCGACAACGGCCTCTGCCAGATGGTGCGCGTGGGGGCATGCGAGGAGACGGGCAACGTGGCCGACCGCTGGGACATCGACTGCGGTTGCGCGGGCGGCGCCGGCTTTGGGCAGCTCCTCATGCTGCGTCTTGACGACGGCGAGGAGATCTACGAGGCGGTTCGCGAGGGCGAGTAGGCGCAGCCCTAGGCCTCTGGCTCGAAACGCTCGACCAGGTTGAAGCGGCCGTCCTCGTACTCGATCACATGCACGGAGCAGTTCTTGGACACGCGGTTGGGCACGTGGAGGGTGCTGGTCGCATCGATCGAGGCGATGAAGGCGCGCGTGCAGGCGCCGTGGCTCACCGCGAGCACGCTCTCGTGGCCCGGGCGCCCCATGATGTCGGCGAGCGTCTCGGTCATGCGTGCGATGACCTCGTCCTCGGAGCTTCCCCCAAAGGGCACGAGAAAGTCGCCGTAGGGGTTGTAGGTCCCCGGCAGCACCAGCTGGTAGCTGTTGCCCTCGATGATGCCGTAGTGGAACTCCTTCAAGCCTTTGGTGCGCACGCAGTGGACGGTGCCGCGCGTGACGATGTCGGCCGTGTCACAGGCGCGTTCGGCGGACGACGAGTAGACGTGGTCGAAGCGAATCTGTCGCTGCTCGAACCAGTCTCGCGCAAGCTCCGCCTGATGGCGACCCAACTCTGTGAGAGGGGAGTCGCACCAGCCCTGGACGATGCCACGCGTGTTGAAGAGCGTCTGGCCGTGACGCAGGAGGTAGAGGATGCGTGCCATGGCTTAGAGGGGGCCGCGCATGCTGGGGTCGATGATGCGTACCTGCTTGGGCAGACCGGGGCGCTCGAGCGAGGAGAGGTCGGCAACGAACATGTCCGTGCAGACGAAGGTGCCGGCATCGTACTCGTACACGTAGGTGAGGCAGTTGGAGAAGATGGTGACTGGCACGCGGGCGAAGTCCTTCCACTTCTCGTAGAAGTTGATGGCGATGCCGCCATGGGAGCAGACGAGCACGCTCTGGTGGTCGGGACGCTCCATGATTTCGATCAGGTCTGCCTCGAAGCGTGCGGTGGCGTCGCTGTGGCGCTCGCCGCCAAAGGCGACGTAGAACTCACCGAAGTTCTCGTCATGCAGCTCGAGGCACTGGTCCTTGCCCTCGAACGCACCAAAGTTAAGCTCCTTCAGGCCCTTGCGGCGCTCGTAGGGCATCGGTGCGCCAAAGGCGGCCTCGGTCGCCAGCTCGATCGTGTCGTTGCAGCGCTCTGAGGTGGAGCTGTAGGCATGGTCGAAGGTGAGCCCTCTCCGCGCGAACTCCTTGCCGGTGAGGCGTGCCTGCTCGATGCCGCGCGCGGTGAGCGGGGAGTCGCACCAGCCTTGGGTCTTGCCTTGCACATTGAAGAGCGTCTCGCCGTGGCGCATGATATACAGGGTCTTGGGCATGGATCCTCCAGAGCGTTGGTAATGCGGCACCTCTAAGCATAGCGCATGCGGCGGGTCTTTTTTGAAGGCCGTGGACTGTTCTTTTGCGACATGACCCAGGCTCTTTCGCGTAGAATGGGAAACTGTCCCTGATCTAAACCGTGGCTTATCCGAAGAGGTGTCAGTGGGACTCCGTGAGATGCTCGATAGCGCCGAGGCGCGCGAGGCGTTGGTCGCCATGCCGGCAGCGGGACTGCTGCACGGCGAGGTGAGCGCTGTCGAGCGGGACTATCGCTGGGTGAGGCCCCTGCGCTTCTGCGACGACCAGCTTCGCGCCCTGGGCAGCTGCCAGGCGTGGCATCCGGGACTGTTCCGCCAGATGGCGCGCACGACGGCCGGCATCTGCATCGAGTTCGAGACCGACGCGCGCGAGGTCGCCCTCGAGGTGCGCGTGGACGGCGAGCCAAAGGGTACCCGCGCAGTGCTCGAGGTCATCGACCGCGACAACCCCGCAGGTCCCGAGCCGCACGACGGCATCTCCGCGGATATCGAGAACCGCCACGTATGGTGTGGCATGCCCGAGAACGACCTGGTGTTTCTGGAGCTTGCGGGCCATGACCCGGAGGACAGCTTAGGTTTGGTGCCCCTGCCGGGCATGGAGCGCACCCGCCACGTGCGCATCTGGCTGCCGGCCTTAAGGGGCGCCCTCGTCCGTGACGTGATCTGCGATGGCAGCTTCGTCCGCCCGGTTGCGCGTCGCGGGCAGCTGCTTGCGCTCGGTGACTCAATCGTGCAGGGCTTCGTGTCGGGTGACCCCGCTCGCTCGTGGCCGGCCCTTCTCGCGGCGCGTCAGGACCTCGACCTGGTCAACCAGGGGGTAGGCGGACAGGTCTTCCAGCCCGGATCGCTCTTCGGGCTCGCCGGGTACATCAATCCGGCCCGTATCGTGGTCTCCTTTGGCGAGAACTACCGCTATGAGCCCTGCATGGCCCGTCGCGTCTCGCTTGACATCCGTGGTTATCTGGGCGAGGTGCACCGCCTCTGGCCCCAGGTTCGCGTGCATGTGCTCACGCCCCTCTGGCACGACGAGGAGGCCTCCCCCTCGCATGGCATGAGCTGCTTCGAGCATGTGGCCGACCTCATTGCGGCGCAGGTCGAGTCGTTTGACAACATGACGCTGCTCGACGGCCTCGAGCTTCTCGAGCATGACGCGGCCCTTCTCGCGGATGGGTGCGAGCATCCCAACGAGCGTGGTTGCCGGCAGATCGCCACGCGCATCAACACCGTCATGCGCGTGCCTGGCCTGAGGCCCTCGTCTGTGGGCAAGCGCCGCAAGCCACGCAAGCGCGTCGTGCGCGAGCACAAGGACTTTGGGTCCGACTCGGCTCCGCTTCCCTTCGAGGAGACTTCCTAGCTCAGGCGCAGTCAGCCCGTTGCCTGCCGATGCCCGTTTCCATATAACGACGAGGCACTCCGCACGCGTGCGTAAATGGTTATACTTGCCGACGTGGCGCGCTCGCACGCTTGTGCCGAGCGCATACAAGAGCTGACGAGAGGAGCCCTGATGGCCAAGGCTAAGGCGCGCGCTGCGAAGCTTCAGGACGAATACCTGCAAATACTTGGTGAGATGAGCGGTGACGCCGCTGGACGCGAGGCGGGCGACGCCCATCTGGGAGAGTCCTACGGCAAGTACGACAACCTCAAGTGGGCCACCAACCCGCTCATCTTCGATGCCAAGCAGTACGAGATGCTTGACAATGCCGCAAGGACCTTCTCGTCCATCATGGAGAAGGTCATGGCGCGCTATCAGCGCGACCCGTTCTTCCGCAAGCTCTTTGGCCTCCCGACCAAGGTCGAGCACCTGACCCGCGTACCCTCTGGCTGCCATGCGGCCGTGCCCCTTGCCCGCCTGGACGTCTTCTACGACCCCGTCTCGGGCAACTTCCACATCGCGGGTGTGGCGACGGGTGGCGTCGACGGCATGGCTACGAGCCTTGCGGCTACGCGCGCCGTCAAGAGCACGGGTGCCTACCGCGCCTTCGCTGCAAAGCACAGTGGCATCGAGGACTTCGATCCCCTGACCGCCTGCCTCAAGGCCGTGCTCAACACCTATGCGTCCTGGGCAAACGCCGAAGAGGGTCGCAACCATCCCACCAACCCGTCGTTCGCCATCGTGGACGTTGCGGGCTCACCGCGCGCCGACGAGACGGCAACGGCAGTCTCGCGTCTGACCGAGATGGGCCACTATGCCCATGCGACCGACCTGGCCGAGCTGCGCATCCAGACCGTCGGCGGCCTTCCCCAGCTGGTGGACAACCAGGGTCCGGTGACCTGCGTATGGCTGCGTGCCAAGGCAGAGGAGGCGCTCAAGGTCGAGAAGGGCCTCGACGCGCTGGTCGAGGCGACGCGTCGTGGCCTGGTGTGCACGGTCGGCGGCTACCGCTCGTGGCCCTGCTGCGTGCGCAGCTTCTTCTCGGTGCTGCGCAACAAGCAGTGCCGCGCCTTCCTGACCGACGAGGAGAACGCGTTCGTGGACGCCCATGTTCCCGACACCTACGTGCTCGAGACCTCGCTGGATCTCTCCGAGTTCTACGACCAGGAGAACTGGGTGCTCAGGGAGACCGATGGCCGCGACGTGTCCGGCTCCCACGTGGGCAAGGAGATGCGCAAGGCCGACTGGCGTAAAGCGCTGGTCAAGGGCATCAAGCATCACTATGTCGTGCAGGAGTACATCGCCCAGCAGGGCATGAAGGTCGCCATGGCCGACGACGAGGGCATGCCCATCGTGAGCGAGCAAAACACGATGCTCTCGCTGTACGTGTTTGGCGGCGAGCTCTCGGGCATCGGCGCCGCCTGCGGCGCAAGCGACGCGGATGCCGTACTGGGTTCCGCCCGCGAGATGGCGTGCATGGTGGTGCGCGACTAACAAGCTGCGGGGATAGAAGGTCTTGTGGACGCGGTGCGCTCGGGGGATGCCTCGAGCGCACTTTTCGTCCGCGTCTTGCGGTAGGGTAGAGCGGAAAACCCGAGAGACTTGGAGCTGTCATGCCCACCATCAACCTTTGTGCGCCCGACCTCCCGCGCGAGCTTTCGCCCGCTGCAAGCGAGCAGGTTCAGGAGATGCTCGCCAAACGTGCGACAAGCCCCTTTGCCACGCCTGACGATGCCGCCATCAGGCGCGATGCCACCCACGACCTCGCCACGCCGCTGAGGCCGTCGTTCGTCCGCGACTCCGAGAAGATCATCCACATGCCCGCCTACAACCGCATGAGCGGCAAGACGCAGGTCTTTTCCTTCCGTGCCAACGACGATCTGTGTCGGCGCGGCCTGCACGTGCAGCTGGTGGCGCGCGTGGCTCGCGACATCGGTCGAGCTCTAGGCCTCAACCTCGACCTGATCGAGGCCATCGCGCTCGGCCACGACATCGGCCACACGCCCTTTGGCCATGCGGGAGAGCGCTTTTTGAACGACATCTTCCGCGAGCACACGGGGCGCTGGTTCTTCCACAACGTGCAGAGCGTGCGCGTGCTCGATGTGCTCAACCAGCGCAACATCTCCCTGCAGACGCTCGACGGCGTCATCTGCCACAACGGCGAGTTCGAGCAGCAGCGGTTCGAGACGAGCGGGCTTACGAGCTTCGAGGCCTTCGACCGGGTCGTCGAGGACTGCTGGCGGCGCGGCGACGAGGCCATCTCCGCGCTGCGGCCCATGACGCTCGAGGGTTGCGTGGTACGCGTGTCCGACATCATTGCCTACGTGGGCAAGGACCGCCAGGATGCCATCCGCGCCGGCCTGTGCGACGAGACCACCTTTGACGACGGTCTCGGAGGTGGCTACAACACCTGGGCCCTCGGTGCCTTTGTGACCGACGTCATCGAGCACAGCCTGGGCAAGGACCGCATCGAAATGAGCGAGGCCGGCTTTGCGGAGATGCGCCGCGCCAAGCGCGAGAACTACGAGAAGATCTACGGGGCGAGCGAGGTTAACGGCGAGTTCTCGCCGCAGGTGCAGGAGGTCTTCAGGGGCGTGTACGAGCAGGTGCTGGCCGATCTGGTGGCTGGCCGCGAGGAGTCCCCGGTCTTCCGCCATCACGTGCGCGTGCAGAACCAGCAGCTTGGCGTCTATGGGGGTACCTACGGCTGGCAGGAGGACCTCTGCCTCACGGCCGCGGACTACGTCGCCTCAATGACCGATGACTACTTTGTCGCCTATGCGTGCTCGCTCTTCCCCGAGGCTGCGGGCGTCTTTCCGCACTACACCCACTTCTAGCGGTAGGTGATCCTAGCGGCAGGCGTCGACGAAGGCCTCGAAGAGCTGGGGCATGGTCCCCATCTGCTCGGGGTGCCACTGCACGCCCATGAAGAAGGGCTTCTCGTCGAACTCGATGCCCTCGGGCGTGCCGTCTGGCGCCCATGCGACGATGCGTCCGGCGGGAGCCGGCTCGGCGATGGCCTGGTGGTGGATCGAGTTGACCTCAAAGTCGAGTCCGCCGAGGATCTGCGCGAGCCAACTCGTGGCCTCGATCTGGACCTTATGCACCGGCACGTTCCAAGGCTTGGGCTGCAGGTGGTTGATGGTGGAGTCGGGGCGCGTCTCTGAGATGTCGCGCACGAGCGTGCCGCCAAACGAGACGTTCATTACCTGCATGCCGCGGCAGATGCCCAGGCAGGGCAGGTCGGTGTCCCATGCGGCGCGGACTGCCGCCCACTCGAACACGTCGCGCTCGGCGCTCATGAAGGAGATGCGCGCAACGCAGCCCTTGGCGTAGTTGTTGCCGCCAAAGCCCTCCTCGCTGACGTCGCCGCCGCCGGTGAGCAGGAGCCCGTCGATGCGATCGATGATGTCGTGGGCGATGGCCGCCGCCTCGAAGCCATAGGGCAGGGCAACTGGGATGCCGCCCGCCCTCTGGATTGCCTTGGCGTAGTGGGAGTTGATGTAGGAGAGCTCAGGATCCTCCTCGCCAGGGCGTGAGCAGATGCCAATGAGGGGTCGACGGATTGTTTCCTGAGCCATGCGAAACCACCAGAATCGGTTGATAGAGAGTTGCAGCACGCAATGAGGATAGCATCATCAAGTCTGGCATACGCGCTACAATGCCGCCTATGGAAACGCTTTTCTCAAACATAGAACGCTACCAGCGCAAGCTAAACGCGCCACTTGCCGCGCGCATGCGCCCGCAGACGCTTGACGGCTACGTGGGGCAGGCGCAGGCGGTGGGCGAGGGCTCATGGCTGCGGCGTGCCATCGAGCATGACACGCTGAGCTCGGTCATCCTGTATGGCCCCGCGGGCACGGGCAAGACCACGCTCGCCCGCATCATCGCCAATACCACGCATGCGGAGTTCGTCGAGGTATCAGCCGTGACGGGCACGGTCAAGGACCTGCGACGCGAGACGGAGGCCGCCGAGAGCCGCCTGCTCTCAAGCGGTAGGCGCACCATCCTGTTCGTGGACGAGATCCACCGCTTCAACCGCTCGCAGCAGGACGCGCTCCTGCACGCGGTCGAGGACCGCATCGTGGTGCTCATCGGCGCCACGACCGAGAACCCGTACTTTGAGGTCAACTCGGCTCTGCTCTCGCGTTCGCGTGTGGTGGAGCTGCAGCCCTTGGACGATGCTGCCATCACCGAGCTCGTGCGGCGTGCCGTTGCCGACGAGTATGGCCTGGCGGGCGCCTTCGAGCTGACCGACGACGCCCTGGGCGAGATCGTCACCCTCGCAGGTGGGGATGCCCGTGCGGCGCTCACCTCCCTCGAGCTGGCAAGCCAGATGGCTGCGCCTGCGGAGGGCGACGTGGTGCCCGAGGGACCTGTGCCAATCACGGTCGAGCATGTGCGCGAGGCCAACCCTCGCCGAGGACTCACCTATGACAAGTCCGGTGACATGCACTACGACATCATCTCGGCCTTCATCAAGTCCATGCGCGGCAGCGACCCCGACGCCGCCCTGTATTGGCTCGCACGCATGATCGATGCGGGCGAGGACCCCAAGTTCATCGCGCGGCGCATCTTCATTCTTGCCTCCGAGGACATCGGAAACGCCGATCCCCAGGCGCTGCTGATCGCTGAGGCTGCCTTCAAGGCGACGGAGGTGATCGGGTACCCGGAGTGCCGGATCAACCTCGCCCAGGCGGTCATCTACATGTGCCTTGCTCCTAAGAGCAATGCGGCAGAGGCGTCCATCGACGCTGCTCTGGCCGAGGTGCGCAACGGCCCCCGCCGCGAGGTCCCCAACAACCTGCGTGACCGCCATCGGCCTGGCTCGGACGAGTACGGCGCCTATCTCTATCCGCACAACTATTCCGAGGGCTGGGTCGACCAGCAGTATCTTCCGGATGGTCTCGAGCGCGGGGCCTTCTACCACCCTGGTCCGCGTGGCTGGGAGGCATGGCGCCAGGAGGCCATCGGGCGCGACCGTGCGGGGGAGTAGTCGACGGCTTGCGGCCGTTGTCCCGCACGCGCTTTCGACTACCGTTCACGTCACTACGATGGCCCCGCGCGTCGTACGCAATCTTTGATGAAAAGGTAAGATGTAATCAACTATGCCAAGTTGTGCCGCCCTGCGGCTTGAACAAAAAGGAGCAGCATCATGTCGCCTCTGAGCATCCTTCTTCTCGTGCTGGCCGTCGCCGGCATCTGGGCTGTCGTCGAGCTCGCCCTCACCCTGCGCAAGGCTCGCACGACCCTCGACGAGGTGTCCCATTCCGCCACGGAGGCCATGGACCAAGCCACGCCGGTCATCGCAAAGCTTGACGGTGTGGTCGACGAGCTGCAGCCGGCACTGCGCGAGGTCACCCCGCTCGTGGAGAAGATCGAGGACACGCTGGACGAGGCCAACACCGGCCTCGGCAAGGTCAACAACATCCTCGGTGACGTCTCCTCCGCCACCCATGGCGTCTCGAGCGTCGGCGAGTCCGCCTCCCGCATCATTGACACCGCCACGAGCGCCGCGGTGGGCGTCGTGTCCAAGGTCGCCAGCTTTGGCGGCATCACCATCCCCGAGGGCCAGCAGCTCATCGGCAAGGGCACTCCCGAGGCAGAGGCCGAGGCGGAGCCCGAGGCTGGCAAGGCCGAGGAGCAGCCCGCACACAAGGGTGGGTATGTGACCTACGCGCCCGTGACTCCCGAGAGCAACGAGGAGTAGGGGGAGAGGATGCCAAGCAAGAGCGTGCACCTGAGCGTGCCGGCTGAGGCAGGCTTTGCTCGCGCGGTGCGCATGATGGCCGCCAACCTCGCCGTCGTGAGCGACATGAGCGTGGACGACGTCGAGGATGTGCGCATGGCCGCCGAAGAGGGATTCGTGTACTGCTGCGCGACGGAGCCCGAGTCCTGCGAGGTCACCTTCGAGCTTGACCAGGGCGAGGTGCGTACGACCTTCGAGCTAGGATCGAGCGAGGTCGACAAGGACGACGACTCGCTCGGCTTCGTCGAGCTTCTGCTCTCGGCCGTGTGCGACGAGTTCATGGTGAGCGATGACGGACAGCTGCTGACGCTGGTCAAGCGAGCCGAGGTGGCCTATGGCGAGTAGCGACTCCGAGGAGCGTCGTCGTCAGCGTGCCAAGCGCCCCGTGCGCGAGGGCAAGGCGGCGTGGGACAAGGAGCGCACACGTGAGCTGTTCCGCCTCTACAAGGAGGAGGACGACGAGGAGGCACGCGAGCAGCTGATCGTGAGCCATCTCAATCTGGTGCGCTTCTTGGCAAGCAAGTTCAAAAACCGCGGCGAGCCGATGGACGACCTGCTACAGGTGGGCACGATCGGCCTCATCAAGGCCATCGACCGCTTTGACCCTGCACGCGGGCTCGAGTTCACGACCTTCGCGACGCCCACCATCATGGGCGAGATCAAGCGTCACTTCCGCGACAAGGGCTGGAGCGTGCGCGTCCCGAGGCGTCTGCAGGAGCTGTCCGCCAAGGTCAACACCACGACCGACGAGCTCACGCGCGAGCTGCAGCGCCCGCCCACGGTGGCTGAGGTTGCAGAGCGCCTGGGCGCCACGGTCGACGAGGTGCTCGAGGCCATGGAGAGCTCCACGGCCTACAGCTCCGTGCCGCTCGAGGGCACGGGGCAGGACTCCGACGAGGACGCTCCCTCCATTCTCGACCACTACGCAGCCGAGGATGGCGACCTCGCTGCGTCGGACGACCGCATGGTGATCGAGGAGGCCATCAACAGCTTCACCCCGCGCGAGCAGGCGGTCATTCGCATGCGCTTCGAGGAGGGGCTGACCCAGGTTGAGATCGCCGAGCGTCTGGGCATCTCGCAGGTGCAGGTCTCGCGCCTGCTCCGCAAGGTGGTCAAGCAGGTGCAGGAGCGCATCGACCCCGAGGGGCTCATGTCCTAGGCCGCGACACAAGGCATCCCAAGGCGCCGGCTCGCATGGAGCTGGCGCCTTTTTTGGCGCAAATCGCGTCTCATCTTGTGAAACACGTGAGTTAGCTGCAGCATCGGTGCACTTGCACTATCATTGAGCGGTTGACCTTCAACCATGGAGAGGATACGTAAGACCCATGAGTGCTGACTACAAGACCATGACCACGGCCGAGATCCGTGACGACTTCCTGAAGTTCTTCGAGTCCAAGGGGTGCAAGCTCTACCCCTCTTCGTCGCTGGTGCCCGACGACCCGTCGCTTCTGCTCACCAACGCTGGCATGAACCAGTTCAAGGAGTACTACCAGGGTCTCAAGACCATGCCGGACATCGGCGCCTGCTCCTGCCAGAAGTGCGTGCGCACCGGTGACATCGACAACATCGGCGACTCACGTCACCTCTCCTTCTTCGAGATGCTGGGCAACTTCTCCTTCGGCGGCTACTCCAAGGCCGACGCCATCGCCTGGGCCTGGGAGTTCATCACCGACCCTGAGCACCTAGGCCTTCCCGAGGATCGTCTGTACATGACGGTCTTCGAGGACGATGACGAGGCCATCGAGCTGTGGCACTCCCACGGCGTCGCCTACGACCACATCTCCCGCCTCGGCGAGGACGACAACTTCTGGGCAGCCGGCCCCACCGGCCCCTGCGGCCCCTGCTCGGAGATTTACTTCGACCAGGGTCCCGAGTACGAGGGCGAGGCCCCCGGCGATGACGGCGATCGCTACCTCGAGTTCTGGAACCTCGTCTTCACGCAGTACGACCGCCAGGAGGACGGCTCGCTGCCCGACCTCCCGCATCGCAACATCGACACCGGCATGGGCCTCGAGCGCATCGCGGCCATCATGCAGCACAAGGGCACCAACTACGATGGCGACGTCCTGACCTCCCTCATCGGTGTCGGCGAGAGCCTCTCCGGCAAGACCTATGGCGAGGACCCGCGCGTCGACCGCTCGCTGCGCATCGTCGCCGACCACAGCCGTTCGGTCACCTTCATGATTGGCGACGGCATCCTGCCGGGCAACGAGGGCCGCGGCTACGTGCTGCGCCGCCTCCTGCGCCGCGCCGTCTACCACGGCCGCCTCATGGGCATCGAGGGCACCTTCCTCACGGCTTACTCTGAGGAGGTCATGCGCCTGATGGCCGACGTGTACCCCGAGCTCACCGAGAACAAGGCCCTCATCCTCGGCATTCTCCAGGCCGAGGAGGAGCGCTTCAACGGCACGCTCGACGCGGGCGAGGCAAGCCTCGAGACCGAGCTGGCAAAGCTCGACGAGGGTGCCGACCTGCCCGGCGAGGTCGCCTTCAAGCTGCACGACACCTACGGGTTCCCCATCGACCTCACCCGCGAGATCTGCGAGGCCGCCGGCCACGGCGTGGGCATGGACGCCTTCGACCGCTGCATGACCGAGCAGCGTGAGCGCGCTCGCGCCAGCGCCAACCGCGACGCCTGGGGCACCTTCAACGACGTGTGGACGGCCCTTTCCGACAAGCTGCCCGAGACCGAGTTCTGCGGCTACGATGAGGACGCGCTTGACGGCGCAACGGTGCTCGCCATCGTGAGCGAGGGCGAGGAGGTCGAGAGTGCCGCAGCTGGCGACACCGTCGAGCTCGTGCTCGACCGTACCACCTTCTACGGCGAGATGGGCGGCCAGTCCGCTGACACCGGCGTCATCGATGCCGAGGGCTTCACGATGGACGTCACCGACACGCGCCATCACGAGGGCGGCCTCGTCGCCCATGTGGGTGAGCTGGTCGAGGGCACGGTCAAGGTGGGCGACGTCGTCTCCACCACCATCGACCACGGCCGTCGCGAGCTCATCCGCCGCAACCACACCGCGACCCACCTGCTCGACGCCGCCCTCAAGAAGGTGCTCGGCGAGCATGTCAACCAGGCCGGCTCGCTGGTCGCGCCTGACCGCCTGCGCTTCGACTTCACGCACTTCGAGGCCCTGACGGCCGACCAGATCGCGCGCATCGAGGGCATGGTCAACGCCGAGATCTTTGCCGCCAAACCCGTGGTGACCCAGGTCATGGGCATCGACGAGGCCAAGGCTGCCGGGGCGGTCGCGCTGTTTGGCGAGAAGTACGGCGACGTGGTACGCGTGGTCTCCACCGACGACGTCGACGCGCCCTTCTCCCGCGAGCTCTGCGGTGGCACGCATGCGCGCAACACCGCCGAGATCGGCCTGTTCAAGATCGTCTCCGAGGGCTCGGTCGGCTCCAACGCCCGCCGCATCGAGGCAATGACCTCAGTGGGTGCCATCCAGTACCTCGACGAGTGCCTGGGTCAGCTCCAGGAGTCCGCTCGTGCGCTCAAGTGCCGCCCCTCCGAGGTTCCCGCTCGCATCGCCGCCCTCCAGCACGAGAAGGGCGAGGCTGACAAGAAGCTCCGCGCTGCCCTGACGGGTGGCTCCTCCAACAAGGTCGCCGATGCCGTGGCGGCTGCCGTCGACAAGGGCGCCTACAAGCTCGTCGTCGCACGTCTCGATGGCATTGACGGCAAGGAGATCCGCGGTGCGTGGGACACGGTGCGCGACCGTCTCGGTGCCGCCTGCGCCTGCGTGCTCGCCTCCGCCACGCCCGAGGGCAAGGTGGCGCTGCTCGCCGCCGGTACCGACGCTGCGGTGGCCGCTGGCTTCAAGGCCGGCGACGTCATCCGTAACGTTGCCTCGCTCGTCGGCGGTCGTGGTGGCGGCAAGCCCACGATGGCCCAGGCTGGCGGCAGCGACGTGAGCGGTATCGATGCGGCCCTCTCCGCCGCCCGCGACATGCTGGAGGCCTAGTGCGCGTCCTCGCGCTTGACATAGGGGAGGTTCGCGTCGGCATCGCGGCAAGCGATGCGTCGGGCACGGTCGCCTCTCCTGTCGTCGTCCTTCCCGCACAGGAGGTCCTCCAGCACGCGCGCACCTTCAGGCGCGTGTTGGAGGACTATGAGCCTGACCTGCTCGTCTGCGGGAGGCCAAAGACCCTGGCGGGGGAGGACGGCCCCCAGGCGGAACGCATCATGGCCCAGGCGGAGCAAATCGCCCGAGCATGCGGCCTTCCTCTGGAATTTGTTGATGAACGACTCTCCTCACGCGAGGCCAAGCGTATCCTACGTGAGGAGGGGATGAGCGAGCGAGCCATGCGCGGCAAGGTCGATATGGTCGCCGCGTCCCTGTTTCTGCAGGCCTGGCTTGACGCCAGACGAACGTAAGGACTGATGATGCCCACGAGCCAGGACAATTCGCGAGGCAGGAGGGCGGCGCACTTCTCGAGCTCTTCGGAGCAGGGAGGTTCCGCACGTCGTACGGCCACCCCGCGCAGCGCCACCAGCCGTGCTGCGAACAGCTCCTCAGCGCATTCGGCACGTAAGCCCGCTGCAACCGTCCAGATGTCCGAGCGCACCGCACGCGCGACCAAGCGCGCCGCAGCAGCTCGCAAGCGCAGGTCGCAGGCTGGCAACAAGTCCTCCAACAAGAATCGCGCCTTCCCCTTCGTCATGCTCCTCATGGTCTTCGCCGTGATGGGCGTGGTGGCCGTGGGCTTCCTCGTGGTGCCCAAGCTCTTCCAGCGCAACGAGCCGATTGCCGACGAGTACCCCGCCGGTGAGGAGGTCATCGTCGTCATTCCCGACGGATCGGGTGGCGCCGCGATCGCGCAGCTGCTCATCGACAACCATGTCATCTCCGACGAGTCCGCCTTCTACCATGAGGTCCAGAAGCAGAACGCCGACACCACCATGAAGAGCGGCACCTATCAGTTCGTCACGGGCGCAACGGTTTCCGAGGTGGTGAAGCAGCTGGTGAGCGGTCCCAACGCCACGCAGTACCAGCTCAAGCTCGCCGAGGGTCTCACCGTCACCCAGACGGCCAAGAACGTGGAGGACCAGCTGGGCATCTCCGCCGACGAGTTCCTAGGGCAGGCGAAGGCGTCCAACTACGTGGACGACTACCCCTTCCTCGAGAACGTCTCCGACGACTCCCTCGAGGGCTACCTGTATGCGAAGACCTACTCCCTGAGCAACGATGACGCATCTGCCGACACGGTCATTCGCACCCTGCTCGACCAGTACAACACCGAGGTCGCTTCGCTCGACATGGCCAAGGCGCGCGAGACCCTGCGCGAGCGCTATGGCATCGAGATCAGCGACTATGGCCTGATCAAGGTCGCGTCCATCATCGAGAAGGAGGCCGTGACGGAGGAGGACCGCCCGCTGGTGGCGTCGGTCATCTACAACCGCCTCTCCATCGGCATGGCCATCCAGAGCGACGCTACGATGATGTACGTGACGGGCGGCGAGGTCACCGCAGACGACCTGCAGACCGACAGCCCCTACAACACCTACCTCTACACGGGGCTTACCCCCACGCCCATCTGCTCGCCGAGCCTTGCCTCCATCAAGGCAGCCATGGATCCCGCTGAGACCAAGTACCTGTACTTCTTCATCAATGACAAGGTCCATCAGTTCTCCGAGACCTACGAGGAGCATCAGCAGGCCATCAACGAGTCGCTCTACGGATAGGACATCATGGCAATCTTTGGCGCAACGAGGTACATACACGCCATCGAGATGATCGATATCGATTGGCTCAAGTCTCTGGGCGTGCGCTGCGTGCTCATGGACCGTGACAACACCTGCGTTCCGCGCGATTCCAAGGTGGCCCCTCCTGCGGTCATGGACTGGATCGAGCGCGTGCACGATGCGGGCATGACGACCTGCATCGTGTCCAACAACTTCCACTCCAAGCAGGTGGAGCGCTCGGCCGCAGAGCTCGACAGCGGCGTGATCCACCACGCCATGAAGCCCTTCCCCTTTGCGGTGCGTGCAGCCCTGCGCAAGATGGGCGTGCGGCCCGATGAGGCCATCCTCATTGGTGACCAGGTCTACACCGACGTCTGGGCGGGCAACCTCGCCGGCGTGCGCACGGTCCTGGTGCGCCCACAGTGCACGACCGACCTCTGGTACACCCACATCATGCGCATTGGCGAGCGCATCATCTTGCACGGCCAGACCTTCGAAGGCGAGTGAGTCTGGTGGACGAGAAGGGCTACGTCGTTCACGAGGGCTGTGACCACGTGTTCTTTGTCGGCTTTCTCGGAGCGGGAAAGTCGACGCTGGCACGCAACCTTGGCCGGCTGTTCCATCGCGCCTACATCGACACGGACCGTCTGGTCGAGCGCCTCGAGTGCAAGTCGGTCAACGACATCTTTGCCGAGGACGGCGAGGAGGCCTTCCGTCTGGGCGAGGAGCGTGCCCTGCGCGACCTCTCCAAGCGCAAGTCCCTCCTGGTGAGCTGCGGCGGCGGCATCGTCGAGCGGCCCGAATGCTGCGCGCTCATGCACGAGATGGGCACCATCGTCTTTCTCGATGGAAGCCTCGAGGACTCGCTGCGCCAGATCCAACATCCCGAGCGTCGGCCCGACTTCGTCACCGTCGAGCAGGCCGCGGAGCTCTATCGCCATCGCCGGCCCCTCTACGAGCGCGAGGCCGACATCACCATCGACATCCGAAACAAGACCTTTGACCAGGTGGCCACCGAGGCTGGCAGCCTGCTTTGGGAGAGGGGACTCTTATGAGCGAGAAGACGGCAATGGCTGCGCGCCAGTGGGTTTCTCTGCCGGGAGGATCGCTCGACGTGCGTCTGGGCACGGGAGTCATCGACGGCGCATCCGCGCTGCTCAAGGGCTCAGTGGGACGTCCGCGCATAGCAGCCCTGATGTCCGGCGCCGACGTGGACGAGGACCTTACGGAGCGCCTGCGCCGGCAGCTGACTGACGCGGGCTTTATGGTGACGATTCTCGAGGTGCCTGCGGGCCCAGAGGCGCGTACGCTCAAGACCTCAGGCGAGCTCTTCTCCCGCCTTGCCGAGATGGGTCTGACCGCGGACGACCTCATCGTCGCCACGGGTAATGCCGACGTGTGCTCGGTTGCCTCCTACGTTGCCACCCAGTGGTGCGCGGGCACGACCCTGGTAACGGCGCCAACCACCCAGCTGGGACTTGTCGAAGCCTCGGTGACCCCGCGTCCGATGGACGTGGATGGTAGCCAGGCAATGCTGTCGGTTCGCACAGGCGTCAAGCACGTGCTGTTTGACACCGATGTCGTCTTTGACAGTCCCGTGCAGGAGGACGTTCTGATGAGCCGCGTCCTCATGGTGGTCACCGCCATGTGTGACTCCGAGAAGACCTTCGAGCGCCTTTGGGACCGTGCTGAGGCGCTTTGCGCCAGCGATGCCGAGACGCTCTGCGAGCAGCTACGCGACACGGTCAAGACGCGGGGCAAGATCCTCTCGTCCACGGCGCTGGCACTGAGGCAGTCCCTCAGCTATGGAGAGGCCTTCGCGCGAGCCCTGATGGGCCTGGACGCAACCGTTGCACCCTCGACCGCCCGCGCGGAGGCACTGCGCTTCCAGGCGCGTCTCGCGGCAGGGGAGGGCATGTTCGCGGTGGATGACGTGCTTGCCCAAGACGAGCTGCTCGAGATGCTCGAGCTGCCCGTGGCGCAGGTGAGCATTGCTCCCGATGCGCTCATCGAGGCAGTCCGCAAGGAGCGCTTCAAGCGCTCGAACCGCTTCCTGCTGGGTCTCCCGCGCAAGCTGGGGCGCGTGCGTCTGGCGGCTGTCACCGACGAGCTGATCGCCGAGCACGTCGCTGCCTGGTGCGCCTCTCGCGAGGGCTAGTCACTACCTGGGCCGCAACCTCCCAATCGACGCAGCGGCCTTCCATGTTGCCGCCTCGGCATCCCGGAGGGTCCATTCGTGCTACAGTGCATGGGTTATCCAAACCAAACAAAGGAGATCCCATGTCTAGTGCGAGTGACCTCGCCCGCAGGGTCGCGTGCCTGCGCGAGCTCATGTGCGAGCGCGGCTATGATGCCGTTGTCCTGCGCAACAATCCCGACCTTCGCTGGCTCACGGGCTGCGGTGGCGTCTTCGACGACGAGGTCGCGCATACGGGCTTTGTGACGGCGGACGGCCTGTGGCTCCACACCGACTCTCGTTACTACAACAGCTTCATCGAGCGCATGGGCGAGGATGGCCCTTGGCGGGTCGACATGGAGCCGACCGCTCACGCCAAATGGGCCGCGGGGCGCATTCTCGCTGCACGGGCCCGTGTGGTTGCGGTCGAGGACACCTGCAGCCTCTCGTTCTATGACGAGCTGGTTCACGAGTGCTCCCGTGCGTCCATAGCGCCGGTCTTCCCGCGCCTGCACGGAGACATCTGCGACCTGCGCATGGTCAAGGACGACGAGGAGCTCGAGCTGCTGCGCGAGGCCCAGCGCATCACCGACGATGCCTTCGAGTACATCTGTGGCTACATCAAGTGCGGCATGACCGAGCAGCAGATCCGTGCGGAGCTCGAGAACTACATGCTCAGCCACGGCGCAGACGGCCTATCCTTCGACTCGATCATTGCCGCCGGGCCCAACGGCGCCAACCCTCACGCGCGTCCCGGCTCGCGCAAGGTCGAGGCTGGCGACCTCATCGTGATGGACTACGGTGCTCTCTACCACGACTATCATGCGGACATGACCCGCACGGTGTGCCTGGGCGAGCCCAGCGACGAGCAGCGTCAGGTCTACGACGTGGTGCGCAAGGCCCATGAGACCTGCGCCGCTGCCGTGAAGGCAGGCGTGATCGGCAAGGACATCCACGAGCTCTCCGTCAAGGTGATCAGCGATGCCGGATATGGCGCGTACTACGGCCACGGTCTCGGGCACGGCGTGGGCATCGAGATTCACGAGCACCCAGGTTTTGGACGCGGCTGGGACAAGCCCGTGCCCGCTGGATCGGTGGTGACCATCGAGCCGGGCATCTATCTGCCGGGCAAGTTTGGCATTCGTCTGGAGGACTGTGGCGTGGTGACCGAGGAGGGCTATGAGCCCTTTACGGCCTCGTCGCACGACCTGTGGGTTATCGAGATATAGCTGCTGGTGCGGGGGAGTGATCCTCGCAGGGCATAACCGTCAGCTGACGTCGCGAGTCGTTCAGTTGAGTCCGTCCGGACGCACGCCTCCATGCGGTGCGTCCGGTCTTTTGTTGTCGCGTGGCGTGGTGCGTTCGGCCGCTGCCAGGTCGTTTGCTGTCTCTGCTTATTTGATTGTGTCGTCTACGGCACGAACAAAGGCCCTCAACTCCTCCACGGCACTGAGTAGTACATAGGCGGCGCCGCGAGAGGCGGAATCATCGCAATCAACTCCAAGGGAGGGAATTGCGGCTGCTACGAGGGCGATTCGATCGAGTGCCTGGTCGGCTACATCGATAGCGCCTTTATCAACCCTGATGCTGTCCGGCATGTCGCTCTGCTCCTTTTCTATCCGTCATGAGACACAACAGGCTTGCGATGACCCTTGTTTAACATAGGGCTCCGACAGTAATAGAAACAGAGCTGACAGCTGAGGTTTGTGCAATCGAAAACGGCTAGGCGGGGAATTTCTGGCACCTTCAAAGCAAAACACCCTTCTGGTTACAGAAGGGTGCGAGGAATCATATGGTGGAGATGAAGGGATTCGAACCCTCGGCCTCTGCCTTGCGAAGGCAGCGCTCTCCCAACTGAGCTACATCCCCGTTTGTTGAGTGCACAGGTAATTCTGGCAATTTGAGAGGGTCCTGTCAACTGTCATAACCAGACAATCACGAGCAATTCCATTGGTGCTACGAGATCGATTGAATGCTTCGATTCGTGATGGCTGCATGAACCGAGGAAAAGTTCAAAATTGCCTCTTGCATTCCTGTCTCGGTTGGGGCATTATAATCTAGCCGCTTCACGAGGTGGCCAGATGGTGGGCGTAGCTCAGTTGGCAGAGCGCTGGGTTGTGGCCCCGGAGGTCGAGGGTTCGAGTCCCTTCGCCCACCCCATCGTTTGGCTCTCGTTTAACAGAATATGGACCGGTAGCTCAGCTGGTAGAGCAGGGGACTCTTAATCCCAAGGTCCAGGGTTCGAACCCCTGCCGGTCCACCATTGAATTCCAAAGCCCCAACCCCGGGGCTTTTTTCATGTCTGGAGGAGTTGCGCGGGTTCGAACCCGAGAGGGCGCGAGGCGCCAGTGGCGCCTCGCGGGCCGAGGCCGAAGGCCGAGGCCCATGAGCGCCGCCCCAGGCGGCGCGGCGAACCCCTGCGGGTTATAGGACAAAAAGTGTGTCCGTTTGACCCCTATTTAACCCTATCTACCTGCAGAAACGCCTCTCTCAAAGTTGGTCGCCGACAACTTTGAGGGT
>CADAQM010000007.1 GCA_902790135.1 uncultured Coriobacteriaceae bacterium
TTCTGCGGCCCTTCGTCTCGCCCCCTCGTCATGCATTGTACAGTCACTCATGAAAGAGCCTCCCATTTCTCGTGTCCAAGAAATGGGAGGCAGTTCATTGCCGCGGGAGCGCCTTCTCTTTTGCCCTCATACGCCGCGGACTGAGAACATTAGTGCGTTTATGTGGGCTTATGTAGCAGATGCATGTCGCAAATCCGAACACTCCAGACCCAAACGTACACCTTTTGCGGAACGATGGGGCACTGCTGGCCATGTGCCTCGCCACGCTCAGGTATATGTTTGACTGTGGTTTTGTCTCTACGCTGTCGATCGGAAGAATCGAGGTGCAGGCATGAAGCTTCAGGTGACGCTCGATACCTACAGCATTGACGATGGCATTGCGCTCGTGAGGGGAGTCGCTGACTATCTCGACGTGATCGAGGTCGGCACCCCGCTGCTGCTTGAGACCGGCATGTCTGCAATCGACAGGATCAAAGAGGCCTTCCCCTCGGTCAACATCATGGCCGACACCAAGATCTGGCATAACGGCGCGCGCATCGCGTACTCGGCGTTCTCCCACGGCGCGTCGGCAGTGACCGTGCTCTCCGCTGCGACCGATCAAGAGATCGAGGCGGTCGTCGACGTGGCCGAGGACTGCGGCGGCGTGGTGGTCGCCGACCTCTCCGACGGACGCGGCGGGCTCATGCAACGCGCGGCAGAGCTCGAGGACCTGGGCGTGCGCTACATGGTGGTGCCGTCGGGGCTGCGGGTGTACGAGGACGAGCTGCACGACCACGACGCGTTCCACCGCAACACGCGTGCCGTCGGCGGCATGCCGCTTGCGCTCGTGCGCAACATCGAGCGTGCCCTCAGCGGGTCGGCTCAGGTGGCGGTGGTGGACAACATCACCCTGAACAACCTGGATGCGGTCTTGGCAACCAAGCCGGGAATCCTGCTGGTGGGTCGTGCGATCCTCTCCGCAGACGATCCTGCGGCCGCCGCTGCGGAGTTCAGGCGTCGCATGGACGAGGCTGCCTCGTAGGCAGACGGGCATCCGAGGGCCGTGCGTTGTCCGTCAACCTCTCGCGAAAAGATGTTAGACTAGGTAAATCATTAGTTAGCATCGGTAAACCTTTTGGTGGAAGATAACCAAGGGGCGTATCGCGAGAGGAAGCAACCATGGCTATTCCCGGAATCGTCTATGCCGTCGGCGGCATTGCCGCAGCCTGTCTGGTTCGCGGCGCAGCTACGACGGGCAAGAGCAGGGGCTCCGAGGTGTCTGACAAGGCCCACGGTGCAGCCGTGAGGATCGTCGCGGCAGGCATGCGCGCTGCCGACGTTGTGTCATCCGCCACCCAGACCATCGCCGACGAGGCTGCTGACATCAATGTGGAGGCACGCCGCAAGGCCCGTATCGACGCCGCCGTCAAGGAGCGCATGGACGCGCTCGAGCAGGGCGTTCGCGCCGAGGTGATCGCCGAGATTGACGGCGAGGCGGAAGAGGAATAGCCGCCCATGCGCTACACCGTAGTCCGCGAGATGCCGGGGCGCCTGCGCCTGCATCTGAGTGCCGGCACGATCTCCGCGCCTGAGGCCCGCGGCATCGAGGCCGCCATAGGGTCCGTCAAGGGCGTCAAGAGGGCGGAGGCACACACCGCAAACGCATCGCTTCTGGTCGTTATGGCGCCGAGTGCCCGCACCGAGGTGCTCGAGCGGGTGGCGGGGCTCGACGTCCTGCATCTGCCCGTGGCCGAGGGAAGCCCCGACGACACCGACCTCGCGCTGCGCCTGGAGGACGAGCGCTTCTCGCTCGAGGCGGGCAACCTCATGATATGGACGGCCCTGCGCCGCCTTCTGCTGCCCGCGCCGCTGCGCACTGCCTGGGTAGTGATCCGCTCGCTCTGCCACGTGTTGGAGGGCCTGCAGACGCTGCTCGCGGGACGTCTCACCGTGGAGGTGCTAGACGCGACGGCCATAGGCGCCTCAGTCCTGCGTGGCACCTACGGCGAGGCTGATACCATCATGTTCCTGCTCGCGCTCTCCGACGTGCTGCAGCGCCATGTGTCCAACCGGACTCGCTTGGCCCTGCAGCAGGGCCTGGTGGTGCGCGCGGCTACCGTGTGGCTTGTAGAGGGCGAGACCGAGCGCGAGGTGCCCATAGAGGACGTGCGGGTGGGGGACTGCCTGCGCGTGCGCTCCGGAGCGGTCCTTGGCGTGGACGGTACGGTGGTCTCCGGCGAGGCCGAGGTCAACGAAGCGTCGATGACCGGCGAGGCCGCCCTCGTGCACAAGGATGTGGGTTCGAGCGTCTACTTCGGCACGGCTGTCGAGGAGGGGGAGCTGACGGTGCGTGTCACCGCCCCCGTCGGCAAGGCGCGCATCGATGCCATCGCACAGATGGTGGAGCGCAGCTCGGAGCTCAAGGCGGAGAGCCAGGGGCGTGCCGAGCGCCTGGCAGACGGGCTCGTGCCTGTCGCCTTCGCCAGCTTCATTGGCATCTACCTGGCCACGCGCAACATCGAGAAGGCGCTCGCCGTGCTCATGGTGGACTACTCCTGCGCGATCCGCCTCTCTACGCCCATTGCCGTGATGAGCGCCATGCGCGAGTCTGCGGCGCAGGGTGTGGTGTTCAAGGGAGGCAAGTATCTCGAGGCGCTGGCGACGGCCGACACGGTCGTCTTCGACAAGACAGGCACCCTGACCGTGGCCGCTCCGCGCCTGGTGTCGGTGGTCTCGGCGGGCGAGGTCGAGCCGGAGGAGATCCTGCGCCTGGCGGCCTGCATCGAGGAACACTACCCGCACTCGGTTGCCAGCGCCATCGTGGAGGGAGCGCGCGAACACGGCCTTGCCCACGACCGCGAGCTCCATGCCGAGGTGCGCTACGTGGTGGCCCATGGCATCGCGGCCAACGTCGCCGGCGAGCATGCCGTCATCGGCAGTGCGCACTTCGTCTTCGAGGACGAGGGCGTGCCGGTGCCGGAGGGCTTCGAGGAGCGTCTCGAGACCGAGGCACCCGGTGCCAGCCACATCTACTTCGCGCTTGCCGGCAGGCTGCTTGGGGCCCTCTGCGTCGACGACCCGCTGCGTCCTGGCACAAGGGCTCTGATCGCGCGCCTGCGCGAGCTGGGACTCTCTCGTATCGTGATGCTTACGGGAGATGCCGAGCAGGCCGCGCGTGTGGTGGCCAAAAGCGCAGGTATCGACCACTATCTGGCGCAGGTACTTCCCGAGGACAAGGCGGCCGAGGTCGAGCGGCTCGAGTCGGCGGGGCATCGCGTGGTGATGGTGGGCGATGGCATCAACGACTCGCCGGCCCTTGCGGCTGCGTCCGTCTCGGTCGCGCTCGCGGACGCCTCCGACATAGCGCGCACGGTGGCCGACGTGTCGGTGCGCGACGACTCGCTGGAAAAGCTGGTGTACGCGCGCGTCCTGAGCATACGCCTGCAGAGGAGGATCTCCTCTCGCTACCATCTCATCGTGGGTTTCAACACGGCTCTGATTGCTCTCGGCGTTGCGTCGGTCATTCCGCTCACCACGGCCGCCACGCTGCACAACCTCTCGACGGTGGGCATCGCCGCCCTCAACACGCGCCCCCTCGTCCGGCAGGGCAGGGCCCGGCTGGCATCCGCTTAGAGTGACGCACGATAATCCACAAAGGCGCTGGTAGGCGCTATCATGGATGCGTCGTCGCCGAGTGGGTGCCCCATTGTGCCGGCTCGGCGTGGGGAGGGGAGACCGAGGGGGAGTCACATGATTCAGGACATCGCGCCGCATGCGCTCAAGAACGAGTTCCAGGCGCAGGCTGTGCCCGTAACTGGTGAGCTGGTGTTCTTCGTGCGAGGACAGGACCTGGCGGTGCGGCGCATCGACGAACCCTCGCTGAGCTTCGCGTTTCCCGAAGTGGGTGTGGACGTCGCGCCGGAGGGGCTCACGTTTCTCTTTGAGCTTGATGGCAAGTCCTGCTGGCTCGCGCCCGATCGCGGCATGGCGGAGCCTCCCGCCGGCTTCGAACTTACTAGCAACCGCGACCTGCGCATGGAGAAGCGCGGGCCCCGCGAGCTGATGTATGCGGCGTATACGGCCGTCCACCTCGCCGGATGGTATGTCAAGCACCGATTCTGCGGTGCCTGCGGAGCTCCGACCAACCATCATGCGACGCTGCGCGCCCTCTCGTGCCCCAGCTGCGGCAACCTCGTGTTCCCCAGGATCAACCCCGCCGTCATCGTCTGCGTGCGCGACCCGAAGCGCGAGAAGATTGTGCTCACCCGCTATGCGCGCGGGCGTTACATGCCCATCGACGCCTTGGTGGCGGGGTTCGTCGAGATAGGGGAGACCATCGAGGAGTGCGTGCGCCGCGAGGTGCGCGAGGAGCTCGGCCTCGAGGTCACCAACATCACCTACTACAAGTCGCAGCCGTGGGGTGTAGCGGGAGACGTCCTGTCAGGCTACTGGTGCGACGTGGTGGGCGACCCGACCCTGCACATGGACAAAGAGGAGCTGGGGCGCGCCGTGTGGGCGGGGCCGACCGAGATCCCCGGCCAGCCCGACGACCTCTCGCTCACCAATGAGATGATGTGCCTCTGGAGAGACGAGCATTTGCGCAGGTAGATGGCTTGTAGCGTTACCTTATGTGTGCCACTGGTCCGTCTATCGGGCCGGAACGGGCCGCCGTTGCGTCTCCCGGAGCGGACCAGTCGCCACTAGTCCGTCGATCAGGACGGAACGAGCCGCCGTTGCGTCTCCCGGAGCGGACCAGCCGCCACTGGTCCGTCGATCCGGACGGAACGGGCCCCCGTTGCGTCTCCCGGAGCGGACCAGCCGCCACTGGTCCGTCGATCAGGACGGAACGAGCCGCCGTTGCGTCTCCCGGAGCGGACCGGTGGTGCTCACCCCCGCGCTTACCGTCAACCCTCGAACTCCGCGCTGAAGGCGTCGTAGTTCTCGCGCTCGTAGGGCATGTGGAACACCGCGAACTCGATGAGGTCAAAGTGGTTGCGCAGGGACTCGAGCTCTTGATGCCACGCGCTTGCCACGAGGTAGGGGTCGTTGCAGAAGGCGCCGCAGCCAAAAGCCCCAAGCACCAGGCACTGGACCTTCTCGCTGGCCGCGACGGTCAGCAGGTGGCGGGCGCGACGGCGATGGAGGTCGAAGAGCTCGGTCAGCGACACCTTGGTCGTGCGTCCCATGCGCAGGTGCGCGAGGTTTGCGCTCGTGCGGCGCAGGTCCGGTGCCGCGCAGGTCACCACGTCGACCGAGATCCACTGCTCCGGTGCGAGGCGTGCCGGCAGTGACTCGTCGCTCTTGCAGATGACGACATCAGGCGTCCAGATGCAGGCATCGGTTGCCAGCACGTCGCCGGAGCCGCGGTTGGGGCTGTAGTAGGCGTTCCAGAAGCGTCGCTGGTTTAGAGCGCTGTAGAGCGTGGAGCAGCGGCAGAGGCTCTCCTCCTGGGCGGAGCTGCCCGCAACGACGCCGCCGCCCGGGTGGATGGACGAGGCAAAGTTGTGCACGGCGATACGGGCATCCGGACGCTCGGCGGCGATGGCCTGCGCAGCCTCGAAGCTGCGACGGCCCGTTACGCGCACGAGCCCCTCGCCGGTGGGCTCGCCCAGCTCAGGCCAGTCGTTCGCCTCGTAGAGATGCGACGCCTCTGCCGAGCGGCGGGCGGCCTCCTTGAGCTGGGGCGTGTTGGCAATCATGTCCTGCGTATCGGCGAAGATCGCCGCAAGCTGCTGCTGACGGTTCATCGGCATCCCTTCATGCGCGTTGGTGAATAACTCTACCAACAAATACCGCCTGTGGAGAAAATGGCCGCACGCTTGAAACGTTTGCGTGCCCGTTATGCCGCAGCTCCCCGATGCGTGGGCCTCGTTTACTGCTTGAGCCTGTATCATTAAAAGCTAGGCACGAGATGTCGCAAGGGAGTCACCATGGAGAACCGCATCGCCCACACGAGGTTCACCGTCACCATGACGGGTGCCCTGCTCGTCTTTCTTGGCGCCGCGATTCTCTCCAATGCCGGTGAGGTGACCGCCTTCGTCGTGCGCCTCATCGGTTGTGCTACGGCCGCCTTTGGCGTGGTCACGCTTCTGGGGCATCTCATGCGGGCGCAGGCGATCGACCTCATCCCCTTTGAGGACGTCGTCGTCTCTGGCATCCTCATCCTCGCCGGCGCCATCGTCGGAGTATTCCCCGACATGTTTGCCAAGGTGCTCTTCTCGGTGCTGGGCGTTCTTATCGTGCTGTCTGGCCTGGGGGATGTGGCGCGCTCTCGCACCAAGACTGCCGACGAGGAGGATGCGGAGAAGTACACGCTGCGCGTGGGCATCATCACCATCGCCACAGGCGTCTTTTTGACTCTCGTTCCCTCCGCCGCTGTCCATGCGCTGCCCATCTTCTGCGGTATCGCGCTTGTCCTGGACGGGCTCAGCGAGCTCTACCTCGCCATGCGCATGGAGGCGTAGGGCGGTAGGTCGGCATTCTGCTTTCCGCCTGCTCCATGTCGGGCTATGCTACCCATTGGCATCGTCTTTGTGAGCAGGAGGTCTCATGAGCAGGTTCGACAAGCCCATCTTGGTGTTTCAGACCGACTTCACCTATGCGGAGGGGGCGGTCAGCTCGATGTATGGCGTGGTCAAGCGCGTCGACCGAGAGCTGGAGATCTTTGACGGCACCCATCAGATTCCGCGCTATGACGTATGGAGTGCGAGCTACCGTCTGTACCAGAGCATGCCGTTCTGGCCCGAGGGCACGATCTACGTGAGTGTGGTCGACCCTGGCGTAGGCACGTCCCGCCGCGCCTGCGCGGCAAAGACCGCCGACGGACACATCATCGTGACGCCCGACAACGGGGCGCTCACCCACGTGGCGCGTCACATCGGCATCACCGAGGTGCGCGAGATCGACGAGACCATCAACCGCAACCCCGACACGCGCGGGACCGCGGTCTTCCACGGGCGCGACCTCTTTGGCTACTGTGCCGCACGTCTTGCAAGCGGCATCATCTCGTGGGAGCAAGTCGGTCCGGCCTATCCGGTTGACGAGATCGTCATGCTGCCGCTTGCCGTGCCCACGGTCAGCGGGGGAGTGGCCACGGGCATCGTCGACATCGTCGACCCCAACTTTGGCAATGCGTGGACCAACATCCCGTTTGCCCTGCTCGAGGGGCTGGGCGTGACGTATGGGGATGCCCTGCGCATCGAGCTGCGTCACGACGGGGCCCTCGTGCTCGACGAGGAGATGCCCCTCTGCCGCGCCTTTGGCGACGTCGGTCCCGGTGAGCTGCTCGCGTACACCAACGAGCTCATGAACGTCTCGTTCACCATGAACCAGTCGTCCATTGTCGAGCGCTATGACATCGGCTTTGGGGCCGGCTGGGACGTGCGCGTGTCCAAGGCCTAGCGTCGGGGCGTGCGATCGTGGCTCGACGGCGCAAGCCACGAAAGGTTTTGGCATTTGCGGGACCGCGAGCAGATTCGAACAATTACTATGTAGCTATCCATCCTTAGGGTCGTCCCGCCAAGGTGGTGGGACGCGATAGAAAGGAACTCCGTCATGGACTTCATCATCAGCAGGCGTCAGATGCTCAAGCTCGGTGCAAGCGCGGCCGTTCTCGGCCTTGCAGGCTGCGGTTCCAACTCCAGCGCTTCCGACGGCGGTGCCGCCGAGGCTTCCGGCGACGTCAAGGACCTCACCTTCGAGCCCGGCAAGCTGACCGTTGCTACCGGCAACCCCGCATGGGAGCCCTGGGTCATGAACGACGACCCCGAGTCCGGCGAGGGCTTCGAGGCTGCCGTCATCTACGCCCTGGCAGAGAGGATGGGCTTCGCCAAGGAGGAGGTCGTCTGGACCCGCAGCGACTTCGAGCAGGCGTTCGCTCCCGGCGAGCATGAGTGGGACCTCAACATCCAGCAGGTCTCCATCAACGAGGACCGCAAGAAGGCCGTGGACTTCTCGCCTGCGTACTTCGTTCCCACCCAGTCCGTCATCGTTCTCAACGACGGCGCCTTTGCCAACGCGACCAGCGTCGCAGACCTTGCCGATGCCGTGATCGGCGTCCAGAGCGGCACCACGGCCATCGAGTTTGCCAACGCGCTCGTCAAGGACCCCAAGGAGCAGGTCAGGATCTATCCCACGAACGTCGAGGCGGCAACCGACGTCAAGGACGACCAGATCGACGCGCTTGTGACGGATACCCCGCAGTGCGTGTACATGGTCGAGTCCGGCCAGGTGGGCGACAAGGGCGTCGTCATCGGCCAGATTCCCAACTCCACCGACGACGGCCTCGGCATCGCGATGACCAAGGATTCTCCGCTCGTTCCCTTCGTGACCGACGCCATGAACGCCATCCTGGACGACGGCACCATCGACGGCCTTATCGACACGTGGCTCAAGGCCTACACGAGCGACATTCCCACGCTCGCCGAGTAACCAACACCCATGCGGTCGGCCGGGTCTATCCCGGCCGACCATTTTTATGAGTCCGTATGTAACGAGGTGGTCGAGACCGATGGCCGAAAAGATCGTCTACGAGGTCAGTGACATCGAGCGAGGTCGCGAGGAATACCGTCGCAAAGAGAACTTTCGCTCTCATCTCACGAGCGTCGTGTCCTCGCTGTTGTTTGTCGCGCTTGTCGTTGTCGTGCTAAAGAACTCGCCCGGCTGGCCTCGGGTCAAGGAGTCGTTCTTCTCACCCGAGTACTTTGTCCTCGCATGGCCTGAGGTCGTCTCTGGCCTCTTCCTGAACATCCGCGTGCTGTGCGTTGCGGTCATAGGCGTTGCCATTTTGGGCACCTCGCTTGCGCTCATTCGCATGACCACCTCTGCGGTCATGTTCCCGCTGCGCGTGGTGGCGCGCTTCTACACCACCATCATGCGCGGCATCCCGATGGTCGTCGTGCTCTACCTCATCGGCTTTGGCATCCCGGGCCTGGGGCTCTTTGGACGCATGGACAAGGCCGTGCTCGGCACCATAGCCGTGATCATGAGCTACTCGGCCTACATCGCCGAGGTACTGCGTGCCGGCTTCCAGGACGTGCATCCCTCGCAACGTGCCTCCGCCCGCTCCCTGGGCCTCACGCAGACCCAGACGATGCGCCTGGTGATCATTCCGCAGGGCCTGCGCAAGATCGCCCCGGCGCTGATGAACGACTTCATCTCCATGCAGAAGGATGTGGGCCTGATCTCGACGCTCGGTGCCGTCGACGCCGTCCGCGCCGCGCAGATCGTGGTCGCCAAGACCTACAACTTCACGCCCTATATCGTCGCGAGCATCGTCTTCATCCTGATGAGCGTGCCGTTCATCCTGCTGAACGACTGGTACTCCGAGAGGCTGCGCAAGCGCGAGCAGACGGGAGGCATGGTCTGATGGCTGGCACCGATCTCACCAACAACAAGAAGGTCCTGCGCATTGACAACGTGGTCAAGCGCTTTGGCGACAACACCGTCCTGGACCACATCTCCTTTGACGTGCACCAGCACGAGACCGTGGCGCTTCTGGGCGCCTCCGGCTCCGGCAAGTCCACGCTCATGAAGTGCGTCAACCTGCTCGAGCAGGTCAACGACGGCCAGATCTGGCTGGGCGACACCGACATCACCGACCCGAGCATCAACATGGACAAGCAGCGCTCGCGCATCGGCGTGGTGTTCCAGCAGTTCAACCTCGCCGCGCGCAAGGTGCACAAGTGGCCGCGCGAGAAGGCCGAGGAGAAGGCCATGGGGCTGCTGCGTCGCATCGGTATGGACCAGAAGGCCAAGGAGTATCCCGACCGCCTCTCCGGCGGCCAGCAGCAGCGCGTGGCCATCTGTCGTGCCCTCATGATGGAGCCCGAGCTGCTCCTGCTCGACGAGATCACCTCCGCCCTCGACCCGCTTCTGGTGGGCGAGGTGCTCGAGATGGTTGGCGAGCTCAAGGCGCAGGGCGCCACCATCCTCATGGCTACGCACGAGATGGGCTTTGCCCACGACGCGGCGGACCGCATCGTGCTTTTGCGTCGCGGCAAGATCGCCGAGAACGGAAGCCCCTACGACGTCATGGACCACCCGACCGACCCGGAGACCCAGGAGTTCTTTGCTGCGTACAACCGGGTGTAGACCGGGTCCTTCCTAACGACGTGCATATGCGGCTCCCCCGAGTACTGCCTGGGGGAGCCGTTCTGTTCTTTTGGCGCCGTGTCATGCAACTCGAGCGTGCGCCGGTGTCTCTCCTTGCGCTACGATTTGTCTGGATAGCAATTGCGACCGACAGGGGAGACACTCATGCAGTTCGACTTCACGTCCATCATTGACCGCGGTGGTACCGGCGCTCTCGCCGTTGACGGGCTGGGCATGCCGGGAGGCTTTGCTCCCGCCGCACCGGAGGAGGGCTTTGACGCGATTCCCCTGTGGGTCGCCGACATGAACTTTGCCGCGCCGTCCTGCATCACGGGCGCCATCACTCGCCGCGTCGAGCACCCGCTCTTTGGGTACTTCCTCACCTCGGACGCCTACTACAATGCGATCATCGACTGGCACAGGCGTCACAAGGGCGTCGACGACCTCACGCCCGAGTGCATCGGCTACGAGAACGGCGTCCTCGGCGGCGTGGTCAGCGCCATCTGCGCCTTCAGTGCCCCGGCGGACAAGATCCTCGTGCATTCGCCCACCTACATCGGCTTCACCGGCTCGATCGAGCGTGCTGGTCGCGTCATCGAGCACAGCCCGCTCGTGCTCGACGACGAGGGCGTCTGGCGCATGGACTTCGAGGACATGGAGCGCCGTCTGGCCGAGAACCACATCCACCTTGTCGTCTTCTGCTCGCCGCACAACCCCTGTGGGCGCGTCTGGGAACGCTGGGAGCTCGAACGCGCCATGGAGCTCTTTGAGAAGTACCAGTGCACCGTCATCTGCGACGAGATCTGGAGCGACCTCATCATGCCTGGTCACACCCACATTCCCGCCCAGCAGGTGAGCTCGTGGGCGCACGACAACACCATCGCGCTCTACGCGCCGAGCAAGACCTTCAACCTCGCCGGCCTTATCGGCAGCTATCACGTGATTTACGATCAGCGCCTGCGCGACCGCGTGCGCTCCGTGGCGGACTCCACGCACTACAACAGCCTCAACGTGCTCTCGCAGGAGGCGCTTGTCGGTGCCTACAGCGAGGAAGGCGATGCCTGGCTGGAGGAGCTGCTGCAGGTGATAGATGCGAACATGACCCTCGCCTGTGACTTCTTTGCTGGCATCGAGGGCGTGAGCCTCATGCGCCCCGAGGGCACCTACATGCTCTTCGTCGACTTTGCCGGCTGGCTCGAGAAGCATGGGAAGACCCTGACCGAGCTCGAGGAGGCGGCCTGGCGCGTCGGCGTGGCCTGGCAGGACGGCGCCATGTTCCATGGTCCCACGCACATCCGCATGAACCTCGCCCTGCCCACGACGCGCTTGCAAGAGGCATTCCATCGTCTGATGAGCTACGTGCTGTAGGGCAGATGATCGGTTCGGCACTTCGTCATACCTGCGGCATGCGAAGAATCTCAAAATCATCGAACAAATGTACTTATTAACGTGATACACTAAAGCTGCTTGGAGGGAGCGGTTGTCGATACGTGTCCACGTCCGGTCCGGACCGTGTACCCTCATACGCAGAAACCCGCGGCTATACGGGGTTTCCGGCTGACTCACCTGCGGGTTCGTTCCGCGGAGCCGGGGCTTTCATTCCGTGGCGGGCGTTCTCGAGCGAATACATGCACCACCCGTATTCGTCCCCCAGAGGATGCCCATGCACGCTGCCGCGCGCTCACCGCCCATAGCCATTCCAGTCATGGTCGCCCTGTCGACCATGACTCCCATCGCTTCACTCGCGTACAGAGAGGACTTGGAATGGCTGACAACACCGTTTTCGACTCCGTCTTCAAGACGATGGTCCATAAGACACCCAAGCTCGTCATCCCCCTCATTAACGAGGTGTTCGGCAGAAGCTACGCTCACGACGAGCGGGTTGTGCACTTTAGTAACGAGCATGAGACGCCCCGTGGCAGCAAGATTGACGACACGGTGTTTCGCCTTGGGGACAAGATCTATCACATTGAGTGCCAGAGTACGCCCGACACGGATATGGTCGTGCGCATGATCGAATACGACTTCAGCATTGCGCTCGAGCGTGCCCTGAGCGGAGGCGCTCCCTATCGGATGGAGTTTCCCGCATCATGCGTCTTGTTCCTGCGTCACAACGAGAGAACCCCGGATGTCCTGCAGATGGAAGTGAAGCTGCCCGACGGCAACTCGTTTGAGTACCGCGTCAGGGTGATGAAGGCACAGCTGATCGGTGAGGATGAGATTTTTTCCAAGCAGCTGTTCTTGCTCCTTCCGTACTATCTCATGCGCTACGAGAAGGCTCTGTCCCAGATCGCCAATGACGACAATCGCACGGCGTACCTGCTGGCTGAGTGTCTCGACCTGCGCATGCGCCTCGCCGAGGCAACGATCGGCCAAGGCGAGGTCATACTGTTTGAGGAGATCATCGAGCTTATAATCAGGGTGTCAGACCATATCACGGCAGCTTACGAGACGCTGCAAAAGAAGGTGAGGGCTGTCATGGGCGGCGAGGTTCTTGAGTTGTGGGCTGATAGAGTCGAACGTGTCGAACGCGAAGCACGTGAGGCTCGTGAGCAGGGTCTCGAGCAGGGCCTCGAGCAGGGCCTCGAGCAGGGTCTCGAGCAGGGCATAAACGAGCTCTCGCAGAAGCTTCTCGAGCTTGGTGTCAGCGAAGAGCTCATCGCGCAGGCTGTCGCACAGGTGCGTGGGGAGGAGAAGGCCATCCTGTAGGGCGGGCTGTCTCACTCGTACATGTTCATTGAGGGTTAATCATCCTCCGGTAAGGCTTGACCTACCAGGCTCTACCGGAGGCTGCCCTCTGCGCCTTTAGAGGGATGCGAGTAGCGCATCTCTTGCGGCGTGTTTGCCAATCCCTCGCGCAGTATGGTCAGCAACGCCTCCTTGTCGCGCGGGAGCAAGCCGTTTGCAGGGATGGGGTTGGAGACGTGCGCCCCGAAGAACACGCACTCGTCCAGTTCTAGCCCCTCCAAGAAGGCGATCTCCTCCTCAACATACTGTCCGAGCGTGCACTCCTCGAAGGCGCCTTGGTCAAGTAGCGTTTCAAGGGGCGTGCCTGGGTCTACGTGCAGGGGAGAGACAAAGATGAGCGTGGGCTTGGCCTCGTTGACGAGCGCGGCGTTTGCGGCGGCATGCTCGGCGATGCGGTTTGGTCCGGCTGCGGCATTGATGATGTTCACGTTGAAGGGGAGGCTCGCTGCGTTGAGCCGAGCCAGCTGCTCGCGTGCCTCTGCCGCAGTGTAGCCCTTGTTCATAAAGGTGAGCACGTCGTCGAGGGCGCTCTCCACACCGATGTTTATGTCCGCGTAGCCTGCCTGCGCAAGTGCGGCAAGCTCGTTATCTGTCTTGCTTGCGATATTGGTGATGCGCGCATAACAGCCGATGGACTCGACAGTGGGAAGCGCTTCGTGGATCATCTCCGCGATGTTGAGCAGAGCATCCGTTGGCAGGCAGAAGGCGTCTCCATTGACGAGGAACACGCGCCTTGCGCGCGGGTAGCGATATGCGGCCTCGGCGATGTCGTCAACGATCTCCTCGAGCGGCGAGACAGAAAACGGCACGTCACGATACATGCTGCAGAAGGTGCAGGCGTTGTGGCTGCATCCGCGCGTGACCTGCAGCAGCAGCGAGTATGCCTCGTAGGGCGGTCTGAAGGTCATTCCGTCGTAGTGCATGCGACTCCTTTTGTTAACCCCTGATCCGTGAGTGGTGCGAGCAGCGGCCTCGATTCCAGAGCGACTGTCAGCGAACAGTATCGCAGAGTGGTCTTGTACATAGGGGCAGATTACGACTTTTGCTGTTGACAACACGTGCCGGAACCTCGCCGAGAGTCCCGGGGCATCAGCCCGTATCGGCGGCCATCATGATACGATGGGCGCGAACGGATTGCTGGAGGCGAGGTGGCCATGGGACTGCTCTCGGACATTCGCAAGATGATTGAAGGCCAGGGCGCGGCGAACGAGCTCGAGCAGATGGAACTCGAGCAGGTGCGCAAGATGGCTGCGGCGGCCGAGAGGGGGGAGGCGACCATGGATGACACCGTGCTAGGCCCCAAGGTTCGCCGACGCTACCGTTTTGTCGGCAGTGTCCAGGGGGTCGGCTTCCGCTGGACTACGACCAACCTTGCAAGCTCGGTCGGAGCGACGGGATGGGTCATGAACGAGCGGGATGGTTCGGTCACGGCTGAGATCCAGGGAATCCGCGAGCAGGTGCAGGCGGTCATCGACGGTCTCGAGCGCTACTACAACGGGCGTCGCTGGATGGCGGGCTTCCGCATCGAGGAGGCGCGTGACGTGGACGTGATCGAGGGCGAGTACGACTTCAGGCCGCTCTACTAGGCCGCGAGCCGACCTGCCGGAAGGGCCCCATATGTCTCAGCTTCCCACAGAATTGCTGGTAGATGCCCTGCGCATCGACCTTGCCCACATGCGCTGCCGCCGCGTGGTGCTCTTGGGCAACGAGGGTGACATGGGGGTGGAGGGCCTCAGGGTGGCGCTCGCCCGGTGGGGCTTTCAGGTGCTGGTGCCACCCGAGGGCGAGCGCGCATGGATTGCCGGTCTCTCCTCTGCAAATGCCGCGAGCCTGCCAGATGCAGAGCTCCGTCGCCTGGCGGCGCTCCTGTCCGACGCCATCGAGCATGGCGTCGATGCAATCGTGACCACCGAGAAAGGCTTGGCCCGGCTGGTGGAGGCTTGCAGATTGGAGATTCCCACGCTCGCGCTCGATCCGCGTGGCTCCGTCGTGCCTGTGAGAAACGTCGTCTTTGACATGGGGGGCGTGCTCTTCAGGTGGGAGCCGCTCGGGCAAGCCCGCCGCTTCTGCGAGAGCGATGAGGATACGCGCCTTCTCGCCGATGCCGTCTTTGGATCTGTGCAGTGGGCGTTGATGGACGCTGGCGCCGTGGACGAGGGGACCGTTGCCTGGACGGCAAAGACGCGCCTTCCGCGCCGGCTGCATGCCGCTGTGAACGAGCTCGTGCGCCACTGGTGCGATGAGCGCGTGCCCGTGGAGGGCATGGGTGGGCTTATCGGAGACCTCAAGCAGGCGGGATATGGCATATACCTGCTCACCAACGCGGGGGAGCCCTTCGAGCGCTACGAGGCGCAGTTGCCTGGCAGAGAGTGCTTTGACGGCATGGTCGTCTCCTATCGCGAGCGGGTGGTCAAGCCCGACGCGCGCATCTATCGCGCGCTGCTCGAGCGCTACGGGCTGGAGGCGGGGGAGTGCCTTCTTGTCGATGACGCGCGCGACAACGTGCTCGGTGCCCGGATGCTGGGCATGCGCGCCTGGCACTTTGACGGCACCGTGCAGAGCCTGCGTGACCTGCTGTTGTGACCTGGGCCAGACGCCTTCGAGATTCCGTCGCCTGCGCCGGCCTTGTCGACCCCGAGATCGAGGTCGTGCTCAAGCTGTAGCCACTGACCTGCCTCCAGACCGCGTGCGATACTTGGCAATACGTGTATAAAGTATGATTATTATTGTGTTTTCCTTCTGTCGGGTGGAGTATAGCCCAAACGACGCTCGTGTGGTTTGGGGGAAGCCATGGCACAGAGGGTGCTCAGAAGCGGTCTCATCGTAGACTCGGCATACATTGTCTTGGGGTCGGTTCTGTTCGCGGTCGGTCTCGATTGCTTTGAGATCCCAAACGGGATTGCGGCGGGCGGTGCTTCGGGCCTCGCAACCGTCATAGCCGAGCTGTTGCGTCGCGCCTCGTTGCCGGTCGTGCCAGTCGGCATGCAGGTCCTTGCCATGAACGTCCTGCTCATGGGTGCTGTTTTGCATGAGGGTGGTGCACGCTATGCCGCGCGTTGCATACTGGGCATCGTGGTCTCCTCGGTTGCGACCGATGCGCTTGCACCCGTGCTTCCCGTGTTGGGCAACGGCGACATGCTGCTGTGTGCCCTCTGGGGTGGTGTGGTGTGCGGCATTGGGCTGGGCTTGGTCTTTCGCGCCGGTGGCAACACCGGGGGGACGGACATCGTCGCGCAGATCGCAGCAGCCCACACGTCGCTCTCGACAGGTATGGCCTCGCTTGTCGCAGATGCAGCGGTCGTCGCGCTCTCGGTACCAGTGTTTGGCATAGAGAACGCACTTTATGCAACGATAGCAATGTATCTTGGTACCCGCGTGCTCGACATGGTCATAGATGGCTTCAACACGCAGCGTGCGGCTTACGTGATCTCCGACCAGCATGATGAGATAAAGGCACACGTCTTCTCCGACCTTGATCGCGGGTGCACGGAGCTGCTTGCGCGCGGTGGCTATACGGGCAGGGACCGTCCCGTTCTTCTCGTGGTACTCACGCGCTCGGAGATGGCCTATCTGAGACGCATCGTCGCCGGGATAGACCCGTCTGCAACCATTGTCGTGAGCATGATTCACGAGGCCTTTGGGAACGGCTTCACTTCGCTCTCTGGTACCGACTGACACGCCGTCCCGACCAGCCTCCTTAACGACCGCCCACAGGCCTAGTGGACACCTATTTGTCTCATGTCATCACTCATGCTTTCCTGACAAAAGTGTGCACAACAAAGCGGCTATTCGGAGCCTTCCTGGAAGAGTCCGAATAGCCGCGTTCACGTGCGCACTTTTCTAGGACATGCGGGCGACTCCCGTGGTCCCGGGCGCTTGGTTAGTTGTTGATGTAGGAGAGCAGGTCGAAGGTCTGGACGCTGGTGAACTCGGAGTTGCCGTCGAGATCGCAGTAGACCTCGGCCACGTAGAGCTGCGCCACCGGGTTGGCAGTGGTGGGCTCTCCGGCGCAAAGCACGAGGTAGTTGGTTCCAGCGACGACCTGCGTTCCGAGCGTCGCCAGGGGCTTGAGGCTTACGCCCACATACGCCTCGGTCGCCTTGGTGAAGGCCTCGGCAGCATCGGCGGGTAGAAGCTCGGTGGCTTCGGGCATCACGACGGCCCAGGCGCCGGCGGCCTCGCCATCGGCGGTCTCGTCGGTGACGTGCACGTCAGCAAGGTCGATCTGCTCGGCCGAGGTCAGCTCCGCCTCGCCAGAGAGATTTTCGTAGACGACCAGCAGGTACCATCCAGTCGTTCCCTGAGCGTCTGCGACCTCGCCCTTGCAGAGGAAGGCGTAGTTGGTACCCGCCACCACCTGCGTGGCCAGTGTGGAGACGGGAGTGTAGGTGACCCCGACGAGCTCCTTGGTGGCGGCTGCGAAGACCTCCTGCTCATGATCGGTGAGGGTGGAGGTTGGCGCTTCGTCAGAGGCCGTGTAGCCACCGACGACCTCGGTCGCCTCGGGACTGGCTTCCGACGGAGTGTCTTCCGCAACTGGCTTGGCGCCGCATCCGATGAGGGACAGGGAGAGTGCGAGTGCTCCGGTTGTTGCAAGTGCCGCGATCCTCTTCATGGCAAACCTTCCTCTCTTATTTGGGCCTGCGCTGGCCTTACCCCTAATACGATCGTCGGAGGGACTTTGTCGCATGTTACAAACCCTTCATAAGGTCATCGTAGGTTGCCACGCCAGCGCGCGCAATCGAGAGCAGCTTTGGAGGCCGCGCAAGTAGACGAATCAGTGCGATTGTATGTCGCGTGATTCCGTTTTCTTACGTATCATCAAATTGGGGATATTGGAATCGTTGGGGGGGATGGCATGAAGCTCTCTGGTAGGCACCTGCTGGTGGTCGTGGCCATGTGTGGCCTGTTGGCGTCGGGCGTTGGCCTGGTGACCAACGTTGCGGGACTGTTCTTCACCCCGGTCTCGGAGGAGTTTGGGGTCCTGCGCGGACAGGTGAGCCTCATGCTCACCATCACCAACATCTCGTTCGCCTTCGGTGGCATGATCGCCCCGCGCCTGCTCACCGAGAAGACCCTGAAACCGCTGCTCATTGGCGCGACGGCTGTTAATGCGGCTGCGACGGTGGGCTTCTCGTTCTGCCAGGGCGTCATGCCCATGTACGCGCTCTGCGTCGTGCGCGGCCTGGTTGCCGGCATGATCGGCTTCGTGTTCGTCACCTCGGTCATCAACCGCTGGTTCGTGACCAACGTCGCCCTTGCGTCGAGCATCGCCATGGCTTGCAGCGGTCTTGCGGGTGCGCTCTTCTCGCCGATCATCAACGGCATCATCGGTGGCGTGGGCTGGCGCATGGGATACGTCGCCATTGCCGCCTTCACCGTGCTGCTCAACCTGCCCGCCATCCTGCTGCTGCCCTCGCTCGACCCCGCAACGGCCGGTCTCGAGGCGCTCGGTGCGGGTACCGTCGCAAGTGAATCCAAGGCAAAGGCAGAGACGGGCTCCGCGGTCTCCGCCGCTCCGGTGAGCATGGTCATCCTTGGCGCGGTCATCGGCTACGCGGTTCTCGCCACTGCGGTGACTGCCATACCGCAGTTCTTCCCTGGCATGGCAGAGAGCTACGGCTTTGGCGCGGCGCTGGGAGCCTCGATGCTGTCCGCCTCCATGGTGGCCAATAGCCTGGGCAAGATCGTGCTCGGTGCGCTCATCGACCGTCTGGGTACCCGCATCTCCACGCTGATCTATGCCGCAGTCGTTGCCGCGTCGCTGGTCATGCTGCTGATCATTCGCAGCCCCCAGATGCTCATCGTGGCAGCGGCCCTGTGCGGTCTGTGCTACTCGCTGGGCACCGTGGCCATTACCATGATCACGCGCGACGCCTTTGGAGTTGCCAACTACGACAAGACCTATCCCACCATCAGCCTGGCGGGCAACTTCGCCAACGCCATCTTCTCGTCCGTGGTCGGCTTCATGTATGACTTCTCCGGTGGCTACGTGCTGCCCATCATCGTGCTGCTGGTCTGCCTGGGAGCCGCTGTCGCATCCATGCTGTATGTGTATACGCATCGTTTGGAGACTGTAGCGTAGGGTCCCTGCAACACTCCGAAAGCCCCTCCGTCCAAGTGTCCCATTGATGTGATAAGTTCACAGGGGAAGGTCGAAGAACGGGGGCAGCATGGAGTTCAGGCAGGGCAAGGCGCGCATCATGGATGCGCTGCTCGATCATGGCGGCCTGCAGCATCTGGTGGATGTCGGCGCTGAGGTCATCGGCAACCCCGTGTTCGTCTGCGACCTTGCGGCACGGGTCATGGCGATGAGCCATGCGACAGAGGAGGACCGTGCCTTTTGGGACGAGTTCTTTCCCGGGGGAAGAATGGACCCCGACAACGCGGCGGACGTCGGGCGCGCGGGTATCTACGAGCGCGTTTTCTCGAACGACACCCCCGTCGTGGGCAAGTTCGACTTCTACCCGGGCCGCTTTGTGGGTGCCCGCATTCGCCTTCGGAACGATGTCGTCGGCATGGCAACGCTCGTAGAGCGCGAGCCGCTCGGCGAGTGCGACGGGGACTTGCTCGTCGTCCTCTGCCAGGCCATCGTGCTGGAGATGACCTGGCAGGACATGCAGGTGAGGAGCTCGTCAGCCCTCCTTGACGTGGTGACCGCAGCCATCGAGGGGACGGCATCGGGAGAAGAGCTGGACCTCATGACTCACGGCGACCGCCTGGGGCTTCCCTCGCGCAGCCGTGTGCTGGTCATCGCTCTCGAGTCGGGCCACTCGGGGGTCGTGTTCTCGTTCTCGCAGGGTCTTCTGGCCCGGCGTTTTCCCACATCTCCCACCATCGTGCGCCATGGCCGACTGGTCATGCTCCTTGACCTGAGCAGATACGAGGAGGTTCCGCTCCGCGACCTAGAGGCATGCCTCGCGAACCTTCCCCTGCGCGTGGGGGTGGGTGGCGCCTTCGACTCGATAGGGGGCATCAAGGAGTCCTACCGTCAGGCGCGTGCCGCCATGGTTCTCTCGCAGCGTGCGGGACTGCCTGCGGGTCTGGCGAACTATGACGACTGGCGTCTGGACGACTTGCTGATGCAGGTGGCGGAGCTGACGGATCTCTCGCACTACATCGACCCGGTGACGGAGCGCATGGCAGGGCACGACCGACGTGAGGGGACCCAGCTCATAAAGACCGTCGATGCCTATCTCCGCTGTGCCAACAACGCACAGGCGGCCGCACGGCTTCTGGGCATTCACAAGAACACGATGTACGCGCGTCTCGAGCGGATCCAGCAGCTCTTTGACGTGGACCTGGAGAGCGGGGAGACCTGCCAGTCGCTGGCACTGTCCCTGCGCATGCGCCGCGTGCTCGCCTGGCGAGGCGACCCTGTGACAAAGTAACAGTCCAAGAGGTTCTTCCCATACCGCAGCCCGATGACGGGGCTTTTGCAAGGCCCCATCATGTGAGGCGTAAGCAGGAGCGTCGCCATGACGTCATCGCACAAGGAGGAACCCATGTCTGCACCGGAGTTCAAGCCCAGCCCCTTCGCACAGAACCTCATCCCGCGCAACACCACGTTCACCAGCCACGAGGGCGTCTTCACCCCGATGGCCGACGACGGACGCTTCCCCATCCAGCCCTTCTCCTACAGCGGCTGGCTCGACGAGGAGCTCTCGTGGTACGACACCTGCTACGTGCATGGCGGCCTCAACCCCGCGATGAACTACCTCATCAAGGGCACCGAGTACCTGGACTTCCTGACCGCCGCGAGCGTCAATACCTTCAAGAAGTACCCGGTGGGCAAGGCGCGCCACGTCATCATCTGCCAGCCCAACGGCAAGATCATGAACGACGGCATCGTCATGCGCCTGGCCGAGGACACCTTCTACTCCATGTTCCTGCCCGACCCGGCCATGCTCAACCACATCTTCTTCCAGGACAGGTTCAACTTTGAGGTCGAGGACTGCACCGAGAGCCACTTCTTCTACCAGATGTGCGGACCGCGCTCGCTCGAGGTCGTGGAGCAGGCGACCAAGACCGACCTGCACGACCTGGGATTCATGTGGCTTCAGCAGGGCCTCAAGATCGCCGGCCACGAGGTCTTCGTGCTGCGCACCGGCATGGCGGGCACGCTGGGCTACGAGATCCACGGCCTCACCAAGGACTGCCAGGAGGTGCTGGCCGAGGTCCTGCGCGTGGGCGAGCCCTACGGCATCCGCCAGCTCGGCAAGCTGCCCTACGTGACCTGCCATTGCGAGGGCTCCATCCCGCAGGGCACCGAGCACTACGCGTTCCCCATCCCGGGCTTCGAGTGGAACATCGCCGGCTCCCTGCCTGCCGACAGCGACCTCGTCTACCGCACGCCCATGGAGAACGGCTGGCAGAAGATGGTGCGCATGGACCACGACTTCATCGGCAAGGAGGCCATCGAGGCCGAGCTGGCGGGCAACTACAAGACCGCTTGCACCCTCATCTGGGATGTGGACAGCGTGGCCGAGGCCGTCAAGGCGTCCATGGACGGCACCCGTCGCGTCGACCCCATCGAGTTCCCCTGCGACTACGACTACGTGCTGGGCAATGGCACCCTGCACATCGACGAGGTCTACGACGGCGACACCTTTGTGGGATGCTCCTCTGGCCGTATGTTCTCCAGCAAGACGCGTCAGATGATCTCCATCGGCACCATCTACCACGGCCTTGTCGAAGAGGGCAGGGAGCTCGAGATCCTTTGGGGCAACAAGGGCACCGACCAGGTGCGCATCAAGTGCCGCGTGAGCCTGTTCCCCTATATCAAGGAAGGCCGCAACGAGAGCTTTGACACCGAGACCATTCCGCATCCCGTGTTCTAGCACCAGCTGGGTTCCCTGCGGATAAGGCGATAGACTTCGCCTCTTTAGGCACCGCCATTCGTACTCGCATAAGTGGAGTCCGAATGGCGGTACGCATTGAGGTCGTCGAGCCTGACGCAAGCTGGCTAACAACGTTCTTCGAGAGGGGCGGGCCTGTTTCGGTATGTTGACAGGCCCGCTCCTCAATGAGCGGTAGTGCCATGCTGAGGGAGCACATATTACTTTGCACTATGTGCTGAGGTCCTAAAGCTGCTTTAATGGCTGTATGGGACGCAAACGACTACTCATAACCTGCTTCGAGCCGTTTGGTGGCCGCCTGGTGAACGCATCGTGCGACGCGGTGTTTGCGCTGCCGGATGTGACAGGCACCTTCGAGGTGCAGAGGCTCTGCCTGCCTGTGGTATTTGGCCGAGCTGCGGAAATCGCGCTCGCAGAGGCCGGACGCCTCCGTCCGGATGTCGTGATGTGTGTGGGAGAGGCTTCCGGTCGCTCTGCGATCACCCCGGAGATGGTTGCCATCAATCTGCGCTTCGCGCGCATTCCCGACAACGAGGGAAATGCGCCACTCGACGAATCGGTGCTCGAAGGCGGGGAGAGCGCGCTCTTCTCGACGCTGCCCGTGTGTGCGATGGCGGAGGCAGTGCGCGAGGCGGGGTTGCCGGGTGACGTTTCCTACTCGGCCGGAGCCTACGTCTGCAACGACCTCATGTACCTGATGTTGCACCACTTGGCGGGAACGGGCGTGCCCTGCGGTTTCGTGCATGTGCCGGCGCAGGGGCTTGATGCCGGGTGCATGGCGCGAGGGCTGATGGCGGCAATCGGCGCGCTCGAGCAACTGTAGGTCGCCCCGGGTGGCCAGTACCCCTCTTTCTGTAGGGGGTACGAGCGTTAACTATCCTCGGATTGCCGTGTGTTCAGACTCTCGAGGGGGCACGACAATTGTCGTGACGAGAAGGGCCCCGATGGAGGAGGAATCATGGGCTATTCGGTTGACGACAAGTGCAGGAAGCTCGCGAAGAACGCTGAGGCCGCAGCCATCATCTCTGAGTACTCTGCCGGCTTCACCACCGATCCGCAGATGAAGATGGTCATGGGGCTCACCCTGCGCAAGCTTGCTAGCTTCCCGCAGGCCAAGGAGCTCGCCGATCACCTTGACGAGATTGATGCCCGCCTGAAGGCCATCGAGGGCTAAGTCCGTCACAGCAACGCCACTTAGGGGCCAACCGCACACGAGACGCGGTTGGCCCCTTCTCGTATGGCTCTTTAGAGCGACGTGTCGCCCATGATGCGACCCCTGATTTCGATAGCCTTGAGCAGCAGCTGGATGCGCAGGCGGACGTCGGGGTCGTCGAGGTCGAGCCCGAGGTCCCGATTGATGCGCGCAAGCCGTTCGAGCAGCGTGCTGCGATGCACGTAGAGCCTTGCTGCGGCCTGCGTGGCGCCTCGGTCACAGGCAAGGTACACGCGCAGCGTCTCGAGGTAGCTTGTGCTTGACGTGAGGTCGTGCTCGATGAGCCTGCGCAAGCCCTCGGGACACCAGAGCTCGAGGGGTATCTCCCCGAGGGAACTCACCACCATGTCCTGAAGCGCGAAGTCCTGGAAGCGGTGAAGGCGTTCTGCACCGCCGAGCAGGGTTCCGTTTTCGAGGGCGCTGTTTGCCTCGAGGTAGTAGAGCCTTGCCTGCATCAGGTCCTCGACTCGATCCGAGAGGCCCGCCCGCATGTCCATGCTGCCGGTGAAGGGCTCGATGGCGGCACGTATGTCCTCGGTCGGGTCGCCGGGGCCAAGCTGGTCGAGGTCGATGAACGCAACCACCGAGTTGCCATGGTGCTCGAAGGCGAAACTGTGGGGGAAGGTGCTCTCAACCATGGTGCGCACATAGCCGAGCGGAAGCGTCGCCATGCGGCTCGACATCTTGAGGCGCATGCATACGAAGGAACGCTCCCGCGAGGCGTTGTCCACGGCAGCCTTGGTCACCTGGTCGAGCGGCAAGCCGTTGACCAGGTCTTGTATCGCCTGCCTTAAGGAGGCGGGGCCATGGGGCGTGGTGCTTGACAGGCGCCCCAGGGCACGCTGCACTGCCTGGGCGAGGAGGGAGAGCGCAAAGCGGTCCGAGGGCCGCTCGTCACGCGTACCGTAGATGAGCGTCACGCAGCCACAGTACGTGCGTCCCTGGTGCAGGTTGCAGTTGAGCGTGTGCGTCCCCAATACGTCAATGACAAAGGGGTCGCTCACCTCGGTGGACAGGGCATGGCTGCCAAGGAACTGGTCGAAGGTGCTGAGCGGAAGCGCGCTGCCGTCCCCGCCCGAGAGACCCGCGTCGTGTCGTGCGAGGTCAGACGTGCCAAGGATGGTGAAGTTGCCATCTACGGCGAGCAGCGCGTTGCCGAGGATCTCCTCGCTGCGGGTGAGCATGTGGGAGATGTCGCCCTCCTCGTCGACCATGCGCCTCAGGTCATGCTCCCATGTGTCGTACGTGTCGTATATGCGCTGGACGGCGTTGAAGGTGGCAAAGAAGTCCGCAGGCTCGAGCGTAACGACGCAACAACGCTCGCGGAGGCGGTGCAGGCGCGGGGCGTCGCCGATGCAGATGATGACGGCACCGGCCTGCGCGGCTGCGTGTGCTGGGAGTCGCTCGCAACGCATCACATACAGATGACCTGACAAAAACGTTCTCTCGCCGCCTTCGTAGAGCTCTGGCCTGCCTACGAGCAAGCTGTCGTCGCGCATTCCCGTGACGTCTTGGCACAGGCCGGCTGGCAGGTTGTCCACGATGGCGCTTACGCTGAGGTGCATGGTTCCCTCGCTTCTCGACGGTGTCTGCGGCACATTGTAGGGTCTGAAGCCGAATAAGTGGCGGTTACAGTGCGTTTTGTGGGCTGTTGGTTCGTTTCCTCGGTAAGAGACCCTACAACTTGTTGGGTCATCGCTGCCTATCCACCAACCATCATGCGTCTACCAAGATGCGTCGGTACCCATCAGCATGAGGATGGTGCTCCATATGTCTCACCAAGCGGAGACATGCCGCTGGTGGATACCGACGGGTTTCGAGGGATAGGAGAGGACATGGCCCTGCTCGCACACGTCGACACGCATCGGGGCGTGAAGACGGCTTTTGGCAAGATCATTCCCGAAGAGGAGGCCTATAGCTATTGTCTGAGGACGATCGCTGCCTTCTCGGCCAACATCTTCCAGGTGATGCGCATCCTGAACGATAGCTGGGAGGAGCGCACCGAGGCCATCACCGAAATCGCCAACATGATGAACTGCGCGGCCTGCGCCGGTGGCGAGGACGAGCTGTTCCAGTATCTCGACGCCTTCTATGACGAGTGGAACATTCCCGAGCTGGTCAAGCGTGCCGCGTGGATCGGTGCCATCTGGGGCGACTACGGCGACGAGGCCGAGGACATGGCCGGTCGCGTGATCCAGTTCACCGAGAACCGCGTGGAGAAGGAGCTTGACACCTGCCCGTGGGACATCGTGGGCTCTGAGATGTGCAACATGACCACGGGCATGTTCACGGCCAACTTTGATATCGCCGCGGGTGGCGAGCATGGGGCGATCACCAACGACGTGCAGCTCAACATGTGCGAGGCGCGCGGCTGCGGAAACCCGCACTGCCGCGTGGTGGCCGAGAGGCTCGATGCGTTCAATCTGGAGCATCAGGGCTGGCTCGACCATCGTGGGCAGGCCCATGCACCCGTGCACGACACGCCGCCCGAGCGTCGCGTTCGCCACGGCCAGGGCCTGCGTAACGGCCAGTATGTGCAGGCCTTTGGCGAGGAGAACTCGCTCGAGTGGCAGTACAACTGGGTAGCGCAGATGGGCTGGGTCTGGTCCTGCAGCTTCCCGCTGATCGCCATCCGCGACATGGCCGACGACGATGACGAGTTCGAGCGCCTGCTGCGCATCGTGTTCGCAACCGCCGGCAAGAACTCCTTCATCGACTTCTTCGCACGCGAGGGCCTGCGCAGCTGGCTCGACATTCCGCGAGAGATCGGCGACAACGACCCGCGCGTGATGGGAGCCTACATCGACGCCATGCTGGGATGCCAGCTCGTGCCGCACGAGTGGGAGGCCTTCGACGCGGAGGGCGTCGAGATTCGCGTCTCGCAGGAGGACTTCGAGGGCCGCTTCGAGATGGCGCCGCTTGAGGAGATCACCATGGGCTACGAGGCGCAGTGGAACGGCGCATGCCACACGCTGGTGTCACCCGAGTGGTCGGTCTGGATCGACGAGGACGATGACGACTACATCATCACGGTCGGCCGCAAGGTCGATGACCGTGCGCTCTAAGGAGGGGAGTGATAGCAATGCTGTTCAAGGATGACGTCGTCGCGCGCGCTGAGGCCAAGGCCGTGCGCGAGAACGCAGGCTGGTATCGCTGGACGCACGACCTGGTCACGGTATCTGGCGCGGATGCCGAGAGGTTCCTCGACTGGATGCTGGTAAACAGGGTCGCAGGCACGCCCGAGGGACGCGGCAAGTACACCACGATGCTCGACGAGCAGGGCACGATCATCGACGACCTCATGGTCTTCAACCGCGGGAATGGCGTGTGGTGGCTCTCCACGCTCTATGGCCCCCATGCCGTACGTTGGTTTGACGCTCACAAGGGTGCGTATGAGGTGACGTATGAGGACGTCACCCAGGCGTGGGACATGTACGCCGTGCAGGGTCCCAACTCCGCGAAGATGATGGAAGCGCTGCTCGGCGAGCCCGTCGACGCGCTCAAACGCTTCCAGATCGTCGACGCCAAGCTGGGAGACGTTGCGGTCGTGGTGGACCGTGGCGGCTTCACAGGCGAGCTGGGATACGAGCTGTACTGCTCGCGCGCTGACTCTGCGGCCGTCGCAGAGGCGATCACTGCCGCCGCAGCCAAGTATGACGCGCCTCGCCTCACCACGCTTGAGGTCTACGTGCGCTCGCTTCCCATGGAGAAGGGCTTGGCGCTGCGTCAAGACTACCGGGGTCTCACGCCGTATGAGGCCAACCTCGGTTGGTCCGTCCGCATGGACAAGGACTTCTTTGGCAAGGATGCCCTCGAGGCCGCACATGCCGAAGGGGAGAAGCGCGCCTTCGTCGGCGTCGAAATCGAGCGCGAGAGCTACGAGGACATCGCGCAGAAGGAGATCCTGCGCAAGCGCGGCGTGCCTCGCGGATACGTCACCCAGATGATCTACGGCTACACGGTGGACAAGAACATCGGCTTTGCCGTGGTCGACGCCAAGCGATGCCCGGTGGGCACCCGCGTGACCATCGGCCCCAACGACAGTCCCGCCGTCATCGTCGAGCCGCGCTGGCTGTAAGGAGGCATGGACATGTCAACCAATAAGGACAAGGTCATCCTGGTCGTGGGCGGTGCCTGCGGCATGGGTGCAGCCACGGTGTGCGCGCTGTATCGCCAGGGTGCCAAGCTCGTGGTGCTCGACCTCAACGAGGAGGCCTGGGAGGAGCTCGTCGAGGACGAGGAGCTCACCGACGGCCCCGGGACCATCGACTTCGTGGGTGGCGACGTGTGCGATCCCGAGGTGCGCCAGCGGGCCATCGATATCGTCCGCGAGAAGTACGGCACGCTCGACAGCCTGCTCTACATCGCGGGCGTGCTCGACCTCATGTGCCCCGCTCACAAGACCGACGACGAGCTCTACGACTACGTGATGGACGTCAACGTGAATAGCTGCTTCCGCATGTGCCGCGACTGCCTGCCGCTGCTCTGGGACCACGAGGGGCTACCAGCCAACATCGTCATCGTGGGTTCCGTGGGCGGCCAGGTGGGCTCGAGCGCCGGCGCGGCGTACATCACCTCGAAGCATGCGGTGCTTGGTCTGGCGCGCAACCTCGCACACAGCTACCGCTTCCGCAACGTGCGCACCAACGTGGTCAACCCGGGTGCCTGCGTGACGGACATTCTGGGCAACGCCATGGAGAAGTGGCCCGACCGCGACATCATGGACCTCGAGGGCAACGAGCTTTACAACGTGCGCGGCGCGGTGGCGCTCGGCGTGGACTGGGACGGCAACAACATCACGGGCTGGCCCGAGGACATCGCCAACGCGATCCTCTACCTCATCTCCGACGAGGCGCACTATGTGAACGGTGCCCAGCTCAACGTGGATGGCGGCTGGACCAGCTTCTAGGCCATATCACGTCACTTCGCGCGAGGGGCCCGGAGATTGCTCCGGACCCCTCGTTTCGCGCTTCGAACCAGACGCCCCCGAAGTCTGCCGGTGCCTCGCTGTGCCATGTGCGCCGTGCGTAGAACCTGCGGCAGCGGAATGGAAGGGCCAATCCTGTTTGGCGCTATGATGGTCGCGAGCGGACGCACCTATTCGTCAATTCTGGGAGGCCATGATGGGCTTGGATGTGAAGAAGATCGTCGCTGGTACAGTTGGAGCATTGGGCTCCGGTGCAGCGGCGGCTCTTGCCGTTCGCACAGCACGTTTCGTTCCGCCGAAGGAGGCTCCCAGAAACCCCGAGCCGGTCGATGTGGACATGGATTCCCTCGTCAGCACCTTCTCCAGCCTCATCCGCTGCAAGACGGTCTCGTACTATGATCACTCCCTCGAGGACGAGGCCGAATTCGACAAGCTCGTCGGCATGCTTCCCGAGCTGTACCCTCACGTGTACGAAGCCTGCACGCTCACGCGCTTCGACGACCGCGCCCTGCTCTACAAGTGGCCCGGTCGCACGCAGGGAAACCCCGCCGTGCTGATGGCCCACTATGACGTGGTGCCAGTGGACGAGGAAGAGTGGGATCACGACCCGTTCTGTGGCGAGGTCATCGACGGTGTCCTCTGGGGGCGCGGCTGCCTCGACACCAAGGCTACCTTCAACGGGGTCCTCTTCTCGGCCAACGCCCTCATTGCCCAGGGCTTCGTGCCCGAGCATGACGTCTACTTTGCTTTCTCCGGCTGCGAGGAGGTGGGCGGCCCTGGCGCCAAGTATATAGCCGACTGGTTTGCCGAGCAGGGTGTCGTCCCCGAGCTCGTGCTCGACGAGGGAGGCGCCGTGGTGGGGGACGTGTTCCCTGGCGTGACTCGCCGCTGCGGTCTCATCGGCATCGCCGAGAAGGGCAACATGTTCGTCCGCCTCTCTGCCAAGTCGGGTGGCGGGCACGCATCCGCACCAAAGCCGAACTCGCCCATAGCCGTCCTTGCCGAGGCAGTCGACGCCATCGAGACCAGCCCCATGCCCATCAAGCTGAGCAAGCCGGTCGCGCAGATGTTCGACACCCTTGGCCGTCACGCCACGCCGGTCTACCGCATGCTCTTTGCCAACCTGGACGTCTTCATGCCGGCGCTTGACATCATCTGCCGCAAGTCTGGTGGCAACCTCAACGCGCTCATGCGCACGACCATCGCCCTGACGCAGATGAAGGGCAGCGCCGCCCCCAACGTGATCCCGCCCGTGGCCGAGATTGTCACCAACGTCCGCATCAACCCCGAGGACACGGTCGAAGACGTGCTGGACTACCTCGAGGATACGATTGACGACCCGCAGGTGAAGGTGGAGATGATCGAGGGCTGGAACCCGAGCCCCGTCTCGCGCACCGACTGCGAGGGATACGAGCGCATCGCTCGAGCCGTCGCCGACACGTGGACCGACTGCATCGTGAGCCCCTATGTCATGGTGCAATACTCCGACAGCCGCCACTACTGCGACCTCTCTGATCGTGTGTACAAGTTCTCTGCCTACGACGCCACCTCGGAGGAGTTGGCTACCATTCACGGCAACAACGAGCGCATCCGTCTCGACGCGCTGCGCAGCACCATCGAGTTCTACACGCGCTTGATGCGCCAGTGCTAGGCGCCTCTTCTCTGCGACATTGAACCTGATAAGCGGCGGATACTACCGAGGAGGACACATATGGACACCAGCTTCATCACCATCAACACCCACAGCTCCATTCGTCTGGAGACCAAGCAGGGGACGGTCATCTATGTCGACCCATACGGGTTTACGACGGAGCCCCAGGATGCAGACCTGATTCTTGTGACGCACACCCACTTCGATCACTTCTCCCCTGAGGATATCGTGCGTGTTAGGAAGCCCCACACGGCCTTCGCCATGCCTGCTACTGGCAAAGGGGATTTTGCCAAGGCCGGCTTTACCAGCGAGGATGTGGCCTTCCTTGCCCCTTACGAGCAGGCGATGCCGCTGCCGGGGATTGAGGTTGAGACCGTCCCCGCATACAACGCCAACAAGCGCTTCCATCCCAAGGGCAACGGCTGGCTGGGCTATGTGGTGGACGTGGACGGCACGCGCGTCTACATCGCGGGCGACACCGACGATCTGCCAGAGAACCGCGAGATTGATTGCGACATCGCGCTCGTACCTGCGGGCGGTACCTACACCATGGATGCCCGCGAGGCTGCTGCCTTCGTGAACGCCCTGAAGCCTGCAGTCGCCATCCCCGAGCACTACGGCACGGTTGCCGGGTCTGCCGACGATGGGAAGACGTTTGCCGGTCTCGTTGACCCGGGCATCGAGGTCGTGCTCAAGCTGTAGCGGCGCTTCGGAGCGTACCAAGCCCACGCGCAACGGGACGTCGGACGCCAGGGGGAGTCATGCCAACACAGGTCCAATGGTCTAAGGTCAACGAGTTTCTCGCGCAGGTCGGTGCGCTTGACGACCCCATGTCGCTGGCGGTGAACACCCTTCTGCAACTGCGTAAACTCGTGCTCTTTGATCAAGGTCGCATCTACTTCATGGATGCGGACGGCAAGGTGTTTGACGAGTACCTGATCGGGGTGAGCAAGAAGACCACGAAAGCCTACCACGGCTATTACCACGAGGTCGATGGCGACCGGTATTCTGTCACGAAGCGCGCCAAGGAAAAGGAGCGCGGCATGCGGGAGAGGGCTGTCGACGAGACGCTGCCCAAGGGACGCGAGGTACTCTTCCAGCGCATCTACGTGGTGGACTGGTCGAAGGAACCTCACAGCACGCGGTTCTATCGGGAGTACATCGCTCCTCAGGGCCTGAAGCACTCTACGGGTTTTGCCCTGCACGATACGGAGGGCAGGACGCGCGCCCTCTTCTGTCTCGACCGTACGCACGATATCGCCTACACGAGGGACGACACCGTGATGCTCGGGCTCATCGCGACGCATGTGGACAACATGTTCAGGAAGCTCTATGTGCAAGTCCCCGCGGTGCGCGGCGACCAGATCGCCATGCTCACGGGAACCTCGGGACTCACCGAGCGCGAGCGACAGGTCTGCACGCTGCTGGTGCGCGGCATGTCACCGAAGGCGATCGCCGAGATGTTTGGGCTCTCGGTGCGCACCGTCTACAAGCACGTCCAAAACGTGCATGCTAAGCTGGGCGTTTCCTCGCAGCTCGAGCTTGTAGCCAAGCTATCGGAGCAATAGCGCTGCCAAGTGGCGGAGGCTGTGGCGTCCTACGCAATTGTGCGTAGGACGCCACAGCCTTTATGTTGGTACCTTTCGCTCAAGGAGAAGGACCATCTTCAAGCGAAAGGACCACGTCATGGCAGAGCAGGTACGTCAGATGCCCGATCCAGAGAAGCTCGCGAGCATGTCGCTGGCTCAGAGCATGCCACTTGGTGATGCGCTCACCAACCTCGATGGCAAGGTCGCCATCGTCACCGGCGGCGCGACCGGCCTAGGCTTCTGTGTCGCCAACCGCCTCGCGGAGGCTGGCGCCAAGGTCATGATCGCTAGCCGCAACCAGGCCCGTGGCGATGCGGCCGTGGCGGCGCTCGAGACGAAGGGCTATACAGCCGCCTTCCGCTCCACCGACGTGAGCTCCGTTGAGTCCTGCTACGCACTCGTCGACGCGACCGTCGAGACCTTCGGCAACGTGGACATCCTCGTCACCTCCGCGGCAGGATGGGACGAGCAGGCCTATCTCGACGTCACCGAGGCCACCTACGACCGCGTGCTCGACGTCGACCTCAAGGGCTCGTACTTCATGGGTCAGGCCGTCGCGCGCAACATGGTCGCCAACAAGACCAAGGGCAAGATCGTCTTCATCTCGAGCGCCGCCCACCTGGGCGAGGGCCCGCGCGGCGTTGGCATGAACACCTACTACCAAGCCGCCAAGGCGGGCGTCTGCGCCCTCACCACGGGCGCTGCAGCCGAGCTTAAGCAGTACGGCATCAACGTGAACTGCGTGGCGCCGGGCGGCATGCTCAGCCACGGCGTCTTCTTCGAGGGCCGCGACAACGGCGGCGCCTACGGTCCCGAGTACGCGGCCTTCAAGCAGCAGGTCATGGGCTGGGAGTCCGAGCGGGTGCCGCTGGCCATGAACCCCGACCAGGTGGCGCTCATGGTCTACGTGCTCTGCACCCACGCCTCCGACTTCATGGACGGCGCGACGGTGGACGTCAACGGAGGCGCGCTCCTCAACGCCCAGCTCCGCCCCTTCTCCACCACCGTTCCCGGCTGCATCCCCGGGCCTCAGGCGTAGGTCCCTCTTGACCAGGCCCTCTGTGGGCCACGCCAACTTATCGAATGGCGGGCATTTGCCCGACAACAAGCGAAAGGAGCACCACCATGGCAGAGAACACTCAGAAGGTCGAGACCAGCCTGATGCACAAGGGTCGCAAGACCATCTGGCACCTCCAGCAGATGAAGAACAAGGGTGAGCTCATCTCTATGGTCGGCCCCGGCAACCTCGATCCCCTGTTCAGCGCATGGGCCGACGCAGCCGGTGCCGACATCATCCGCTTCGTGGCTCCCGGCGAGAACGCCATCGAGCGCTCCGCCAACCTCCAGAGCCACCTGCGCCAGGTGCGCAAGATGGCCCCGTACTCGCATTTCAACGTCGTGTGCGAGACCTTCACCGTCGCAGACAACAGGAGCGCCCTCGAGACCACCACGAAGCTCATGGCCGATCAGGCCGACTCCATCCTGATTATGGGCATCACCAACGACAAGCTGCAGTTCCTCGCCGACAACCACGTGCCCATCTTTGGTCACGTCGGCGCCCTCTCCGGCTGGCAGACCGGCAACATCGGTGGTTACAAGCGGATTGCCAAGACCGCAGATGAGGCCTTCAAGGTCTACCGCACTGCCTACGAGTATCAGGAGTGCGGCATGAAGGGTATGACCATCGAGCTCGTTCCCGCTGAGGTCGCCCAGACCATCGCCGAGAAGCTCACCGTCCCCGTGGTGGGTGTCGCCGCTGGCGCCCCGTGCGACGGCTCCGAGATGGTGGTGTGGGACCTGCTCGGCATCGTCCCGCCGGCCACCGTGCACGCCAAGCAGTACGCCAACATCCCGCAGATCGCCGTCGCCGCCTACAAGGAGTTCATCAGCGAGGTCAAGGAACGCAAGTACCCGCTGCCCGAGCACGGCTTCTCCATGGATCCGGAGGAGCTCGCCAAGTTCAAGGACATGGTGGACAAGGACGTCCACTAGTTCCACGGCGCGTCACAGCTTATGTATTTTGCTCTGGTGCCTGCGAGCAAGCTCGCAGGCACCGTCTGAGAAAGGAGTCAGAAGATGGGCAAGGTCCAGATCGTCACCGGCGGAACCTCCGGCATGGGCAAGGCCACCGCGAAAGCAATCTCCAAGTATGGTCCCGTGGTCATCGCGGGCAGAAGCCTCGAGCGCATGCAGGGGGCCCTCGACGAGCTCAAGGCCGCGGGCGTGGATGCCTATGGCGTTGCGACGGACATCTCCGACCTCGAGTCCGTCAAGAACCTGGCGGCCGAGGCGGCCAAGCTGGGTGAGATCGGCAACGTGGTGAACGCCGCTGCCGTTGCCATGGAGACCTCCACTCCCGAGCAGATCGCCCGGATCGACGTGCAGGGCACCGTGAACGTGGTCGAGACCTTCCTGCCCCTCATGTCCGAGGGCAGCGCCATGGGCCTCTTCTCCTCGACGACGGGACGCATGTACCAGCCCACGCCCGAGCAGTACGCGCTGTACGCCAACTCGTGTGGAGCGGACTTTGGCGACCGCTTCCTGGAAGCCCTGCCGCAGAAGATGGACTCCAGCGACGAGCGCGTGGCGCAGATGCCCGCGAGCTACATCGCCTACTTCGCCGCCAAGAACTGGGTCATGTACTACGCTCAGGCCAACGCCTCGCGCTTTGGTGTTCGCGGCCTGCGCATCTTCTCGGTGGCACCCGGATCGTTCGAGACCCCGATGCTGCCTCCCGATGACGGCTTCCGCACGATGACGATTGCCCAGACCGCCCTTGGCAGGCTTGGCAATCCCGATGAGATGGCATCCCTCTTTGCGGCACTGCTCGACCCTTCGGTGGCGTACCTCACCGGCACCGACGTCCTCATGGACGGCGGCATGTTTGCCAAGCAGTTCGTGCCCCAGCTGGCATAAGGTCGTCGAACGATGCCCTGGCAGGGCACCCGTTTCCTGTAGTATCGACGTGGGCGCCACACCCGTGGCGCCCATGGACGTGTTTTGGAGCAGACCATGTCCTCTGAGCAGATGAACCTTTCTCGTGAGCTGGAGAATGCCGCCCTCGAATGCGCGGATATGGGCGGGTTTGGTGTCTTGCCCAGCCCCTACCGGCGCGCGTTCGTGGATGCGCTGCAGTCGGACCTCGACGCTGGTGCAGACCTTATCGGGCTTACTGCTTCGCTCGCGAAATTGCGTCCCGAGGAGATGCTCTCGCTTGCGGAACCCCTGCGCGGCTTCCTCACGTCGCCCGAAGGCCTGGGCATCTCCGATTCCGACCTGCCCATCGACGCCATGGACTACCTGTCGCTGCTGGTGTTTTTGCGCGGCGAGATGGACGAGGGCCACCTGCCATACCGCGACTTTTGCGAGATGGCCCATGCGGCGGGGGAGGGCAGGACCCTTGCCGAGGGGCTCGCCCGCTCGGATCGTGAGCGGCTGGTACGCCAGCGCATCGAGCCCGTGTTGCGGCGGCTCTGGCCGCGTGACGACGCCCGCGTCGCTGCCGAGGTCGCGCGCCTGCTGGAAGAATGAAGCTGTTGCTGCCTGGGTTCTGGTGTTGTATGACGAGCGAGTTGCCTTGAAAACGGTAGATGGCTTGCCATCTACCGAAATCATCGCTGTGGGTGGCGTCACTGAGACCGAGCAGTGGGAGCGCAAGATGCGGGTGGAAGATGCCGTCAACGCGGCGCGCGCCGCCTTCGAGGAAGGCGTGGTTGCGGGCGGTGGCGTGGCACTACTGGCTGTGACGCCAGCGCTCGAGCAACTCGCCGCGTCTCTTGAGGGCGATGAGCGAACGGGCGTGGTCATCGCTCTTGCGGCCTGCCAGGCACCGCTCATGCGCATTGCGGGAAACGCAGGCGTGAGCGGGCGCGTGGTCGCCGCGCGACTTGCGGACGAGCCGGCTGGCATGGGCTTCGACGCGGCGCACAACAGCCACGTCGATATGTTTGCAGCGGGCATCATCGATCCTGTGCGTGTGACGCGCTCAGCTGTGGAGGCAGCCTTCTCGGTGGCAGAAACTCTGCTTGTGACCGAGGCGGGCGTTACGCCCGTTAAGGGTGGCGACGTTAACCTTGCCGAGGCGTTTCACGTGGTAGGTGCAAGGTGAGCTTCAGCGACGGGAAGTGGCATCGCTATGTGCTGGCGTACGGCATTGAGGTACCTCGGGAAGAGGTCGAGGAGGAGCTTTACCTCATACGTGCCGACATGAAGCATCGCATGATGTATGAACAGATGAGTGGTGGAGCGCCACACCCATTTCCCGAGATGGAGCTTGAGGAGCAAGCAGATGCGCTGCTGGAGGCTGCCGTCTTTGAGGTGAAGGAGCCGCTTGTCCTTAAGATGGTCGACATGGACACCTTCGGCGTCATGCCCGAGGCAGCAAGCCATGCCAAGACTCACGCCCAACTGCTTCCGTTCCTCTGCGAGGCCTACATGGACTGGCTGGACGACGTCCGCGACAGCGATTATCCCGAGGACAAGCATGGCTACCACATGGATCCCGAGGAGCTCGAGAAGTTCAACGCCATGATGGACGCCTTCGAGGGCTAATTCGGCAGATACAGGCACTTCCACGTTCCTGTGGGGCGGCGCGTCGTTCATGGCGCGCCGCCTCCCTTTAGCACCGAGAGTCTGCGTATGACATGCTGGCCAAGCCGCACTAGCGGCCGGATGTAGCGGTGGTCTAGCGGGGGTTAGTGCAAAACGTCCAATAAGAGATATAAGAAATGTGACAGTTTGCCGGGTGGACAAGGGCGAGCTTGCGCATATGATGAAGATGGCAAAAGGCTCCTGGCATCGGCATGTTCGTGCAAATGGCAGAGCGCACGGAGGCGCTTCGGCCTTGGGGCGAAGGGCTTTCAATTGAAAGGAAGGCATAGATGTTCGATTATACGGGCAAGGTTGTCGCGGTGACGGGCGCTTCCTCAGGTCTTGGCAAGCAGATGGCGGAGGGCTTCGCAGAGCAGGGGGCAAACCTTGTGCTGCTCGCGCGCCGTGTTGAGCGCCTCGAGGCGTCTGCCAAGGAGTTTGCTGATAAATACGGCGTCCAGGTGCTGCCCTGCGCGTGCGACGTTACCAATGAGGCATCCATTGATGCCGCTCTCGCTGCGGCCGACGAGAAGTTCGGCCACGTGGAAGTGCTTGTGAACTGCGCCGGTGGCGAGAGGGGCACGGGTACCAAGCTCGTCGACTTCGATCGCGGTGACTGGGACTTCACCATGAATCTCGACCTGTCATCCGTCTTCACCATGACTAAGAAGTTCGCTGGCTACATGGCAAAGGGCATCGAGGCAGGCAGCCAGACGTACGGCCGTATCATCAATATCGCCTCCATCTACGGCTTGGTCGGCAACACGGCCATCCCGACGATCGCCTACCACGCCTCCAAGGGCGCCGTCGTCAACTTCTCGCGCGGTGCGGCGGCGGAGCTCGCGCCTCTCGGCATCACCGTCAACACGATCTGCCCAGGCTACTTCTACACCGAGCTCACCACCGAGACGCTCGATACCGAGTACTTCCAGGCCTTCGCCAAGCAGTCGGTGCCCATGCAGCGCTACGGCAGGCAGGGCGAGCTCAACGCGGCTGCGGTCTTCCTGGGCTCCGAGGAGGCCAGCTACGTCACCGGCCAGGCTATTGCCGTGGACGGCGGCTACACGGCGGTGTAGCGATAGCACGGTGTAAACCGAAGCTGGCTCTCACATTCCTGCAACAGAATGCCCCGTTCGTCGCTCTGGCGGGCGGGGCAACTCATGCTGCGCCGCATGTTCCGCACACCCATATCGTCTGCGGGGATGCTCACATTTGGGTATGTTCACGTGCGCATGGCTTGGCTTATCGTGGTGTTGGTGGCAACAGGGGAGGAAGTCATGGGCAACGTTAACGTCGATGCTCGCAAACGCGAGCTGCGCAAGAGGTTCCGCGCCATCCGCAAGGACATGGGGGAGGAGGCCCGCGCTGCGGCTGACGCTCTCATCGAGGAGAGGCTCTGCGCGCTTCCCGAGTTCGAGCGGGCCGAGGTGCTCCTCCCATACCTCGATTTCGGGCCCGAGGTGCGCACGCGCGGCATCATCGAGCGCGCGTGGGATGCGGGAAAGACCGTAGCCCTGCCGTGGTGCGTGCCAGGTACGCATGAGATGCGCTGGTACAAGGTGACGTCGTTCGACGCCCTCGTTCGCAGCAGGCTTGGCGTGGAGGAGCCGGTGCCCGACGAGGCCAACGAGCAGTTGCTGGATACAAGCGAGCGCATGCTGGCGCTTGTCCCCGGGCTCACCTTCGACCTGGCAGGGTATCGCCTCGGCTATGGCGGCGGATTCTATGACACCTTCCTCGCGCGCTTCGGGGGCGTTTCGGTCGGTCTCTGCCGCAGGGCGCAGCTGAGCCGCGACCTTCGTGCCGAGGGCATCATAGATGCCCATGACCTGCCCGCCCAGCTCGTGGTGACGGATTGACCCATATCGATCTGCCCATAGGAGCACCACAGCCCGCCTATGGGCATTTGTTCCAAAACTCCCCGCTGCGTTTTGTGACGAAGTGCTCTGGTGGCGCCGAAAACGCGTTGCTACGATGGTCGCAGCAGGGCGAATCCGACGAAACGTAGGGAATTACGTGCCAAAGATACGCACTTTTGAGCATGATGCACCAACGGCGAACTCGGTATCTTATGCTTGATTACGGCGTTGCATGATGCAATGACGTAAATGCAGCAGCCAAGAGGGTCTCCATGAGGGCATGGAGACAGAGGAAGCAAGCGCATCGCGCCTTTCTTAGACAAGGAGCAAAGATGGCAGAGTACAAGAGCGATATCGAAATCGCACAGGAAGCGACCATGCTGCCCATTTCTGAGGTTGCTGCCAAGGCGGGCCTCACCGAGGACCAGCTCGAGCACTACGGCAAGGTCAAGGCCAAGGTCGACATCAACTCGATGAAGGACATGCCCAGCAGGGCGAAGCTGATTCTCGTGACCGCCATTAACCCCACCCCTGCGGGCGAGGGCAAGACCACCACGTCGGTCGGCCTCGCTGACGCCATGAACCTCACCGGTCGCCAGACGATGCTGTGCCTGCGCGAGCCGTCTCTGGGTCCCGTGTTTGGCGTCAAGGGCGGTGCCGCAGGTGGCGGCTACGCCCAGGTCGTTCCCATGGAGGACATCAACCTGCACTTCACCGGCGACTTCCACGCCATTGGCGCTGCCAACAACCTGATTGCCGCCATGCTCGATAACGCGATCAAGTGGGACAACAAGCTCAACATCGACCCGCGCCGCGTGATCTGGCGCCGCTGCGTCGACATGAACGACCGCCAGCTCCGCAACGTGGTCGATGGCATGGGCGGCATTCCCGACGGCGTGCCCCGTCAGGACGGCTTCGACATCACCGTGGCCTCCGAGGTCATGGCCGCCTTCTGCCTGGCCTCCGACCTCGACGACCTCAAGGCGCGCCTTGGTCGCATGGTCGTGGCCTACACCTATGACCGCAAGCCCGTCACTGTGCACGACCTTAACGCCGAGGGTGCCTGCACCGCACTGCTCAAGGACGCCATCAAGCCCAACTTGGTCCAGACCCTCGAGAACAACCCCGCCTTCGTGCACGGCGGCCCGTTCGCCAACATCGCCCATGGCTGCAACTCCGTGATGGCCACCACCACCGCCATGAAGATGGCCGACTACGTGGTGACCGAGGCGGGCTTTGGCGCTGACCTCGGTGCCGAGAAGTTCTTCGACATCAAGTGCCGCGCCACCGGCCTCAAGCCGTCCGCGGTCGTCATCGTGGCAACCGTCCGCGCTCTCAAGTACAACGGCGGCGTGCCCAAGGCCGAGCTCACCACCGAGAACCTCGAGGCGCTCGAGGCCGGCATGCCCAACCTGCTGCAGCACGTCTCCAACATCAAGGACGTCTATGGCCTGCCCTGCGTCGTGGCCATCAACGCCTTCCCGACCGACACCAAGGCCGCTCGGCGTCAACGTGGCCCTCTCCGAGGTGTGGGCCAAGGGCGGCAAGGGCGGCGTCGCGCTTGCCGACGAGGTCGTGCGCCTGTGCGACGAGCCGAACGACTTCCGCTTCTCCTACGACACGGATGATTCCATCGAGAAGAAGCTCAACGACATCGCGACCAAGGTCTATCACGCCGATGGCGTCGACTTGGTCGGCTCCGCGCGCAACCAGCTCAAGCAGCTCGAGGAGCTGGGCTTTGGCAACCTGCTCATCTGCATGGCCAAGACCCAGTACTCCTTCACCGACGACCAGAACAAGCTCGGCGCCCCGCGTGGCTGGCGCCTGACGGTGCGCAACCTCAAGATCAGCGCCGGCGCCGGCTTTATCGTCGCGCTCACCGGTGACATCATGACGATGCCCGGCCTGCCGCGCGTCCCGGCCGCCGAGAAGATCGACGTCACCGCTGACGGCAAGATCGTCGGCCTGTTCTAAGCGTCTGTCCGAAAGCAACGGAGAAAGGCGAGGGGTGTCCATGTCCGAGAAGCTCACTGATAGGTCCTGCGAGGCCTTTGCCGAGGTGCTGGCCGCCAAGGAGTCCGTGCCGGGCGGCGGCGGTGCAGCCGCGCTCGCAGGCGCGCTTGGCGTGGCGCTCTGCTCGATGGTGGGCAACTTCACCACGGGCAAGAAGACCTATGCGGCGGTGGAGGATGACGTCCAGCGCATGCTCGCCGACGCCACCGACATACGCCTTCGCCTCATCCAGCTTGTCCAGGAGGACGCCGAGGCGTTCTATCCGCTGTCCCAGGCATACGCGATCCCGCGCGACGACCCAAAGCGTGCCGAGGTGCTCGAGGAGGCCACCAAGGCGGCCTGTGCCGCTCCGCTCGAGATGATGCGGCAGATCTGCCGCGCCATCGAGCTTTTGGAGGAGATGGGGGAGAAGGGCTCCAAGATGCTCCTCTCCGACGTCGGTTGCGGCGCGCTCCTGTGCCGTGCGGCGCTCGAGGCGGCGAGCCTCAACGTCTTCGTGAACACCAAGACCCTCAAGAGCCGCGACTTTGCCGAGGCCACCGAGGCGGAGTGTGACGAGATGCTCCAGACCTACGTTCCGCGCGCAGAGGCCTGCGCCGCAGCGGTCATGGGGCGCATCAGGGGGTAGCAAACGCGCATGATGCCAGGGGATTGCCCGCTCGGTTGGGCAATCCCCTGGGTTTTGCGCCGGACGAGGAGGTAGTACATGGCCAAGCTGCTCAAGGGGCTTCCCGTTGCCAAGGCGCTGACGGAGGAGCTGAAGGTTCAGGTGGAAGAGCTTCGCGAGAGGGGTGTGGTGCCCACGCTCGCCATCGTGCGCGTAGGCGAGCGCGACGACGATCTGTCCTACGAGCGCGGGGCGACCAAGCGTTGCGATGCGATTGGCATCGACGTGCGCAAGTTCTCGCTGCCCGCCGACTGCACGCAGGACGAGCTCATGGCCACGATCGCCGAGGTCAATACCGATGCCTCGATCCATGGCTGCCTTATGTTCCGTCCGCTGCCCGCCCATCTTGACGAGCCGGCAGCCTGCAACGCGCTCGATCCAGCCAAGGACATCGACTGCTCCACCGAGCGCTCACTCTTTGGCGTCTTCGCCAACAGGCCGATCGGATTCCCGCCCTGCACGGCCGAGGCATGCATCCAGCTGCTCGACTATTATGGCTACGACCTCACGGGCGCGGAAGCCACCGTTGTTGGTCGCTCGCTGGTCATCGGCAAGCCCGTCTCCATGATGCTGCAGGCGCGCAACGCGACCGTCACCATGTGCCACACGCGCACGCGAGATCTGGCCTCCGCTTGCCGTAAGGCCGAGGTGCTGGTGGTGGCGGCTGGCCATATCGGTACGGTCGGGGCAGATGCCGTGCGCGCCGGCCAGACGGTCATCGACGTGGGTGTCAACTGGGACGAGAAGGCTGGCAAGCTCTGCGGCGACGTCCTCTTCGACGAGGTCGAGCCCGTGGTGGATGCCATCACGCCCGTGCCGGGAGGCGTGGGCTCGGTCACGACGGCCGTACTCGCCAAGCATGTGGTCGAGGCGGCACGGCGCACGGTCGGCTAACATAGAGGTATTCGGGCGACAGGTGCCGAGCCTGTCGCCTTTCTGGTCTGGTAGGGGGAACCATGGCAGACGAACGCATCATCAACAGCCAGGGCTTCAGGCCTGTGGACAAGCCGCGCATCGAGGCAGCCGTGCGCGAGTTTCTCGCCGCGATCGGCGAGGACCCCGACCGCGAGGGCCTGCTGGGCACGCCCGACCGCGTGGCCCGCGCCTGCGAGGAGATCTTCGGCGGCATGCAGGAGGACCCAAGCACGCACCTGCTCAGACAGTTTGGCGAGCCTGGCAACGAGAACATGGTCATCGTCAAGGATATCCCGTTCTCGTCGATGTGCGAGCATCACCTGCTGCCCTTCACGGGCAAGGCGCACATCTGCTATCTCCCGCGTGACGGCCGCATCACCGGCCTCTCCAAGCTCGCGCGCTGCGTGGTGGGCTATGCGCACCGCCCGCAGGTGCAGGAGCGGCTCACCCAGCAGGTCGCCGACGCGATCGTCGACCGTCTCGACCCGCTTGGGGTGCTGGTGGTCCTCGAGGCGACGCACACCTGCATGACCATGCGCGGCATCCGGAGCGCTGGCTCGCTCACGGTGACCAGTGCTGTGCGTGGTTGGTTCAAGAGCGACCTCAAGGCGCGCGAGGAGGCGCTCCGTCTCATCGGAATGGGGGACTAGGGTATGACCAACAAGGAGATCGCAGCCATCAGGCCTGACGCGCTGGCGGCTGCCCAGATCGAGGAGAAGGCTGAGGTGGTGGGCGAGGGCAAGGCCAAGATGCCCTTGCTGCGCACCTTCCTTCTCGCCATCCTGGCGGGCCTGTTCATCGGCATGGGCGGCATGTTCATGCTGCTCGTCAAGAGTGACGCAACGCTGGGCTTTGCCGCGTCCTCGGTGTTTGGTGCGTTCGTCTTCAGCTTCGGGCTGTTCTTCGTGTTCATCGCCGGTGCCGAGCTCTTTACCGGCAACAACCTCATGACGATGGGCTTCCTCTCCGGCAGGTACACGCTGTCCGCCCTGCTGCGCAGCTGGCTCGTGGTGTATGCGGGCAACCTCCTGGGCTCCCTTCTGCTGGTGGCACTTCTCAAGCTGGCCAACTTTGCGGGGATGGGCTCTGGTGCCGTGGGCAACACGATGGTGAGCGTCGCGGCCGCCAAGTGCGCGCTTCCCTGGACGGTCGCCTTCGGGCGCGGCATCATGTGCAACATCCTGGTGTGCCTGGGCGTCTGGATGAGCTTTGCCGCCCGCACGGTGGTCGACAAGTTCTTCTGCTCGTCGCTGCCGGTGACGATGTTCGTGGGCTGCGGCTTCGAGCACTGTGTGGCCAACATGTTCTTCATCCCCATGGGACTTGTCACCTTTGCGGCTGGCGTGGCGCCGGAGGGCGTCGACACGGCCGCGCTCAACCTGGGCGGATTCCTCTCCAACCTGAGTGCCGCCACGCTGGGCAACATCGTGGGCGGCGCGGTGATCGTCGCCGGCATGTACTGGATGGCCTACAAGAAGGGCGCGTAAGGCATGTACGCATTGCAGACCGAGGCGTGCTTTGACAGCGCGCACTTTCTTACCGACTACTACGGCAAGTGCGAGAACCTCCACGGGCATAGGTGGCGCATCGTGGCGACCATCGAGCAGGAGGAGCTGCAGACGGAAGGCACCATGCGCGACATGGTGCTCGACTTCGGCGTCTTCAAGCGCTCGGTGCGCGCGCTGGCCGACTCGCTCGACCACACCTTCCTGGTGGAGGAGGGCTCGCTCAAGCCCGCGACGATCGCGGCGCTCGAGGCAGAGGGCTTCTCGCTCACTATCCTGCCCTTCCGCACCACGGCCGAGAACCTGGCGCGCTACGTTGCAGAGCAGCTCGTCTCGCAGGGACTTCCCGTGAGCGAGGTCGAGTGCGACGAGACGCCCAACAACCGGGCCATCTATCGCCCGTAACCATCGCATCAACCCACGCGACTCCCTTTGGAAGAGGTGTTCCATGTCGTACCGTGTCCCCTTCGACGTCTGTGACCTGAGCTTTGAGGAGTCGCTGCGTCAGCTGCATGCAACGCTCAAGTTTGGCATCCAGCCGCTTCTCGAGACCGTCGTGGACATGCTGGTCGAATGCGGGAATCCCGACCTGTGCTACGACTGCATCCAGGTCGCCGGCACCAACGGCAAGACCTCCACGTCGCGCTACTCGGCAGCCATCCTTGCGGGCGAGGGCATGCGAAGCGCCCTCTACACCAGCCCCGAGCTGGTGAGCTACACCGAGCGCATGGAGATCGACGGCCGCCCCGTCTCGGAGGAGGCCTTCGCGCACGGACTCTCTGTGGCCATCGAGGCGGGCCGTCGCGTCAACGCCCGTCGCAGCGCCGCAGGAGAGCGCCCCTACGACGTGACCGAGTTTGACCTGCTCACGGTGGCCGCTCTGGTGGTTTATGCTGAGGCGGGCATCGACGTGGCAGTGCTCGAGGTGGGCATGGGAGGCCGCTGGGATGCGACCTCTGCGGTCAAGAGCATCAAGGCGGTTGCCGTGACGGGTGTCGGTCTCGATCATACGCACATCCTCGGCGACACGCTGGAGGCGATCTCGGGCGAGAAGGCCGCCGTCATCAAAGCGGGACGCAGCTGCGTGCTGGGGGTGGGTACCGCCACTCCCGACAGCGTGGAGGACGTCTTCTTGGACCAATGCGCTGCAGAGGGTGTCGCGCCGGTCCTGCTCAGGCCCGAGCGCCTCGAGGATGCCACGGGCGAGATGCACGCGGGCGTGCCGCGTGCCCATGAGGAGCTTCCGCACGCATCCTTCCTGGTCACCGAGCACCCGTCGCGTATCGGTAGCCCCCTCAGACTCTCCGTCACCACCCCTCGGGCGACCTATCCTGAGGTCGAGGCCCTCAAGCCGGGCTATCAGGCGGCGAACATCGCCTGTGCGGTGGCGCTCTGCGAGAACTACCTCGACCGTTCGCTCGACGCCGACACCCTTCGCGCGTCGGTGCTCGGCTGCCCAACGCCCGGACGCTTCGACGTGGTCCGCACCGATCCGGTGGCGCTCATCGACGCCTGTCACAACCCCCAGTCGGTGGAGACCTTCCTTACGGCCGTGCGCGCCATATCGCCCGAGGTCGCCGACCGCCCTGCGCTGCTTGCAGCGGTTCTCGCGGACAAGGACGTGGAGGGCATCGTCGCGCTTCTGGCGGGGGAGTTCCCCCAGGTCTACGTGACCCAGACCTCCTCGCCGCGCGCGCTTCCGGCATCCGAGCTTGCGACGATCTTCCGCGCAGCTGGTGCCAACGTGGCCGGTGTCTTCGAAAACGTGGACGCTGCCGTGAAGGGCTTGTGTGAAGTTTCCTATATTGCCTGTGGTTCAATCACGCTAGCTGGTGAGGTTGCGGGTCTGCTAGGATAGCTTCTGTTACAATCTGAACGTCCATGACTTTATTCGGCAGTTCTTTGGCCGTTGGATACGAAGGAGTACGAGGCAGATGCGTGAACTTCTCGACCAGCTTATGACCCCCGAAGTACGCATGGTGCTGTACCTGATGGTTGCATGCATCGTGATGGTGTATATCCTGTCCATCGTCTACGTCATTCGCGACGCTCAGCGTCGTGGCGCTGAGCCGTGGTGGGTCTGGGCCATCATCTCGGTCATTCCCATCGTGGGCATCCTCGCCTACGTCATCCTGCGTCCCAGCTCCTATCTGGTCGACCGCGAGGAGCAGGATCTCGACATCGCCCTGCGCGAGCATCAGCTCTCCCACTACGGCATCTGCCCCAAGTGCGGTGCGCCGATCGACCGCGACTTCGTGGTCTGCCCGATCTGCAACACGCAGGTGCGCAACGTCTGCCCCACCTGCCACCGCCCGCTCAACGCCGACTGGAAGGTGTGCCCGTACTGCCGCACCCGCATCCAGTAGCGCCTGCATCCAGATATGCCAGAAGGGCGTCGGAGTCTCTGCTCCGGCGCCCTTCTCTTGTGACGAGTGTGTCATCCGGTCTGGGTGCTCACATGCCGGGGAAACCCGTCTGGCGGAGCGCCTCGTAGATGACGATGGCGGCGGCGTTCGAGAGGTTGAGCGAGGTGATCTGGCTCACACGGCTGTCGACGAAGTTGCCGCAGATGTCGCGCTCGAGCTCGGGGTGGAGGCGCTCGTGGGTCTCATGCCAGCTCTGCGCGTTGTCAAGTGCATCGTCGCCGCGCATGGGGATGCGCTCGCAGAGGTTGGGGTGCGCCCTCAGCAGATTGGCGTCGAGCCCGGAGCTTTCCTTGCCAAAGACGAGGTAGTCGCCATCGCGATAGCTGCTCTCGGCGTAGGTTCGCGCGCCTCGCTTGGTGAGCAGGTGTACGCAGGAACCCTCGGGCGAGGTGGACGCGAGCGCAGCCCCAAAGCCCTCGTTAGCGGCGACAAAGGCGTCCCAGTCGGGATAGGTGCGCACGTCGAGGCTCTCCCAGTAGGCGAGACCGGCCCTGCGCACCGCCTGGTCGGAGAGGCTGAAGCCCAAGGGACCCACCAGATGGAGGCGTGCCCCGGTGAGCACGCAGGTGCGGCCGATGTTGCCGGTGTTGGCGGGAATCTCTGGCTCCACAAGCACGACGTTGAGCACGGCTCTCCTCTCCTTTGCTCCTGCGCTGACGCAGACCATAGGGTAGCACCATGCCCAAGTCGTGAGGTTTGGGGATGGTGCCGCCCATCTTGCGGGGCATGGCGCGCGGTTGCGGTAGCATCTTTCCCTGACAAATCGACAGGCCGAAGACGGGAGAGACGATGGATCGCATCGAGAGGATTAAGGCGATGGAGGCTGCGCTCAACGAGACGCGCGATGCGGCTGACCAGCTGCGCGAGGCGGTGGCGGCTCAGGCCGTCGCCCTCGACAGCGTGCGTGCGCTCTCCGCCTACTACGGCAGCCAGGACTGGTACTCCGACCTCGAGGCGGACGAGCGCGGCAAGCTGCCCGAGAGCCTGGAGCGCGGCGTGCTCTCGGAGGACCTGCCCTACGAAGCGCTGGTGGATGCCCGTGAGGCGGCCCTCGGTGCGCTCGAGGTCGCAGCATCGATGCTGCGAGCGCTCTAGTGGCTCGCGGAAAGAAGGCGCGCGCGGAGGGGGAGGACCTTGAGTTCTTCGCTCGTTGCGCGAGCGGTTTCGAGCAGGTGCTCGCCGGCGAGCTCAGGCGCCTGCGCATGAGGCGCGTGCGACCCCTGCGCGGCGGGGCCGCCTTCTTTGGCACGCTTGAGGACGGGTATCGCGCCTGCCTGTGGCTTCGTTCGGCCACGCGGGTGCAGCTCGTGCTCACGCGCGTCGCGGCAACTGACGCGGACGAGCTCTATCGTGCGGTCAAGGCCTACGCCTGGGAACGGCAGGTGCGGGGCGGCGCAACCATAGCCGTGGATGCCCATGGCGAGAACGACGCGCTGCGCAACAGCAAGTTCACGGCACTCAAGGTGAAGGACGCCCTCTGTGACCGCCTACGCGAGCAGCTCGATTGGCGCCCGGACGTGGATCCGCATGACCCGGACTTTGCAGTCAACGTGGCCCTGCACCGCGAGAAGGCAACCATCTACCTCAACCTCTCGGGTGCCTCGCTGCACAGGCGCGGGTACCGTGCCGATGGCGTGCAGACCGAGGCACCGCTCAAGGAGACGCTGGCTGCGGGGCTGCTCCTGGCAGCGGGGTGGCCAGACCTCGCGCGCGAGGGCGGCGTGCTCGTCGATCCCATGTGCGGGTCGGGAACGCTTGCGATCGAGGGTGCGCTCATGGCCGCGGATATTGCCCCCGGCCTGCTACGTGAGCGCTGGGGCTTCGAGGGCTGGCTGGGCCATGATCCCGCGCTCTGGAGGCAGGTGCGTGAGGCTGCCGCTGCGCGTGGAGCGGTCGAGGGCTGTGGTGCGCTCATCCTTGCGAGCGACCTGGATGCCCAGGCGATCGCCATCGCGCGCGACAACGCGACGAGGTCTGGGGTGGTCCGGCTCGTGCGCTTCTCGGTCGATGATGCGGCTCGGCTTGGCCGTCACCTGCGGGGCAAGCGAATCGCGCATGCTCCAGGCGGACTGCTCGTGGCAAACCCACCCTATGGCCAGCGCCTGCTCTCCAAGGATGAGCTGCCCAAGGTCAACGAGACCCTGCGCGCGGCAGTCGAGGCGCTGCCGGCGGGCTGGTCGACGGCGCTCATCACGCCCGACGCGGGTGTTGACACCGCGCTCGGCATGGTGCCCGACGAGCTCATCTCCTGCTACAACGGCCCCATCAAGGCATGGGTGCGCATCTATCGGCACGGCGCAGCCGAGCGCCAGACCTGCGAGGTGGTCTCGCTTGCGGGCGTGCGCAGGAGCGTGCCGATAGCCGAGGCGACAAGCGAGCAGTTTGCCGCGCGCCTGCGCAAGGTGGCGCGTGAGTCCGCGCGCTGGGCACGGCGCAGCCAGGTGAGCTGCCTGCGCGTCTACGATGCCGACCTGCCCGACTACGCGCTCTCGGTGGATCTGTACCTTGCTGACAAGGCGGCCGATGGGTATGCGGTGGTCGAGGAGCGCCGTCGTCCGGGCTCGGTCGACGAGCTACGCGCCACCCATCGCTTTGCCGATGCGGTCGCCCTTGCTGGCGTGGTTCTCGACGTGCCCGTCGATCACGTGATCGGCCGCCCCTGGCAGGCCGAGGCGGAGAGGCGCCCTGCTGGCGCATCGGCTCGTCGCATGGTGTCGGCCCGTGAGGACGGCAATCGGTTTGAGATCGACCTCGAGGGTCGGCCCGACACGGGGCTGCCCCTCGCCTTGCGCGGCGTGCGCGAGCAGGTGGGTGCGCTTTCCAAGCGGGCCCGCTACCTGGGGCTGTTTGCCGCGTCTGCGGCGACGGCCGTGCATGCAGCCCGCGGGGGAGCGCGCAGGACGACGACGGTCTGCTCCTACCCCGATCGCATCGAGTGGGCGGAACACGTCCTGGCCGACAACGGCTTCTCCGATACCAAGCACATCTGCGTCTGCGAGGACGTGCGCGATTGGGTGAGCGAGCGACGCAAGGCGGGGTCGAGCTTCGACCTGATCGCATGCACGCCGCCCGCCTGGCTTCCTGCGCAGAGGCAGGGCCAGACGGACTTCGAGCTCAGGCGCGACCACGTGGAGCTCATCTGCCAGGTCGCGGGTCTGCTCGCACGGGGCGGCACGCTGGTGTTTGCCTTCGAGGACAAAGAGTTCAAGCTCGACGAGAAGGCGCTGCTCAAGGCTGGTCTTACCGTCGAGGACGCGCGCGTGCAGACGCTCGCCCACGGGTTCGAGCGCCGTGCCAACGAGCACCACTGCTATCTGGTGAGGCGTGCCTAGGGGGTTCTGGCTCCTCGTTCGGTGTCCGCCTATTGGCGGATCGGCCTCATGACGGCGGTCGAGCCTGCGGGAGGGTCTCCGCCAAGTTCCTCGTAGGGGATGACCGCACCTTCCCCGTAGAGCGCAATGGCCTCGTCGAGGTCGCTGCGCTGCGCGTTCTCCCAGTTGGTGACCAGTGCGTCGCGGGACACCATGCGCGCCTCCCACAGCTGCGCGAGCTCGCTGAGGAGCCGACGCTCCTCCATGTCGTCGAGGCCGCGCAGGGCGAGGACGACGAGCTCGTTTGCCAGCTGGTCGACCCAGCGCTTGAACACGCGGGCGTTCCAGCCCATCTCCCTGAGGTCGTGGTAGATCTGGTCGAGGTCGAGCTCCTCGAGCTCGCCGATGCCGACGAGCCGCTCCACCGCCTGCCGAATGTCGGGGGTGGCGAGAAGGCCCTTGACCAGCGCCGCATAGCCACCAGCCAGGCGTGGGGGCAGGGAGTCCGCGCACCTGAGCTCGATCCGTCCGTCAAAGCGCACGTCGGGCCAGACGGAGTGTGCCAGCCGCTTCGCCTCCATAGGCGTCAGGTCGCGCTCCTCCATCACGTATTCGCAGGTATCGGTGCCCGTTGAGAAGACGATGCCCTCGTCGCTCTCAAAAAGGATCGGACGTACGCTCTCAAGCCAGCGCTCGTAGCTGGCAAGGCCAAAGCTCTCGCGCAGGACGGAGGGCATCGTGGCGTGTCGCGCGGGATCCATCTGCTGCCAGACGAGCTGGCGGGCCATGGGGGGCGTGTCGGCCGGCGCGCACCCGCGCAGGGAAAGCGTGTTGTCGCAGAGGAAGGAGAGCAACGGCGCGAGCGCCGTGAACAGGCGGAATATGGCTACGGCCTCCCGCTCGTCCTGCGGCATGGGAAGGCAGAGCCGCGTCATGGCCGAGCAGCGCAGTGCGTCCTTGGCAAAGCGGCCCGAGCGTACGAGATAGGTGCCCAGAAGGACGTTGCGCCTCAGGGGCACCGGCACGATGTCGGAAGGGGAGACGACGGGACTCAACCCCTGCGCCACCAGGTCGTACTCCCTGCCCAAGGCGCGTGCGGCGAGATGGGCCTGGCGGTCGAAGACGCGGATGGCGTCGATGAGCCCGGTGATGCTCCGGGAGGGGCCGACCTCGAGCACGAGCTGCGCGCCGACGCCGACGCTGGCACGAAGGCCAATCGTCTCGTCCCGCCCCTCGATGGCAAGGGCGCCGCGCACGCCCACCAGGCGCCCCTCGCAGACGATCTCGCCGCCCACGTAGGTGCCCGTCAGTTGGTGCAGGATCCTCTCCACGCCATAGGGACCCTCGAAGGGCACGGGGCATCCTGTGGCGTGGTCACACACGATGCGTTCGAGCACGAGCGTCAAACCTGCAGTTTGGATGGAGTCGCCGCGCTGGTCGGCGTCTCCCTTTAGTGCCGCGAGCATAATCTGGCGATTGCGCTCGAGACGTTGTCGCTGCTCATCGGTGCGGATGCGTGCGTGCTTTGCCATGTGTGCTCCTCCAATACGGAGAGCGAACTTCATTTGTGGATAGTATGCCTTAACGAGCGAATGAGTAGAATGGTTGCATCAAGAACCTTCCTCCTCCGGTCGGAGGCCGAATGCCAAGGAGGGCTCATGCCCAACACGGACAACAACAAAAACGTAGCCAAGAAGGTTCCCATCAAGGTTGGTGGCTCTTCTCGCAAGCAGGCCCAGGGCTCTTCGCAGCAGGGGGACAACAACTCCCAGGCGCGCAAGGGTGCCATCTTCCTCGGTGCGGTGGTGGTCGTCTACATCGTCTACCTCGTGTTCACCGGTCAGATGGCCACCTTCATCGAGGCCCTGTCGGGCGTCAACATGAACTGGGTCGTTGGCGCGGCGCTCTGCTACGTCTTCTACTTCATCTTCGGCGTCATGGCTTACGCCATCGCGGTCTATCTCGACCACGACTCGCCGGTTGGCATCCGCGACCTGATGAGCGTCGAGGCCTCGGGCGTCTTCTTCGGCAACCTCACGCCCATGATGGCCGGTGCCGTCCCCTCGCAGATCTATCGCCTCACGCGCACCGGGCTCGACGTGGGCGAGGCGAGTGCCACGCAGTTCACGCGCTTCATCATGTTCCAGCTGGCCGTGGTCCTCTTCGCCGCGCTGATGCTCATCGCCAAGCTGTCGTTCTTCTTCGAGGCCTACGGCAACATCGTGGTGCTCAACCTCGTCGTGTTCGGCGTGCACCTGGCGGAGTGCATCGGGCTCTTTGTCATCTGCCTGTGCCCCAACCTGGTCATGCGCTTTGGCAACTGGGCCATCGAGCTGCTCTCCCGCCGCAACCTGCTCAAAGACCGGGCCCACTGGGACGAGATGGTCAACGTGCAGGTGATGGAGTTCTCCGACGCCTTCAAGCGTGCCGCACAGGACCTGCCGTCCATGGGGCTGACCCTGCTGGTCACCATGCTGCAGCTGGCGAGCCTCTACATGATTCCCTGGTTTGTGCTCAATGCCTTCGGAGTGCGTGGCGACTTCATCGAGTGCCTCGCTGCTGGATCGATGGTCCAGATGGTCGCCTCTGCGGTGCCGCTGCCGGGAGGCACGGGTGGTGCCGAGGGCGGCTTCGTGATGTTCTACAAGAACATGTTCGGGCCAGCCACCTCTGCGGGCTTCCTCGTCTGGCGCATCGTCACCTTCTTCGCGCCGACGATCATCGCGGCTCCGCTTTTGGGCCTGTCTACCCGCAACCGCACGGTGAGCATCTACCGCAGGGTCCAGCGCATCAAGCGCAGGCTCTCCCGCGGCGGCAAGGGTCACTCCGGGCACCGGGGCTCCAGTGGCGGAGTCAAGCTGAGCGGCAAGACCGTCGACGAGAAGGTCGCAAAGCACGAGTAACCACCCTGTGTGAGGCCCCTCCTCGGGTTCTATGGGACGACGAAAAGCCGCCCGTCCGCGCAATGCGGACGGGCGGCTTTGTCTCAGTGCCTGATGAATGTCCTAGCCAGCCAGCGAGCGGGCACGCTCGATGCGGGCCAGCACGTGGTCGCGGCCGGCGAGAGCGAGGGTCTCGCCGATGCCCGGGGAGGCGGCGCTGCCCACCACGGCGACGCGGATGGGCTGGAAGACCTTGCCCTTGCCCATGGAGAGCTGCTCGGGCAGCGGGTCGAGGGCGGCCTCGATGGCCTCGGGAGTCCAGTCGCAGTCGGCGAGGACCTTCTTGGCGGCGTCGAGGGCGTTGCCCGCGCCTGCCTTGGCCAGCCACTTCTTGACGGCCTTCTCGTCGTGGGCGAGCTCGTCGTCTGCGGTGTAGAGGTAGCGCGCCTGGGCGCACACGTCGGCGGAGAGGGTGCAGCGCGGCTTGAGAGCTCGGGCGAGCAGGGCATACCACGCCTCGTCGTGGCTCAGGGAGCCCTCCGTCTCGAGCCCGGCCTTGACGAGCTCGGGCACGAGCACCTCGTGCGCGAACTGCTCGTCGTCCATGGCGTGCAGGTACTCGCCGTTGATGTAGTCGAGCTTCTTGGGGTCCATGATGGCAGGGTTCTTGGATACGTGGTCAAGCGAGAACTCGCTGGCCAGACGCTCGCGCGAGATGACCGTGGACTCGCCATCGGGGGCCCAGCCCAGAAGCGAGAGGTAGTTGACGAAGGCGTCGGAGAGGTAGCCCGCGTCGCGGTACTCCTCCACGGAGGTGGCGCCGTGGCGCTTGGAGAGCTTCTTGCCGTCCGTTCCAAGGATCATGGAGATGTGCGCGAAGGTGGGCGTGGGGGCGCCAAGGGCCTCGTAGACCATGATCTGGCGCGGCGTGTTGGAGAGGTGGTCGTCGCCGCGGATGATGTGGGTGATGCCCATGCGAGCGTCGTCGACCACGGTGGCGAAGTTGTAGGTTGGGGTGCCGTCGGAGCGGAAGATGATGAAGTCGTCGAGCTCCTTGGCGTTGAAGGTCACGTCGCCATGGACTGCGTCATGCACGATGACGTCGCCGCGGTCGAGGGGCACTTTGATGCGGATGGTGTAGGGCTCGCCGGCGTCGACGCGCGCCTGTGCCTCGGCGGGGTCGATGTCGCGGCAGGTGCGCTGGTAGCCCTGGAAGGGGTCCTTGCGCTCCTGGGCGGCCTTGCGGTCGGCCTCGAGCTTCTCGGGCGTGCAGAAGCAGTAGTACGCCTTGCCCTCGGCCACCAGCCTCTCGGCCGCCTCGCGGTACAGGGGCAGGCACTCGGTCTGCCAGTAGGGGCCGGACTCGCCGCCGACCTCCGGGCCCTCGTCCCAGTCGAGCCCGAGCCAGCGCATGGCGCGCAGGATGATCTGGGTGTTCTCGTCGGTGGAGCGGGTGGGGTCGGTGTCATCGATGCGAAGGATGAAGGCGCCACCGTTGGCACGGGCAAAGGCCCAGTTGTAGATAGCGGTGCGTGCGCCGCCCACATGGAGCTTTCCGGTGGGGGAGGGCGCAAAGCGCACGCGGACGGGTGCGTTGTCGGACATGGAGCTTCCTCTCGTGATGCGTCTGAATGTGCAACCTATCCAGTATAGCTCTGCAGTTGGTGCGGCGTGGGGTGCTCATAAGTTTGCCGCACCACGGCTGCCGTGATACGGCGGATCTGGTTCAAAATTTGAAGAGTGTTTGAAAATATATCAATATTATGACTCGGTTTTAAAAATGTTCCGAATGGGCATAGACTTGCTGGTTGGCATATAAGACTTCAAGGGAGTCTCATCTACTCAGAGGAAGGAGCGAGGATGGGTACAGCAACGACCCCTACGGCGCTTGGCGACGGCTCCGAGCCGTTCGTGATGGCACGTGACCTCTCGCTTGGCGACCTGCGCATGAAGGCCTACCAGCACGTTGACCTCGATCTGGCGCGGGGACAGGCCCACGCCCTGTGCGCACAGGACCAGGGAGGCAAGACAGAGCTGCTGCTCACCATTGCCGGACGTATGCATCCCACGTCGGGAAGCTGCACCGTTGCGGGCAATGACGTGCGCACGCTGCGCGGCATGCATGCCGCGCGCAAGCTGGCGAGCATTGCGTTCATTGACAACGTGAACGAGGTCGAGTCCGGCCTTAGGGTGCGCACCATCGTCTCTGCCGAGCTTGGCTTGGCGGGCAAAAGGTCGGGAAGCGCCCCCACGAGGGCCTTCTTGGCCGAGTGGGGCCTCCTTGAGCAGGCTGACGAGACCATTGAGGCTCTGTCGCAGATGGACTATGACCGTCTGGGCATCGCGCTTGCCATGGCCCATGACCCGCAGCTGCTGTGCGTGGCGGACATCGAGCGCGACCTTACCGAGCGCGAGACCCTCGAGCTCGTCGATGAGCTCAAGGGCTTGGCGGCCGAGCGAGGCGTCACGGTTGCCTGCGGCGTGCTCGACTATGACCTCGCCGCTCGCTTTGACTCGGCCACCTGCCTCACCGACGAGGCGCGCGCCCAGCAGGCAGCCTGGCTGCAAAGCCATCGTTATGGAAAGGTGGCGTAACCCCCCATGAAGAATCCGTTCCGTGGCCTGCGCTTCTCGCTGCTCGACTTTCAGGCGGCGCGTTCCAGCACGGGCATGAAGATAGCCATGCTTGGCATCTCGCTCATCCCGCTCATCTATGGAGCGCTCTATCTCATGGCCTTCTATGATCCCTATGGCAAGCTCGACACGCTGCCGGTGGCCGTCGTCAACGAGGATGTGCCCGTCGAGACCGAGGATGGCACCCTCGTGCATGCGGGCGACGACCTGGTAGACGAGCTCGAGGACTCCGACGCGCTTGACTGGCGCTTCGTGGACAGCGCCGAGGAGGCGCAGGAGGGCCTGGAGAAGGGCACCTACTACAACGTGGTCACCATCCCCGCCGACTTCTCTGAGAAGGTTGCCTCGGCAGACTCCGACGACCCCCAGAAGGCGCATCTGGAGCTTAAGGTCAATGACGCCAACAACTACCTCTCGTCCATCCTGGGCGCCTCGGTCATGCGCGTGGTGACGAGCGAGACCAACTATGCCATCGGCGAGAACTACTACGTGCAGATCTTTGACCAGATCTCCGACACGGGCGAGCAGCTGCAGGCTGCCTCTGACGGTGCGAGCGAGCTGGCTGACGGCCTCACCGACGCTCGTGACGGCTCGCAGACCATCACCGACAACCTGCTGACCGCAAAGGATGGGTCGGCCACCCTGCACAACGGTCTCACCGACGCCCACGATGGCTCCCAGGCCATAACCGATGGCCTCGCGAGCGCACGGGACGGTGCGCACCAGTTGGCTGACGGTACGGTGGATGCCGCCGACGGCTCGCAGAAGATCACCGATGGTCTTGCAGCCACGGCCGATGGCGCCTCGCAGCTCGATGATGGCCTGGCCAGTGCCCAGAACGGCTCGGCGACCATCACCAATGGGCTTGGCAATGCGGCGGCTGGCTCAGGTGAGCTCGACCGGGGCCTTGCGGATCTGGCGGATGGACTCGAGAAGGGCAAGGCCGGCGCAGACCAGGTCAACCATGGCGTGGATCAGCTTAAGGACGGGAGCGATCAGCTTGCGGCTGGTGCCAATAGGCTCAAGGGCGAAATCGAGAAGAAGCAGGTTCAGCTCGCCATGCTGGATGCGGGCGTTGGCGCGCTGGTTGACAAGATGACGGGCATGGAGGATCAGATCTCCGCGCTGCGCGGAGGGCTCGGCGAGGTCTCACAGGACCTCAAGAGCATCAGCGAACAGAAGGATGCCCTGGTCAAACAGGCAAATGACCTCGTCGAAGTGGGCAATGACGCGAAGGACCGTGCCGCGGCCGTCCAAAAGCAGATCTCCGGGCTGCCGTCTGCGGTGGAGTCTGGCATGGCTTCGACGAAGCAGTCGCTCGAGGGTACAGGCAGCGACCTTGCCGCCGCGGGCACCAGCCTCTCTGGTGCGAAGACGAGTCTTGAGAGTGCCGGTTCCAACGTCGCCACCGCTGCCTCTGAGGCAGGAACCGCCTGCAGCAAGCTTGATGCCGCAAGTCAGAAAGCAAGCTCGCTCGATCTCGAGACCGCGACCGAGAAGGATCTCGATGCCTTGGTAGCAGCGATCGAGGATGCAAAGGAAAGCGCGGCGGCCTCGGCAGACGCGGCTCAGGCGGCAGGGAGTGACCTGTCAACGGCTGACACCTCGGTGACCCGGGCGGGCGCGGACGTGCAGAGTGCCGCAGGCAATCTGCAGTCAGGCGCCACGAGCCTCGAGGGCGTGGGAACCACGCTCAAGGGAGTCGCCGCACTCACCGAAAGCGATGACGTGAAGGCGCTCCTCAAGGACCTTGCCACCATCCAGAAGGCAATGCCGCAGGTGGAGTCTGGCATCGATGGCCTGCTGAGCCAGGCGGGCGAGGTGCTGAACACGGCCGGAACGACGCTCGAGAGCGCCCAGGGAATGCTGCCCAGCGAGCAGGAGATGAAGCAGCTGCCTACGCTCAAGGCGGGCACCTCCGAGCTGGTCAACTCCCTCACGGTCGCAAACGACCAGACCATCTATGGCGGCGTCTGCGCATTGGCCCAGGGCAGCTCCACCCTTGCCACCGGCGCGGGCGTGGCCTCCGATGGCGCCAAGACCCTCGCAGCGGGCATGGGCGAGCTGGCCGTGGGCGCCGCCAAGGCAAAGGCGGGCTCGGCCTCCCTGTCCGACGGGCTCGCGTTGCTCCATGGCGGCTCTCAGACGCTCACCGAGGGTCTCGGGACTGCCAAGGGTGGGTCTGCCGCCCTCAAGGCTGCCCTGGGCACGCTCTATGCCGGTTCCAACACATTGACTAATGGTCTCGCTACCGCCAAGACGGGTTCCGCGGCTCTTGCGAGTGGCCTGGACAAGCTGGAGGCGGGCTCAGGTACCCTCACCGACGGCCTTGCCACCGCTGAGTCCGGCTCCTCCGACCTCACCGATGGCCTGGGCAAGCTGCACGATGGCTCACAGGAGCTCACTGACGGCCTGGCCAAGGCACAGGACGGCTCGGGCGAGCTCGCCGACGGCCTGGCTGACGGCGTGGAGAAGGTCAGCGACGCAACGTCTGGCTCCGATGAGCGCGCAGCCATGATGAGCGAGCCGGTGACCCTTGAGCAGGTCAAGTACACCACTGTCGACAACTATGGCTCGGGCTTCGCGCCGTACTTCATCGCACTGGGCCTGTGGGTTGGCGCCCTGGTCATGACCTTCCTGTTCAAGCCCCTCAACCAGCGCTTGGTCATGAGCGGTGCCCACCCGGCCATCGCAGCCTTCGCTGGCTTGGCCCCGTGGCTCATCGTGGGCGCCATCCAGTCGCTGCTGCTGGGCTTTACCATCCAGTTCCCCTGCGGCATCGCCGTGGCGCATCCGTTGGCCTACTACCTGCTCATCATGCTGGCGAGCTTCGTGTTCTGCGCGATGGTGCAGGCGATCGCGGCGCTGTTCGGCTTCCCGGGCAAGTTCGTCTCGGTCGTGCTGCTCATGCTCCAGCTCACCACTGCAGCCGGCACCTTCCCCATCGAGACCGAGTTCCCCATCTTCCAGGCCCTGAGCCCGTATATGCCCATGACCTACGTGGTCAAGGCGCTGCGCCAGGCCATGGCAGGCAACGATCTCTCGCTGATTGGCCCGTCGGTGGCCGCGCTGCTCGGCTTCTTTGCCATATCCTACGGCCTGACCTGCCTGGTGGCGCGTCGCAAGCGCACCGTGACCATGATGGATCTCCATCCGCTGGTCAACCTGTAGGTCTTGCGTAGATAGGAAGGTTGCTGCCGCCTCGCAGGCTTTTGGCCTGCGAGGCGGCCTTCATGTGGTGCGCTCGCCAGACGCCGATGCGCGCTGGCATGCGGGGGATGCTACGATGAGAGGAAAGAGGACGTATGAGGAGCAATGCCATGTCGCTTTTGAATGACGAGCGAGCCTCAGAGCTGGTGGGCGAGGTCAGGGCTGCGCGGAGCGCGGCGCACGAGCTTGTGGGGAAGCAGATTTCGCGCAGCCGCGAGCGCATACGCTCTTCTTCGAAGACCCGCAAGAGCGTGCGCACCAAAGAGCGCATCATGCACGCTGCGAGCGAGCTCATGGCAGAGCGCGGCAACACCAACTTCCAGATGAGCGAGGTGGCGAAGCGCTGCCAGCTGTCCAAGGGCTCGCTCTACTACTACTTTGCGGACAAGGACGAGCTCATCGGCGCCCTCTTTGACGAGTCGGTAGACGAGCTGGTCGAGGACATCGAGACGTTTGCCGCGCAAGCCCCATCTGCCCGTGAGGCGTTGCTCGGCCTTCATGCCGAGTTTGCTCGCCGCCTGCGTTCCGGAAGCCCCCTTGCCATGGCCATGACCTACGAGCTGGCGGGACGCGGGGACACGGCGCTGCCGGAGGTCTCGTCCCACTTCTCGCGCGCTGCAAAGGTCATCGCGGCCCAGCTCGAGCGTGCCAAGTCAGAGGGCGTGGTGAGGGGCGACATCGACGCAGACGTGGCTGCCATCTTTGCCACGGGAGGGCTCGTGGCCACCTCGCTTGCCGTTGCCAGCGGCAGGGCGGAGGACTCCGCAGACGCCGTTTCGGCAGGCATTCTGGATCTGATGCTGCACGGCGTGGGAACAAGCGGGGCGGCGCCCGCATAGCCTTACTGCGGGCATGCCAGCATGGCGGAAGGGCGGGACCCCTATGCCGCGAGGCAGCGTGCGCAACGGTGCGTCGGATGGAATCGTCCCATTTGCGCTTTACATCAACCAAGGCAAGACATAGGCTAATGAATGCTCGTCAAGAGGCGCCGAGAGGCGCATAGAGCCGAGGGACCGAGCCCGATGACGCTCCGGCAACCACCTGCCAACAGGAACGGTGCCAATTCTCGGCAGGCCGTGCGCGGCCTGGAAGACGGGGGAGTTCACACCAATTGAGCCCCCTTGGCGGCAAGGGGGCTTTTTGCTCCCTATAGAACCCGCTCTGCGGGAGAAGGAGGGCATGCCATGTCCAAGAGAAGCTACCTGTTTACCTCCGAGTCGGTGACGGAGGGCCATCCCGACAAGATGTGCGACCAGATCTCCGATGCCATCCTCGACGCCATCCTGGCCAAGGAGACGCGTCTGGAGGCCGAGGGCTACGTCTCGCCCACGGGGGTTCCTGCCCGTGTCGACAACGTGCGCTGCGCCTGCGAGACCTTCGTGACCACCGGCACCGTGATCGTGGCGGGCGAGATTCGCACGCAGGCCTACGTGGACGTGCAGAAGATCGTGCGCGACACGGTCCGCCGCATCGGCTACGACCGTGCCAAGTACGGGTTCGACTGCGAAACCTGCGGCGTCATCAACATGATCCATGACCAGAGTCCCGACATCGCCCAGGGCGTGGACCAGAGCTACGACGCCCAGGCGGGGCGCACCGCAGACCCGCTCGACCTCATTGGCGCCGGCGACCAGGGCATGATGTTTGGCTATGCCTCCGACGAGACCGATGCCTTCATGCCGATGCCCGCCTACCTGGCGCAGCGGATGGCGGAGCGCCTGGCGCGCGTGCGCAAGAGCGGCGTGCTCGGCTACCTGCGTCCCGACGGCAAGACCCAGGTGACGGTGCGCTACGAGGACGACGAGCCCGTCGAGGTCACGGCGGTGGTCGTGTCCACCCAACATGCGCCCGAGGTCGAGGTCTCGCAGATCCGTCAGGACATGATCGAGAGGGTCATCGCGCCGGTGCTCAATGACGTGGGCATCGAGTGGGGCGACGCCGAGGTCTTCGTCAACCCCACGGGACGCTTCGTGGTGGGCGGCCCGATGGGCGATACGGGCCTCACGGGCCGCAAGATCGTGGTCGACACCTACGGCGGCATGGGTCGCCACGGCGGTGGCGCCTTCTCCGGCAAGGACTGCACCAAGGTCGACCGCTCCGCCGCCTACGCGGCGCGCTGGGTGGCAAAGAACGTGGTTGCGGCGGGCCTGGCAAAGCGTTGTGAGGTGCAGCTTGCCTACGCCATCGGCGTCAGCAGGCCGCTCTCGGTGATGGTGGACACCTTCGGCACGGGCACGGTGGACGAGGCGCTCATCACGCGCGCGGTCCAGAAGGTCTTCGACCTCAGGCCCGGAGCCATCATCCGCGACCTGCGCCTTCGCCGGCCGATCTTCGAGAAGACGGCAGCCTACGGTCACTTCGGGCGCAACGACCCCGACTTCACCTGGGAGCAGACCAACCGCACCGAGGAGCTGCTCGAGGCCGTGCGTCAGGCCTAAGGTAGAGACGCGAGGCGCGGCCTCGCCATACAGAGTCTCTCGTGGGGTACCCACGAAGGCGACATCGCATCCCAGCTTGTGCCTGACCACGGTTACAATGGTCAGGCACAAGTCAAAACAAAGGACGCACATGACTGACACCCCCGCCCTCCAAGAGGCCCTCTCCGACCCGTTTGCCTACGCCTCGCTCGCCCTGATGGCTCCCTATGCCAACGATGACGACTTCCCGCTGCCCGCAGACGAGGCGCTCGACCGCTACATGCAGTGGTGCGAGGCGCGCGGGCTCACGCTCTGGGACCACCAGGAGGAGGCGCTCATGGGTCTTGCCATGGGCAGCCACGTGGTGCTGGGCACACCGACCGGCTCGGGCAAGAGCATGGTGTCGCTCGGCATGTGCTTCATGGCGCTGTGCGCAGGCGAGCGCGCCTACTACACCGCCCCCATCAAGGCGCTGGTGAGCGAGAAGTTCTTCGAGCTCGTGGACGTGCTGGGGCGCGAGAACGTGGGCATGATCACGGGCGACGTGGTCATCAACGGTGATGCGCCGATCATCTGCTGCACCGCGGAGATCCTCGCTGGCGACGCGCTGCGCTGGGGCGACGAGGCGGGCATTGCGCGTGTTGCCGCCGACGAGTTCCACTACTTTGCCGATCCCGATCGCGGTTGGGCCTGGCAGGTGCCCCTGCTCACGCTGCCAAACACGCAGTTTTTGCTGATGAGCGCCACGCTGGGCAACATGGATGCGATCTGCGACCTGCTCGAGCGACAGACCGAGCTCGACGTGGAGCGCGTGCTCGACGCGCCGCGTCCGGTGCCGCTCTCCTACGAGTACGTGGAGACCCCGCTCGAGGCAACTGTGGAGCTGGCCGTCCGCGAGGGCAAGGCGCCCATCTACGCGGTGCACTTCTCGCAGGACGCCGCACTCAAGAGTGCCCAGTCGCTGGTGAGCTACGGCATCAGCACGCGCGAGCAGCGCGACGCGATCAAGGACGCGGTCAAGGGCACGCGCTTCACCACGCAGTTTGGCAAGACGCTGCAGCGGCTCCTGCTCGCGGGCGTGGGCGTGCACCATGCCGGCATGCTGCCGCGCTACCGCCTGCTGGTGGAGAAGCTTGCGCAGCAGGGGCTGCTTCCGGTCATCTGCGGCACCAACACCCTGGGCGTGGGCATCAACGTACCCATCCACACCGTGCTGCTCACGGCGCTCGCAAAGTTCGACGGCACGCGCAGCCGCAGGCTCAACGCGCGCGAGTTCCATCAGATCGCCGGGCGTGCCGGTCGCGCTGGCTACGACAGCGAGGGCATGGTCATCGCTCAGGCGACCGAGTACGACATCGAGAAGGCGCGGGCCCTCGCCAAGGCCGGGGGAGACCCCAAGAAGGCGCGCAAGATCCGCACCAAGCAGCCTCCCGCAGGCTTTGTGGGTTGGAATCGCCAGACCTTCGACCGTCTGATCGAGGCAGAGCCCGAGGCGCTGCGTCCGCGCATGCGCGTCACCAACTCGCTGGTCCTCGCCGAGGTGGTGCAGGGCGGGGATGCGCGGGCGCGGGTGAGCCAGCTCGTCGACGACTCCCTGCAGACCGACGAGCAGAAGCTTCGCCTGCACGAGCGTGCCGACGAGCTCTTCGACACGCTCATGGGTGCTGGTGTGGTGGTGTGCGAGACCGACGAGGAGGGCAACGACTCCTACTACACGACGGTCGACGTGCCCGAGGACTTCGCCCTCGACCAGCCGCTCTCTCCCTTCCTGCTGGCCGCGCTGGAGCTTCTGGACCCCGAGAGCCCCGACTATGCGCTCGACCTTATCAGCATGGTGGAGGCAACGCTCGAGAACCCGCGCCAGATCCTGGTGGCGCAGGAGCGCCGCGCGCGCGACGAGGCGATGGCGCAGATGAAGGCCGACGGCGTAGAGTACGACGAGCGCATCGAGCGCATCGCCGAGGTGAGCTATCCCAAGCCGCTCGAGGAGCTGCTCGAGGGGGCCTTCGCGCAGTACTGCGCCGAGGTTCCCTGGGCTGCAGACTACGAGCTCCGGCCCAAGAGCGTCCTGCGCGAGATGGTGGAGACAGCGTCGGACTTCAAGGGCTACATCCAGCGCTGCGGCATCGCACGCGCGGAGGGCATCCTGCTGCGCTACCTGTCCGAGGCCTATCGCTCGCTCGACCGCACGGTGCCCCTCGACAAGCGCGACGAGCGCTTGGACGACATCGTGCATTGGCTCGGGCTCGTGGTGCGTACGGTGGACTCCAGCCTGGTGGACGAGTGGTCGGGCGTGGGCGAGGACACCGGCGCCGGCGCAGAGCTCGCGGCGCCAGGCAGCGAGGACGAGGTCGTCATCGACAGGCGCGCCCTGACGCTGCTGGTCAGAAACGCGCTCTGGCGACGCGTGCGCCTGGCGGCCGAGGAGCGCACCGATGAGCTGGGCGAGCTCGACGCGGAGTGGGGCTGGCGTGCCGCCCGCTGGCGTGGGGCCCTCGACGCGTACTTTGCCGAGCACGACGAGGTGCTGCTCGATGCCGACGCTCACTCCTGGGACTACCTGGTCATCGCTGACGTCGACGAGCGCAGCGCGCATGTATGGCATGTGCGGCAGACCTTCCACGACCCCGAAGGCGACCGCGACTTTGGCATCGCGGCGGACGTGGACCTGGACGAGACGCAGGAGCTTGGCGAGGTCGTCTTCCGCGACTACCGCGTGGGCTTTGCCGAGGACCTGCTCGACCTGTAGGGCACCCGTGCCCTCGCGCTGACGCGTGCCGATGCCTTGAGGCCTGACAGGCGTTTGATGGCGATTCCGAATGTCGCATTCTGCTACATTCGGGGGGTGGACTGACGCATGGGTAAGGATGCGAAGGGGTCGGCATGAGCGAAGACAAGAACACGTTTTCCAACGACAATCCCGTCGGTGGCGAGATGGGCCAGTCCCCGCTGGTCAACGCCGACATCGCGCAGGACTTCGCCAAGGCGACCGGATGGCTGGTCAACCGTATCCGCACCGACCGCTCGTCGTTCGTAGAGACCTTCATCAAGAAGCCGCTGCGCTCCTTCTACGAGAGCTACCAGAACGACCCATGGCTTCGCGCCGCCACATCCACCAAGATGAGCGCCGTCATCAACCTCTTCTTCGTCTTCTACCAGGCCTACAACGCGTATCGCCGCCAGTCTCTGTGGTTTGCCTCGCTGTCGGTCTACTATGCATGGCTGACCTTCATGCGCGTCAACATCGCCACCTACATGCAGACGCTCGCGGCAGACGGGCGCGAGGAGCTCAGGCGCTACCGCCGTACTGGCTACTGGCTGCTGTTCCTGAACACGGTCATCTTGGTCTTGGGTATCGTCTCCAACCGCTTTGGGTATCGTCCCAGCTACGCCACGCACATGCTGGTCGTCGTGGCTCTCTTCGCCGTGTATAACGTGACGGCGGCCATCATCAACCTGCACAAGTGGCGCAAGCTCGAGGACCCGCTGATCAGTGCGAGCAAGGCGCTCTCGCTGTCGTGCGCGCTGATCTCGGTGTACTCGTTGCAGTCTGCCGCCATCGGCCGCTTTGCCGCCATGAGCGACGCCCGCATCCTCAACTTCTTGACCTATGCCACGCCGATCGTCATCTTCCTCGTCATCGGCTCGATCTCGCTGTTCATCATCCTGCGCGTCAACTGGGTGCTCAAGGCCATCGGCAGCGACGACTGATCGTGCGGGCGCCCATCGCCGCCGCAGCTCACGCAAGGTATCGCACGGACTGGCACGCCTGGGGCAGCCCGTCCTGTCACGTGTGTGTTTCCCCTTGCCCTAAGAGGGGCCTCCTCGGCTACCATTGGGCGTCATGAATCCATTGAAAGGCGGAGACACCATGCCTGTCGTCGACGTACACGTCCACATCTACCCTGACAAGATCTCCGAGAAGGCCACGCAGAGCGTCGGGCGCTTCTACAGCATCGAGATGGACGCGCAGGACGGGTCGGTCTCCAAGCTCGAGGAGTCCATAGCGGGCTCCGACATCACCCACTGCGTGGTGTGCTCCGTTGCGGTCAAGCCCCAGACGGTGGGCCCCATCAACGACTTCATCGCCCGCGAGGTGGAGGGGCACGACAACTTCATGGGCTTCATGGCCATGCACCAGGACTTCGACGACCCTGCGGCCGAGATCGAGCGCGCCATGGGACTGGGGCTCTGTGGCATCAAGCTGCATCCCGACACGCAGGCGGTCGACATGGACGACCCGCGCCTGATGCGGGTCTACGACATCGCCCAGGCCTACCACCTGCCGCTGACCATCCACTGTGGCGACTACCGCTACGACTACTCGCATCCCCGCAGGCTCAAGCGGATCCTGCATGAGTTTCCTGACCTGGTGGTCAATGCCGCGCACTTCGGCGGTTGGTCCATCCAGGACCTGGCGCTGGAGTTTCTCGAGGACGAGAACTGCTTCATGGACATGTCGAGCTCGATGTTCTCGCTCGGCCCGCGCCGCACGCGCGAGCTGGTCTATGCCTACGGCACCGATCGCATGCTCTTTGGCTCGGACTTTCCCATGTGGGAGCCCGTTGCGGAATACGAGCAGTTCTCGTCGCTGGGCTTTACCGACGCCGAGCTCGAGGACATGTGCTGGCACAACGCCGAGCGCTTCTTGGGCAGGACAATCCGATAGCCTGAGATCCGACTTGTGGGTAGAATGACCTCTACGGCCAAGGCGCGAAAGGAGGTCATGTGAGCTACGCGCACGTCGTGGTGGACATACATACCCGCGCCCTGGAGAGGGGCTACGACTACCTGATTCCCGACGAGCTTGCCGGCGAGGTGCTCGTAGGCTCTACCGTGCTGGTTGACTTCTCGCACAGGCCGTTGGTGGGCTACGTGGTTGCCGTGACCGACCGCCCTGGCAGGGGAGTGCCCGCGGACAAGGTCAATCCCGTGAGGCAGGTGCTCGCGAGCCCTGCCTTCGACCAGGGGGCGGCACGCGTGGCGGCATGGATGGCGCGCGAGTACGCATGCCCTCCGTGCGATGCCCTGAGGCCCTTCTTGGCGCCCGGCCAGCAGGTGCGCGTGCACCGCGAGAGCGATGACGCCCCATGGCGGCTGGTGTGCGAGCGCTCTGGCCCCGTGGACGTCCGTTGGGTGAGCCTCTGCGAGACCGACGAGCCCTACGTCCCGCGCAAGAACGCAAGCAGGCAGCGTGCGGTGCTCGAGGCCTTGGCGGCAGGTCCCGTGCGCATGGCGGAGCTCTCGGCGACCATCTCCGGCGCCGCTCAAGCCGTGGGGACCCTCGAGAAGCATGGGGCTGTCAAGGTCGAGTCGCGCCGCCGCATCCGCGGGGGAGACGAGACCACGCTCTCGTCGGCGGTCGCCCCGCGCCCCGCGCAGCTGACGGCAGGGCAGCAGGCCGCGCTGGCCGCCATCGACGAGGCACGGGTAGCGGCTGCAGGAGACGTCGTGCTCGTGGACGGCGTGACGGGCTCGGGCAAGACCGAGGTCTATCTGGCGGCCATCGAGCACGCTCGGGCCGAGGGCAAGGGGGCGCTCGTCCTGGTGCCCGAGATCTCCCTTACGGCTCAGACGGTGGGCCGCTTCCGCTCGCGCTTTGGCGACGACGTTGCCGTGCTGCACTCCCGCCTCTCGGCAGGCGAGCGCTACGACCAGTGGGACCTCGTGCGCCAGGGGCACGCCCATGTGGTGGTAGGCGCCCGTTCGGCGCTCTTTGCCCCGCTATCCGAGGTGGGGCTCATCATCATCGACGAGGAGCACGAGGGCAGCTACAAGCAGGGGTCCACCCCGCGTTACCATGCACGCGAGCTCGCGGCGCAGCTGGCGCGCGAGCGTGGTTGCGCCTTGGTGCTCGGCTCTGCCACGCCCTCCATCGAGAGCCTCGCGCGCTGCCAGGAGGGCAGCTGGGCAGGGGTGCGCTGGACGCGCGTGAGCATGCCCGAGCGTCCCGGCTCGTCGGTGATGCCCAAGGTTCGCATCGTGGACATGACTCAGCAGTTTGCGGTGGGAAATCGCAGCATCTTCTCGCGGGAGCTGAAGGATGCCCTCGAGGGCGTGCTGGAGCGGCGCGAGAAGGCCGTGCTCCTGCTCAACCGCCGCGGTTTTGCGACCTTCCTCATGTGTCGCGAGTGTGGCTGCGTGCCGGAGTGCCCGCACTGTTCCACCTCGCTCACCTATCACGAGCGTACTCACGAGCTTGCTTGCCACACCTGCGGACGCACCTGGCCTTCGCTGTCCTTTCCCGACCCGGCGGCGCGCTGCCCCAACTGCGGGAGTCGCTACATGGGCGCCTTCGGCGTGGGTACGCAGCGCGTGGAGGACGAGCTGGCCATGCTGGTGGGCGACCGTGGCGAGGTCATTCGGATGGATGCCGACACCACCTCGGGCAAGGGTGGCCACCAGCGCCTTCTCGAGCGCTTTGACGCAGCCGAGTGCGCGATCCTCGTGGGCACGCAGATGATCGCCAAGGGTCTCGACTTTCCCGAGGTCACGCTCGTGGGCGTGATCAACGCCGACACCACGCTCAAGCTTCCGGACTTTAGGGCGGGGGAGTACACCTACGACCTGTTGGAGCAGGTCGCGGGCAGGGCCGGGCGAGGCGAGCGCGCGGGAGAGGTGATCGTGCAGACCTACTGGGCGAGCCATCCGGCCATCCAGGCGGTGGCGCGCCACGACCGCGCGGCCTTCCTCCAAGCCGAGCTCGAGGACCGACGCGACGCGGGCTACCCGCCCTACGTGCGGCTGGCCAACGTGATCGCCTCGGGACGTGATGCGCGTACGGTGGCCATGGCGCTCGACGACCTGGCGGCGGCGCTGCGCAAGCGCCTGCAGAACGAGCGCGGGTGGGACGTGCTCGGCCCCAGTGACTGCATCAAGGCCCGCGTCAAGGACCGTGTGCGGCGCCATCTGATGGTCAAGGCGCCACCCGAAGCCGCCGTGGGCGAGCTTCTCGATGCCGAGGTGCGCGCCATGGGCTCCCGACCGGGCGTCTCGATAGTCATAGACGTGGACTGTCGCGACCTCATGTGAGCTCGCCGTCGGCCCGCGCGGGGCCCTCATGCGCGTTGACATGGTTGTTTTGCAGCGTTTGGGCACGTAACGAAAAGGGTAGTAACATCTCTGATGGACTATTCGAGGCAAGGAGATCCCATGAGCCTAGCATTTGACGATATCGTCGTCGCCCCCGACGAGCGCCTCAAGACCGAGTGCGCGCCAATCGATGAGATCACCCCCGAGATCCGTGCGCTCGCGGAGCGCATGCTCGAGGACATGTACGCCACCGATGGCTGCGGCCTGGCCGCTCCCCAGGTGGGCGAGCTCGTCCAGATGGTGGTCATCGACGTCGACTACACCGACAAGAAGAAGAACCCCTACGTGCTCATCAACCCCGAGGTCGTCGTTGCCGACGGCGAGGAGCGCGAGTTCCCGGAGGGCTGCCTGTCCTTCCCGGGCATCACGGTGCACGTGAGCCGCCCCTCCCACGTGGTGGTGCGTGCGCGCAACCTTGACGGTGACCTCATGCAGTACGAGGCCGAGAACAACCTCATGGCCGTCTGCCTGCAGCACGAGATCGACCACCTCCACGGCATCACGATGGTCGATCACCTGCGTCCGCTCAAGCGCGCCGCCAAGATGCACGAGTACAAGGAGGCGCTCGAGGCTGGTGCGCGCCCCGGTGACACGCACGTGGACTAGGCACGTCTCCCGTCCCAATCGATGAGAACCCACCGCCAACAGGAGGGGATACCCATGCGAATCGTCTTCATGGGCACGCCTGATTTTGCCGTGCCATCCCTCAAGGCCCTCGCCTCTGCCCATGAGGTGAGCCTCGTGCTCACCCGTCCGGACGCCGTGCGCGGCAGGGGCCGCAAGCTGGTGCCCTCTCCAGTCAAGGCCATGGCCCTCGAGCTGGGCATTCCCGTGCTCGAGGCCACGCGCATCACCGACGAGGTCTTCGACGCGCTCGAGAAGGCATCCCCCGACCTGATCGCCGTGGCAGCCTACGGCTGCATCCTGCCCGACCGCGTGCTCAAGCTCGCGCCTCTGGGCTGCATCAACGTGCACGCCTCGCTTCTGCCCCGCGGCCGTGGCGCCGCACCCATCCAGCGCGCGGTGCTGGAAGGCGACGAGCGCGCGGGTGTCTCCATCATGGAGCTGGTCCATGAGATGGATGCCGGTGCCTACTGCCGACAGGCCTCCATCGAGATCGGCGACAAGGACTGCGCCACGGTGATGGCAGAGCTCGCCGAGCTGGGTGCCGCCGAGCTTCTCGCCGCGCTGCCCGCCATCGCGGACGGCACTGCCGTCTGGCACGAGCAGGACGAGTCGCAGGTCACCTTTGCTCCCAAGGTTGAGAAGGCCGAGATGCTGCTTGATCCTGCAGACGACGCCCGCCGCAACGTCTGCCGCGTGCGCGCCTCCCTCGACGCGGCTCCCGCACGGCTGGTCGTGGCGGGCAAGGGCGTGCGCGCGCTGGCCGCCCACGTGTCGGATGCGCAGGTAGACGAGGGTGTCGTGGTGGCACGCAAGGGCCATGTGCTTCTGGGTTGTGCCACGGGAGCGCTCGAGCTCGACCGCGTGAAGCCCGATGGCAAGCGCGAGATGGACGCCTCCGCTTGGGCCGCAGGCCTGCGCGGCGACGACCTGCGCTGGCAGAGGGCCTAGTCAGGTGACCGCTCTCTCGCCGGCCCGCAAGGCGGCCGCCTCTCTGCTCGGGGAGTGCCGTCGTCGCAAGGGACGCATCCGCGACATCGCGCGCGACAGCTCGGTGGCGGCGCTCTCTCCCCAGGATCGCGCGCTGGCCTACCGGATTGCCCTCGGCGTTACCTCAGCCCGTGCGCTTCTCGACGAGCTCGTCGACACGCACGTACGTCGCCCCTCTTCGCTCGAGCCACGCGTGCGCGACGCCCTGCGCATGGCCGCCTTCGAGCTCTGCTACCTTGAGACACCCTCCGCCGTGGCGGTGAGCCAGGGCGTAGAGCTGGTGCGATCCATCACGCCGCGCGCCGCGGGCCTTGCCAATGCGGTGCTGAGGCGTGTGGCTGAAGATGACGCTCCACGTATCGCGCAGGCGCGCATGCGGGTGGACGAGGGTGGTAGCGAGGTCGATGACCTCGTGCTTTGCTCGGGGCTTGCCCGCTGGTTCGTAGAGCTGGTGCACCGCGAGCGTGGGGCTGCCTTTGCGCGCAGCCTCTGCCAGGCACAGCTCGAGCCGGCACCGGTCTTTGTGGCCGCGAACTCCCTTGCAAACGATGCCGAGACGCTCGAGCGGCTGCTGCTCGAGCGGGGCATGGAACCCACTGCGCTTGCGGGGCTGCCCGGTGCCTTTGTGCTGGGAGACCCCTCGCAGCTCGCGACGTCTGGCCTGATGGATAGGGTGGTGCTTGTGGCAGCGGACGTCTCGGCCCAGCTCGTGTGCCGCATCGCCGCGCCCGAGGCTCCGTCTGAGCTTCTCGAGATCGGTCAGGGCCGCGGCACCAAGTCGATTCTTCTCGCGGCCGCCCCCGGCAGCGTGCATCCCAGCCGCATCGCCGGCGTCGACTCCGTACCCTACAAGGTGCGTCTCTCCAAAAGGCGCATGCGCGAGGCGGGCCTGGCTGGCGTGGTGAGCTGCCACGAGTTGGACGCACGCGCGCTCGATGGGGAGGACCTCCCGAGTGAGTTGGGCAGGCGCTTTGCCACCGTGCTCGTGGATGCGCCATGCTCGGGGTCGGGCACCATGCGCCGCCATCCCGAGATTGCCTCGGATCTCACGGAGACCGACGTCAGGGAGCTTGCCCAGCTACAGCTGCAGATTCTGACAGCGGCGTCCGCACGCGTGGACGCGGGCGGCACGCTCGTCTATGCCACGTGCTCGGTGCTGCGTGCGGAGGATGAGGATGTCGTGGAAGCGTTTCTCGCAAGCGACGCGGGGCGCGGCTTCGAGCTCTCGCTGGTGTCGGATGCTCCTGCCTGTACCGCAGACGAGCAGCTCAGGAGCCTTGTCTTGTCGCATCAGTCATCCGAGGGGCATCTGCTTACCACGCCAGTCGCAGGTGGGGGAGACGGGCATTTCTGCGCACGGTTTATCCGCAAGGGCTGAGACGTTGGGGCGGACTGGTGGCGACCCGTCCGTCGCCGGAGCCGGAACCGGCCCCCATTGCGTCCCCCGGAGCGGACCTGTGGCGACCCGTCCGTCGCCGGAGCCGGAACCGGGTCCCGTTGCGTCCCCCGGAGCGGACCTGTGGCGACCCGTCCGTCGCCGGAGCCGGAACCGGCTCCCGTTGCGTCCCCCGGGGCGGACTGGTGGCGACCCGTCCGTCGCTGGAGCCGGAACCGGGCGCCGTTGCGTCCCCCGGAACGGATCCGTCACGACGAGCGCTCCACCGCGCCTCGTCTCGTCAGACGCTCGATATAAAAACAGGGCCGCGCCCGCAGGCACGACCCTGAAACCCAATCATATGGCGCGATGCGGCTAGTCCTTGTCACCCACCGATCCCATGGACTTGCGCTGGTCGGTGTTGTAGAACCCGTGGCCTTCGAAATGGATGCCGGAAGCGCTGAAGACCCGCTGGGCCTCGACGCCGCAGTCGGGGCAGAGGATGCGGGGACGTTCGCTCATTGGGTGCTCGACCTCGAACTGCTTGCCGCAGTCGGGGCATTTGTAGTCATAACGGGCCATGGTTCCTCCGTGAGGTGTCTGGCGCCTGGGTGCGCCATTGGTGTAACGGTGGATACTTTACCCAACGTGCCGCCATCCGTCACGCGCGTTTGTCAACTCAGCCCTGCTATCATCGAATCTGCTTCTTGCTGACACGGAATCGGGAGCCCCTATGACCTCCTCCAGCGCGACCAGACCCGCCATCACGGGCGCCATCTTCGACTGCGACGGCACCCTCGTCGACTCGATGCCCATGTGGAACTCCTTGGTCGAAGACACCTTCGATGCCCACGGCATCCCCAAGACGCCCGAGCTGCTCAACGAGGCGGAGGCCTGCAACTTCGATGACATGTGCTACTGGTTCCACGACCGCTTTGGCATAGGGGAGAGCGGGGAGGCGCTTCTCACCGAGATCCGCGCCTCCGTGCGTGAGCATTACGTCAACGACATCCCGCTCTTCGACGGCTGCCGTCGCTTTTTGGACGAGCTCAAGGCCGCAGGCGTGCGCATGCTCATCCTCTCGGCGACGACCGAGCCCGAGGTGCGCGTTGCCCTGGCTGCCCACGGGCTGGAGGGCTACTTCGAGCGCGTGATCCAGACGAGCGAGACCGGCTCCGACAAGGAGCATCCCGAAGCCTACCAGTACGCGCTCGACGCCTTGGGCACGCCCAAGGAGGAGACCTGGGTCTTCGAGGACGCCCCCTTTGCGGTCAGGACCTCCCACGACTTCGGCCTCAAGACGGTCTGCCTGATCAACGACCACGACGGCCGCGACCCCGACTTCTGCGCAGCCAACTCCGACATCCTCGCCCATGGGTACGGAGAGCTCTCACTGGCCGTACTGGAGGACTACGCACGCGCGGAGGGTCCGACCGAGGGCATGCTGCATGCGCTCATCGTGGATGGCTCGCCCGAGCCGAGCGGCGCAGAGCTGCTGCGTGCTCTTGCCGGCGCTGCCGACTACGTGATAGCGGCAGATCGCGGAGCCATCGCCTGCCGCGCCGCCGGCATCGACGTCGACCTGCTCTGCGGCGACGCTGACTCCATCGACGACGCCTCGCTTGCGTGGGCGCAGAGCCACGTGGTCACCGAGCTGCGCTATCCCTCCGAGAAGTACGCGACCGACCTCGCGTTGGCGATCGATTGCGCTCGCCACGAGGCGGCGCGCCGCGGCATGGCGCTCGAGCTCACGATCACCTGCGCCTCGGGAGGGCGTCCCGACCACGCACTCGCCGTGCTGGGCACGCTCGTCCGCGCGCGCGACGCACGACCGCGCCTTGTGGAGGACGGCTTCGAGTGCCGGGTGCTCTCGCCCGAAGGCGCTCCGTGCTGGGACCTCGGCGCAGGGGGTGCCGCAATTGGCACGACCTTCTCGGCAATCCCGCTTGGCGAGGGAGCCGTCGTATCGGAGCGGGGGATGCACTGGAACCTCGATCGGCGCCCGCTTGCCGCGCTTGCCGACGAGGGCGTCTCCAACGTGGTGGAATCCTCGGATGCCTGCGTCACCTGCCACGAGGGCATCCTCGCCGCCTTCTTGCTCAGATAGGCACTTTGTGGCCGTGGCGTGAGCAAGAGATTGCTGACCAAGGTCGCCCAAGAGGTGAGATATAGTGTCTGCGCTACAAAACCGCCACAAGAACCTGTGGATGGCACTTGCAAGCGTCCCGCACTGTGATAAAGTAGTTTGGCTTTTGTAAGTTGTCGGCGCCAAGCGCGACCGGCGCCGCCCTATGGAGGTCTGAGTCATGTCTAAGGTATGCGATATCTGCGGCAAGCACGCTGTTGCTGGTCGTTCCATCAGCCACTCCCACCGCACTGTGAACCGCAAGTTCAAGCCCAACATCCAGCGCGTCACCGTCTACAAGGACGGTCACAGCCAGAAGATGAACGTCTGCACCCGTTGCCTCAAGAAGGGCAACATCGCCCGCACCCCCCAGCAGGCGTAGCGCTTAGGCTTTACATCGTGCGACAGAAGGCCCCCTCGGGGGCCTTTTTGGTTGCTTTTAACGAGCGATTCTGCGCGATTGTCCTGTGTCGAGAAGGTTAGTGATGCGCTTCTCGATGCACATGGCGCACACTAGGATATACTTACATAGATTGTGCGTCGGTCGCATAAGCGACCAAGCGAGAGGAGACATACCATGGCCAAGGTCATTCCCGGGAATCTCAAGGTTTCCAACGACTGCATAGCCGACCTTGCGGGCTACGCTGCCCTCGAGTGCTATGGCGTGGTGGGCATGGCAGTTACCGATGAGGAGCAGGGCGTAACGCGCCTGCTTCCCACTACGCGCCTGTCCCGTGGCGTCGACGTCTCGGCAGAGGACGGGCACCTGGTCGTCGACCTGCACGTGGTCGTCGAGCAGGGCGTCAACATGTCCGCTATCGCCAACAACTTGGTGAGCTCCGTCAAGTTCCTCCTCGGCCGCATTGCCGAGCTGGAAAACGTCGAGGTACGCGTGCACATCGAGGGCATGCGCACCAGCCGCTAGGCACCACCCGAAGGGCACCGGCTACAAGGAACCGAGGACTTCAGAAGATGATCACGAACGTCATTCGCACCTGCTTCCCCGCTGCGGCCAAGGTCGTCGCAGACAAGGCAGAGGAGATCAACAAGCTCAACGTCTTCCCCGTGCCTGATGGCGACACGGGCACTAACATGTCCCTCACGCTCGGCACCGTGGTTGCCGAGGTCGAGGCACTGCCCGAGAACGCCACGATGGCAGAGATCGCCGCCGCCATCACGCATGGCTCGCTCATGGGCGCGCGCGGCAACTCCGGCGTCATCACCAGCCAGATCCTGCGCGGCATCGCCGAGGGACTGGTTGGCGCCCACACTGCCGGCGCCACGCCTGGCGACATCGCCGCCGCCCTGCGCAACGGCGTCAAGGTTGCCTTCAAGGCGGTCCGCAAGCCGGTCGAGGGCACCATCCTGACGGTCCTGCGCGACGTCTCCGCTCGTGCCGACCAGCTCGAGAAGGAGCGCATCACCACGCCCGAGATGCTTGACGCCTTGGTCGTCGAGGCCTACGAGAGCGTGGCGCGCACGCCCGACCTGTTGCCCGTCCTCAAGGAGAACGGCGTCGTCGACTCCGGTGCCTACGGCCTAGCGACCCTCATCGAGGCCTTCGTCAATGCCTATCAGGGCAGGGCCGGCGAGATCTCCGACTTCAAGACCACCGTCGACTCCAGCGATGCCAAGGCCCAGGTGGCCAACGTCGTCGACATCGAGATCAACGACGATTGGGAGGGTTCCGAGTACCGCTACTGCACCGAGTTCCTCTTCCACGCCGACTCCGAGAACTTCGACGAGGAGGCCAACCTGCGCTACCTGTCGAGCATGGGTGACTGCGAGCTGCTCGTGGGCGCCAATCCCGACTACAAGATCCACGTTCACACCAATCGCCCCGACCGCGTCCTGCGCCACATGCTGCACCGTGGCCAGATCTTCAACGTCTTCGTGCACAACATGGACCTCGAGGCGCAGGAGCGCACCGAGGGCATCCGTGCCGACAAGGAGACCGCCGCTCCCGCCGGCCCGCGCAAGGCGCTGGGCTTCGTGGCCGTCGCAGCCGGCTCCGGCCAGGCGGAGATCCTCCGCTCGCTCGGCGTCGACGTGGTGGTCGAGGGCGGCCAGACCATGAACCCCTCCACGGCTGACATTCTCGCTGCCATCGAGTCTGCAAACGCCGACAAGGTCATCGTGCTGCCCGACAACGGCAACATCCGCATGGCTGCCGAGGCCGCCGCGTCGGCATGCGAGAGCTGCGAGGCCGCGGTTGTGCCCACCAAGTCCGTGCTGCAGGCCTTCTCCGCCATGTTCGTGGTGGACACCGACGGCTCGCTCGAGGACAACGTCGACGAAATGAACGACGCCATCGCAGGCGTGCGTGATGGCGAGGTCACCACGGCTGTCCGCGACTCCCAGGCAGCCGACGGCTCGCCCATCCATGCGGGCGACGTCATGGGCATCGAGGGTGGCGCCATCACGGTCGTGGGCTCCGATGTGGCCGACGTCACCGTGCGTGTCATCAACCGCATGCAGGAGGACGAGGAGGGCGACACCCTCACCATCCTGGCTGGTTCCGACCTCTCCGAGGATGCCTTCGAGGAGCTTCTGGCTGCCATCGAGGAGGCCCAGCCCGACCTCGAGATCGACTCTCACCGTGGCGAGCAGCCCCTCTATCCCGTGGTCTTCTCCATCGAGTAACGGCAGGACCACCTCATGGGACGGCTACCCAGCATTGGTGGCGCAGCCGAGCGTGTGACGCGTACGGTTGCGCTGTCCGATGAGGTGGGCAGACTCCGTTATGTCTCGGGTGCGCGTGCCAAGGCGCTCGATCGCCTTGGCATCGAACGCGTGCGAGACCTGCTCCTCCACGTGCCCCATCGCTATCTCGACTTCACCCACACGGTGAGCATTGCCCTGGCCGACGTCGGCCAGGAGGTCACCGTGGTAGGCACGGTCGACAAGATCACGCTCAAACGCCCGCGCCCGCGCATGCAGATTGTCGAGATGTACGTGCTCGACCAGACGGGCGTGGTGCAGGCAACCTTCTTCCGCCAGCCCTGGATTGCCGAGCAGGTGCATGTGGGCGACACCATCGCGCTGTCGGGCAAGGTCACCTTTGCCTACGGCTACAAGCAGATGAAGGCTCCCTTCTACGAGGTGCTCTCCGCATCGGACACCGGCGGCAGCTACGCGCGCGTCCTGCCGGTGCATCCCGTGGGCGAGGGCATCACTGCCTCGTGGATGCGTCGCATCGTGGCGGCTGCGCTGGGCGATGTGGGCGACGTCTGCGACTTCCTTCCCGCGCGCCTGGTCGCGCGCCACCAACTGCCAACCCTGGCGCGGGCGCTCAGGCAGGTGCACTTTCCGACGGGCATGCCGGCAAAGGAGCCCGCGCGCCGTCGTCTGGCCTACGACGAGCTGCTCTGCCTGCAGCTCGCACTCATAACCCGCCAGCAGATCTCGCTCGCGGGGGTGAGCCCCACGACGCATCGCGTCTCCGGTCCTTACCAGGACGCGCTCCTGGGCGCCCTTCCCTTCGAGCTGACACGCGAGCAGCGCGTGGCGGCCGACGAGATCCTGGCCGACATGGCCGAGCCCCAGGTCATGAACCGCCTGCTTCTGGGCGACGTGGGCACCGGCAAGACGGCTGTGGCTGCCGTCGCGCTCGCCGCAGTTGCCGACACGGGCACTCAAGCTGCCGTGATGGCACCCACCTCGGTCCTGGCGCGCCAGTATGCCGAGAAGCTCGGTCCACTGCTCGACGCGGCGGGCATCTCGTGGGCGCTCGTCACCGGTTCGACGCCTGCCGACGAGCGCACGCGGACAGGGGAGGCAATCGTCGCAGGTTCCTGCACGGTCGTCTTCGGTACGACCGCCATCCTCTCCGATGACATTGCCTTCGCGCGGCTCTCCCTCGTGGTGATCGACGAGCAGCATCGCTTTGGCGTGGACCAGCGCACCGCCCTCAGGCGCAAGGGCGCCGGGGCCGACCTGCTGACCATGACCGCAACACCAATCCCGCGCACGCTGGCGCTCTCCGTCTACGGTGACGTGGCCTGCTCGCGCATCACCGAGCGTCCGGTCCCTGGTGCGGGCATCACGACCCGCGCGCTTGCTCCCCAGAACCTCGACGTGGCCTGGACGGCCATACGCGAGGCGGTCGACGCGGGGCACCAGGCATACGTGGTCTGCCCGCTGGTGGACGACACCGATGACGGCTCGGAGCTCGATGACGTGCCCGAGCAGGCGCGCTCCGCCTCCCAGCAGCTCAACTCCGCAACGCGCACCTTCGCGCAGCTCTCGGAGCTCACCTATCCCGACCTCACGGTGGGGTTGCTCCATGGCCGCCAGTCCGCCGCCGAGAAGGACGAGGTCATGGGTCGCTTCCGTGCGGGCGAGGTGCAGGTGCTCGTCTCCACCACGGTGATCGAGGTCGGCGTGGACGTGCCCAACGCCACGGTGATGCTCGTGCTCGACGCGGACCGCTTTGGCCTCGCCACCCTGCACCAGCTGCGCGGACGCGTGGGCAGAGGGTCGGTCTCGGGCATGGTCTACCTCTGCTGCGCCGCAAAGCGCGGCACGCCCGCCCGCACGCGCCTTGACGCGCTCGAGGCAACGTCTGACGGGTTCGAGCTCGCCGAGCTTGACCTGCGCCTGCGTCACGAGGGTGAGGTGCTGGGCTATCGCCAGCACGGCGGGGTGAGCCTGCACGTGGTGGACCTCGCGTCCGACGGCGACCTCGTCGAGGCCGCCCATGCCGACGCACGCGAGCTCGCGCGCGAGGATCCCGCCCTTGTCGCACCCGAGCACCGCGCCCTCGCCCTCGAGGTGCACGACCGCTTTGGCGCCTACTTCGAGGAGGTTGAGCGCGCATGAGAATCGTTGGTGGCAAGTGGCGCGGCCGCAACCTTTCGGCCCCGGACGGCCGTGGTACCCGCCCGACGACCGACCGGACCCGCGAGTCCATGGCATCGATGGTGCTTTCCGCCTTCGACCTGGACCTCTCCGAGGTGCGCGTGCTCGACGCCTTTGCGGGCTCGGGTGCCATCGGGCTCGAGATGCTCTCTCGCGGGGCTCTGAGCTGCACCTTTGTGGAGCGCGACCGAAAGGCTTCCGGCGTGGTGCGCGCCAACGTGAAGGCGCTCGGGGCCACCTCCGCGCGCGTGCAGGTCGGTGACGTCCTGCAGCTTGCGGAGCGCGGAGCCGTGCAGGGCGGACCTTTTGCGCTCGTGCTGCTCGACCCGCCCTACGCGCTCGATGCCATGGTGGTGTCGCAGCTGGTCGAGAGCCTGCGAGAGGCGGGACAGCTGACCGAGGACGCCGTGGTGCTCTACGAGCATGCCACCGACGCACCCGACCTCGCCCTGGCAGGCTGCGAGGTGCTCAAGTCAAAGGCAAAGGGGACGACCGCGGTCACGCTGCTACGCCTTGCGTCCCAGGAGGGGAGCGAGTCATGAACCATATCCAGCACGTGGTCGTCCCGGGTACCTTCGACCCGGTGACGCTCGGACACGTCGATGTGATCAGCCGCGCGCGGCATCTCTTCCCGAAGGTGACGGTCGCGGTTGCCGAGTCGCGGACCAAGCGTGGCGTTGGCACGGCCTTCACCCTCGACGAGCGCGTGGACATGCTCCGCGAAGCGCTCGAGGAGCAGGGTGTCATCAAGCTCGGCGGGGTCCAGGTCCTGCCCTTCACGGGCCTTCTCGTGGACTTCTGCCGCGAGCAGGGTGCCGGTGGCGTGGTCAAGGGCCTGCGTGCCATGACCGACTTCGAGTACGAGCTGCAGCAGGCGGACCTCAACGCCCACCTCGCCCCTGACATTGAGAGCGTCTTCGTCATGAGCAACCCGGGCTACGGCTACGTCTCCTCCAGCATCGTGCGCGAGCTGGCGTCTCTGGGGAGCGACGTGGACACGCTCGTTCCCGCATGCGTCGCGGCGCGTCTCAAGGAGCACTTCGCCGAGGGATAAACCCTTACATCAAACTATGAGCTCGCCGTGTCGGATTGCGGCAATGTATCAAACGTGGCTTGTGGGCATCAGTGACGCTCAACAGTGGTATTGTAGAGCGGTTAAACCCTCGAGAAACGGATGTGCATCTCATGGTTCGCAAGAAGAGCTCGTCGACGTCGGCCTCCGGCGTCGACAGGTGGAAGGCTGCGGAAGGCTCCTCGAAGGCTTCCTCTCGCACCAACCGCCGCAACGGCGCCCGGCGCGCCCGCAACGCCCAGTCCAGGCGCTACACCTTCACCCTGCTGGCACTCGTCGTCCTGCTGGTTCTCTGCGCGGTGGGCTTCATGCCTCCCGCGGAGCGCATCACGCAGGGCCTCGACATCCGCGGTGGCGTCTCGGTCATCCTCACGGCAAGCAAGCCCGACGGATCGTCCGTGAGCTCCGATGACATGGTCACCGCAACGGAGATCGTCCAGAACCGTGTCAACGCGCTCGGTGCCGCCGAGACCACGGTCCAGCAGCAAGGCACCAACTCGATCCTGGTTCAGATTCCCGGTGCCACCGATCCCGACCAGGCCATCCAGACCATCGGCCGTACGGGCCACCTTGAGTTCGTGCGCCTCGACGCCATCGGCGATGCCGACGCGCTGGCTAAGATCGCCGCTGGCACGGAGGACGTCACCCTCAAGGAGGGGACCTACACCGCCTTCATGGACGGTTCCTCCATCGAGAGCTCTGCCGTCGCCCAGTCGAGTGCCTCGGCCACCGGTGCCTATGCGGTCAACGTCTCGCTCGACTCCGCGGGTGCCAAGACCTTCGCCGAGGTCACGGAAGAGCTTGCTCCCACGCACGGCAAGATCGCCATCGTGCTCGACGGCGTGGTCAACTCCGCGCCGGCCGTCCAGTCGGTCATTCGTGACGGCGACGTCTCCATCACCGGTAACTTCACTCTCGAGGAGGCCAAGAGCCTCAAGACCGTGCTCGACTCCGGCTCGCTTCCCGTCACGCTGAGCTACTCCGAGAGCCGCGTCGTCGGTCCCACGCTTGGCCAGGACTCCCTGCGCCAGGGCGTCTTCGCCATCGGCATCGGTGCGATCATCGTCGTTGCCTACCTGTTCTTCTTCTATCAGGGCCTCGGCCTGCTCACGCTGGGCTCCCTCGCCATCTTCGGCATCATCTACCTTGGCCTTCTCGCCCTGCTCTCGCGCATGGGCGCCTTTGCCCTCACGCTGCCCGGCTTGGCGGGCGTGGTGCTCACCACCGGCTCCGCCGCCGACTCCTCGATTCTCGTGCTCGAGCGCTTCCGCGAGGAGATCCGCATGGGCCGTCAGGTTCGCGTGGCCGCCATCGGCGGCACCAAGGAGGGCATCTCGACCTCCCTCGACGCTGACGCAGTCCAGCTGGTCACGGCCCTCGCGCTGTTCTTCGTGGCCGTGGGCCCGGTCAAGGGCTTCGGCCTCACCACCGCACTGGGCATCCTCTGCGACCTGGTGACGATGTTCCTCTTCAAGGCGCCCGCACTGCGCCTTCTGGCCATGGGCACCATCCAGGCGCATCCGCGCTTCTGGGGTGTCGCCTCCGACCTCGCCGAGGCGGAGGAGCTCAAGGAGGCTCGCGACGCCGCGCCTGCGCGTGGCAAGAAGGGGGGTGTGGCACATGCGTAACCACTTCTCCTTCGAGATTCCCTTCATGCGCTACCGCAAGGTGCTGCTCACCATCTCTGCAATCCTGTGCGTGCTCTCCCTGGTCGGCCTCGTTGTGCGCGGTGTGACCTTCGGCATCGAGTTCCAGGGCGGCACCGAGATCGACTTCGTCGACACGGGCGACATCACCATCGACCAGATGCGCGAGGCGCTCGTCGCTGCCGGCGAGGAGGACCCGACGGTCCAGACCACCACGCTCGAGGGCGAGAACGGCTTCCTCGTGCGCTCTGGCACCACCAACCCCGAGGACGCCACCAAGCATGCCGCCACCACCGCCGAGACGCTCGGCCTTGGCGAGCAGAACTACACCGTGACCACCATCGGTCCCGACTGGGGCGCCGACGTCACGCGCTCGTCGCTCTTTGCCTTTGGCGTCGCCATCCTGCTCATCCTCGCGTACGTGACCCTCCGCTACGAGTTCAAGATGTCGGTCACGGCCGTCATCGCGCTCATCCACGACATGCTCATCATCCTGGGCATCTATGCCTGGACGCAGATCCCGGTGACGCCAAACGTGGTCGCCGCGTTGCTCTCCACCATGGGCTTCTCGCTCTATGACACCGTCGTCGAGTTCGACCGCACCAACGACAACGCCAAGACCCTGCGCGATGGCATCCATCGCACGTACCTGCAGATCTGCAACTTCTCCGTCAACGAGGTCGTCGTCCGCTCCATCAACACCACCATCACCACGCTGGTGCCGGAGCTGGCCATGTTCTTCTTAGGCGGCGCAACGCTCAAGGACTTCGCCTTTGCCATGATTCTCGGCGAGCTTCTGGGTACCTACTCAAGCTATGCAGTAGCAACGCCTCTTCTGGCCATCTGGAAGACGCGTGAGCCCAAGTGGGCAAAGCTCGAGGCGAAGTACGGGGAGAAGGCGACAACGGCCAGCGTCACGCCTGCGGTGGGCGAATAGCCATGAGCGGGTTAAAGGGCAGCAGACGATGGGACGTGCTGCCGTCTGACGACGAGGCCGAGCGCCGGCTCGTCGCGACGCTAGGCATATCGAGGCTGATCGCCCGTGTCTTGGTGGCACGTGGCTACTCGGACGTGGAGGAGGCGCGGGCGTTTCTTGCGCCGTCCCTCGACCGCGACTGGAACGACCCAATGCTCATTCCGGGCATGGCCGAGGCGGCAGACCGTCTTCAGCAGGCGATCGCAACGGGCGAGACCATCGCCGTCTTTGGCGACTTCGACGTCGACGGCATGAGCGCGACCTGCCTGCTCACGCACGGCCTGCGCGATCTGGGTGGCAACGCGCATCCCTACATCCCCAACCGCTTCGGCGAGGGCTACGGCCTCTCCGAGGAGGCACTCGACCGCGTCATCTGCGGCTGCAATCCGTCGCTGGTCGTGACGGTGGACAACGGCATCGCCGCGGCGCGCGAGGTCGAGTGGCTCCAGGCCCGTGGCATCGACGTGGTCATCACCGACCATCACGAGCCGGGCGACCTCGTTCCCGAGGGCATCCCGGTGACCGACCCCAAGCTGTCGGCCGACTGCCCCTCGCGCGAGCTTGCCGGAGCGGGCGTGGCGCTCAAGCTGATCGACGTTCTCGGCCACCGCCTCGGCCAGCCAGACCTCTGGCGCCGTTACACCGAGGTGGCGACGCTGGGCACCATCTCCGACATGATGCTGCTGACCGGCGAGAACCGCGCGCTGGTCGCCGACGGCATCGCCCATATGAGGCGCACCTCGCGCCCGGGCATCCTGGCGCTTGCCGCCACGGCAAACGTCGACATCACGCAGATCACGGCCGACGAGCTGCCCTTCTCGCTCATTCCCAGGCTCAATGCCGCGGGGCGCATGGGCTCGACGGACGTGGCCTTCGACCTGCTCTTCACCAACGACCCAGCCGAGGCGCAGGTCCTAGCGGCGCGCCTCGAGCAGATCAACACCGACCGTCGCGAGACCGAGAGCCGTCTGACCGAGGACGCGCTTGCCAAGGTGCGCCAGAGCTATGCCGGCGAGCGCGTGATCGTCGCGGCGGGGGAGGGCTGGCACGAGGGTGTCAAGGGCATCGTGGCCAGCCGCGTCACCAACGCCTACCACGTCCCTGCCATCCTCTTCAGCGTGACCGACGGGATCGCGCGGGGTTCGGGTCGTTCCGTGGGCTCGGTCGACCTCTTCCATGCGGTCGAGCAGTGCTCCGACCTACTCGTACGCTTTGGTGGACATTCGGGGGCCGTGGGCGTGACCTGCGAGGTCGACAAGCTCGATGCCTTTCGGAAGCGACTTGGCGAGGTCATGGCCGAGCTTCCGGACGAGCAGTTCGAGGACACGGGCGAGGTGGCGGCGCTGGTCTCGCTCTCGGAGCTCACCATCTCGGGCATCGATCAGCTCGAGATCCTGCAGCCCTTTGGCCAGGGCAACAAGAAGCCGCTTCTTGGCACCCGTGGCGTGTGCATGCGCAACCGTGCGCGTGTGGGCGCGGGAGCCAACCACCTGCGCTTTATTGCGACCGACGGCATGAGCTCGGTCGCCGCCATCATGTTCCGCGTGCCCCAGGTCGAGCGTGCCGCATCCTGCGAGGAGGCGGTCGACCTCGTCTTCGAGGCCATCAACGAGACCTGGCAGGGGCGTACCAAGCCCAAGCTCATGGTGCGCGACATCATCTATCGGGACGACGCCAAGGAGTCCGCGGGCAAGTCCGAGGTCACAAGCATTGCCGACAGCCTCTTCGAGCGCGCGGAGCAGATCCTCTCGCGTGACGCCTATGCCGGCATCGGCGAGGCCTCTCGCTTCGTGACCAAGGTGGTCGGCGTCACCTTTGAGGGGCGCCAGGCCGTGGTGTCAGCCCTGACGGCGGGCGACGAGCTCGTCGTCGTGCGCGACATGGACAACCCCAAGGACGTCAACGCCATTGCCCTGCGCACGCTGAGCGGCGCGCAGGTCGGGTTCCTGCGCAGGCAGATCGCCCGCGAGCTCGCCCCGCGCATCGATGGCGGCGTCCGCTACTTCGCGCACGTGAGCGCCGTGACCGGTGGCACCGAAGGTCGCTCCTATGGCGCGAACATCGAGGTCAGCTGCGAGCAGGAGGGGGAGGGCGACTCTGCACGCCTGGCAGAGGCCTCGAGCGAGCGCGCACGTCTCGCCACACTTGACGGCGCAATGCTCGACGACGAGCTGCGCCGGGCCATGATCGGTACGCACAGCCTTCTGCCCGCCCAGCGCACCGCACTCGATAACCTGGCTGCGGGCCGCTCGACGCTGTGCGTGATGGCCACGGGTCGTGGCAAGTCGCTCATCTTCCACATGCATGCCGCGCACGAGGCCATCGCGCGTGGCAGGGCAAGCATTTTCGTCTACCCGCTCCGTGCCCTCGTGGCCGACCAGTCCTTCCATCTGGAGCAGGCGCTCGGCAAGCTGGGCATCAACGTGGCCGTGCTCACGGGTGAGACGGCCCAGTCGGCGCGCGACGAGATCTTCGAGGGCCTGCGCGACGGCCAGGTGGACGTGGTGCTCACCACGCCCGAGTTCCTCGCCATCCATGCCGAGCGCTTTGCCGGCACTGGTCGCATCGGCTTTGTGGTCATCGACGAGGCGCACCATGCGGGCACCGCCAAGGGCGGAAGCCGCAGCGCCTACACCCAGCTGCCGCAGGTACGCGAGCTTCTGGGCGACCCGGTCGTCCTGGCCGTGTCCGCCACGGCGGAGGACGACGTGGCGCGCGAGATCTGCAGGCTTGCGGGCATAGCCGAGGGCGACGTGATCGTCGACGCCAGCGTGCGCTCCAACCTGTCTCTGCGCGACTGTCGCGAGCTGCGCGACCGCGAGCTGGCGCTGGTGTCGCTGGTCTCGTCGGGGCGCAAGTGCGTGGTCTACGTCAACTCCCGCGAGCAGTCCGTCTCCCTGGCGCGCATGTTGCGCCGTACCATCCCCGAGCTGGGCAGTCGCATCTCCTTCTACAACGCGGGCCTGACGCGCGAGGAGCGCACCGCGGTCGAGGACGCCTTCCGCTCGGGAGAGCTCACCTGCATCGTTTCGACAAGCGCCTTCGGCGAGGGTGTCAACCTTCCTGACATCCGCGACGTGGTGCTCTTCCACATGCCCTTCGGCGCCATCGAGTTCAACCAGATGAGCGGACGTGCTGGCCGTGACGGCGAGCCTGCCTGCGTCCATCTGCTCTACTGCGAGCACGACGCCCGCATCAACGAGCATGTCATCGCCGGGTCGGCCCCCTCGCGCAACGAGCTCGTTACGCTGTATCGCACGCTGGTGGCCTTCGGGCGCGCTGCGGAGGCAGAGGGCAACGCTGACCGCTCTTTCGCGCGGACAAACGCAGACATTGCCCTTGCGGCGGCGGGCCTCGATGCTCATACTTCCCTTAACGAACACATGGTCTCGTGTGGCGTATCCATCTTCCGCGAGCTGGGCTTCTTGGAGACGAGCGGTCACGGCTCGGCACGCAGGATCACCATGGTGGACAATCCTCAGCGCATGGACCTCAATTGCTCCACGCGCTACCTCGAGGGGCTGCGTGCCAAGGACGCCTTCGCTGACTTCCGCGACTGGGCGCTCATGGCAGATCCCGACGCCATGCTCGCACGTATCAACAGGCCAATCACACCGTCCTTCGGACGGATCGTCGACGGTTAGGGGGTTCACATGGGCGATATGACACAAGCCCAGGGTCCGGCACGCAAGCGCGACGTCGCACCCGGTGCCGACAACTGGAGGCTCCTGCAGGTGACCTGCGCGAACTACCTCGACCGGAAGGCGATGGACAAGATCTGTGACGCCTACGAGTTCGCCCGGGAGTTCCACCGCAACCAGAAGCGTCGCTCCGGCGAGCCCTACATCAACCACCCCGTCGAGGTGGCCATCATCCTGGCCTCCGACCTGCACATGGACGAGGACCCGATCTGCGCGGCCATCCTGCACGACACGGTCGAAGACACCGAGGCCACCCTCACCGACCTCGAGAATCGCTTCGGCAAGACCGTCGCGGAGCTGGTCGACGGCGTGACCAAGCTCACGCAGGTGCAGGTCGCCTCCATGGACGAGAAGCAGGCCCTCAACCTGCGCAAGATGTTCCTCGCCATGAGCAAGGACATCCGCGTGCTCATCATCAAGCTGGCGGACCGCCTGCACAACATGCGCACGATGGCGTCGCTTCCTCCTGCCAAGCGCGCCCTCAAGTCACGCGAGACGATGGACGTCTACGCGCCGCTGGCGGACCGCCTGGGCATCTCCTCCATCAAATGGGAGCTCGAGGACCTCGCGTTCTTCTACCTCCAGCCAGAGGAGTACGAGCGCATCGCCCGCATGGTGCAGGAGTCGCGCGCCCAGCGCGAGGAGAAGACCGCCGAGGCCATCAAGGTGCTCGACGACGAGCTTCGCCGGGTTGGCCTGTCGGGGTACCAGATTTCCGGACGCCCCAAGCACCTGTGGTCGATCTACCAGAAGATGCGCCGCAAGCGCAAGGAGTTCTCCGACATCTACGACCTCATTGCGCTGCGCGTGCTGACCGAGAGCGTGGGAGACTGCTACTCGGTGCTCGGAGCGGTCCACTCGCTGTGGCACCCGCTGCCTGGCCGCTTCAAGGACTACGTGGCCATGCCCAAGCCAAACGGCTACAAGAGCCTGCACACTACGGTCATCGGTGCCGACGTGCGCCCGGTGGAGATCCAGATCCGCACCTACGAGATGCACGACCAGGCCGAGTACGGCATCGCGGCCCACTGGCTCTACAAGAGCACGGGCAACTCGCGCGGCCGCATGTCTGCCGACGACCGCTCCGTCGACACGCAGATCAACTGGATCCGCCGCACGCTCGACTGGACGACCGAGGAGGAGATCGAGGACCCGCACGAGTTCATGGACAACCTCGTGGTCGATCTCTACGAGGACGAGATCTTCGTCTTCACGCCCAAGGGCGAGGTCATGAGCCTGCGCCGCGACTCTACACCCCTCGACTTTGCCTACGCCGTCCACACCGAGGTCGGAAACCACTGCATAGGCGCCAAGGTCAACGGCTCGATGGTGCCGCTCACCTACAAGCTGCAGAGCGGCGACCGCGTGGAGATCATCACCAACAAGAACGCCAAGCCCGGCCACGACTGGCTCAAGATGGTGGCCACTCCCTCGGCTCGCTCCAAGATCCGTAAGTACTTCGCGAGCGAGACCAAAGAGGACGACGCCGAGCGCGGACGCGGCTATCTGGCCATCGAGCTGCGCAAACATGGTCTGGGCATCTCCTCGCAGCGCGTGACCAAGGCCCTGGAGAAGGTCTGCGAATCCACCGACTACCATGACGTCGAGACGATGCTGGCTGCCGTGGGCACGGGCCGCTTCTCGCCCAAGCAGCTGGCCCACCGCCTCGATGACGTCATCTTCCTGGCGCGCCCCGCAAACGAGATCGAGCGTGAGGCACGCCGTGCCAACCGCAAGATGCTCATCGCCGAGGACAAGCCGATGGTCAAGCCCAAGACGCGCAGCAAGTATTCCAACTGCGGTGTCGTGGTCAAGGGCGACCCCGACCTGCTCGTCCACCTGGCGCACTGCTGCAGCCCGGTCGCCGGCGACGAGATCGTGGGATTCATCACGCGCGGGCGCGGCGTGAGCGTCCACCGCACGAGCTGTCCCAACGTCCAGTCGCTGCGCGAGCATCCCGAGCGCATGATCGAGGTCGAGTGGGACGCCTCGGGTGCTACGGAGTTCCAGGTTGAGATCGTGGTGGAGGCAACCGACCGCATGGGCCTTCTCAAGGACGTGACCATCGCGCTCTCCGAGGCGGGCTGCAACATCCTCTCGGCGGCAACGCAGACCGGTGCCACCGGTGTGGCGCGCCTGCGCTTCCTGATCTCGCTCTCCAACGCGTCGCTTCTGGCGCCGCTCTTGGCGCGCGTGGGCAGGGTCCCATCAGTCTACGACGCAAGGCGCATCGAGCCGGGCGAGGGTGCCCAGTCGCTCAAGCGCAGGGGATAGGAGCCAAGCATGGCCGACAAGGACGAGATCCGCCTCTTTGTGGTGGGCGACATCCAGACCAATTGCTATGCCTACGTGAGTGCGGGGGAGTGCCTCGTGGTAGACCCTGGCGCATCGGGGGCGCGCATCGCCGAGGCGCTTTCCGACGTCAAGGTGACGCAGGTCGTGGCCACCCATCGCCATCACGACCACGTGGGTGGCGTGCGAGCCCTCGTGGAGGCCACCGGAGCCCCCTGGGCCATCTCCGCAGACGATGCGGAGCTTGCGATGCGCGCCATGGAGGTCTCCTCGCATGACCTCTCTGTCGTGATGGGCGGGCTCTCCAATCCGCCTGAGCCTGACCGCCTGCTCTTCGAGGGAGACGTGATCGAGGTGGGCACGGCGTCGTTCGAGGTGCTGGCGGCACCGGGGCACACCGCGGGAGGTATCGTGCTTCTCGGTCATGGCTCGGCAGAGGGTGTTGCCTTTGTGGGAGACACCATCTTTGCCGGGGGCTGCGGTCGCTGCGATCTCATGGGAGGCGACTGGGGCAAGATGAAGAAGACGCTCGTGCGCCTGTCTCGCCTCATTGACCCTGCGGTGACGCTTCTGTGCGGACATGGGCCTGCCACGACGATGGGCTACGAGGTCGCGACCAACCCCTACATGCGGCCGGATGCCGAGCGAGAGTCGTGGTCCGACTAGCCGAAGCTGCGCTCTCTTGCCGGTCGTGCGGCGTCGTCTTTTGCGAACGGGCGATTCCGTGGTATAGTCTTGCAGGTTCGCACCAAGCCCGGATGGCGGAATAGGCAGACGCGGTGGTCTCAAAAACCTCTGTCGAAAGACGTGCGAGTTCGAGTCTCGCTCCGGGCACCATGTGAGAAGACCTGACAGCCCCGGACGGGTTTCCCGTCTGGGGCTGTCGCGCAGACTCGAACTCGTGAGGGCTTGACAGCCCAGTGGGCTGTCAAGGGCTGAGCCGGAGGCGAAGCCTGGGAGCGTCGCCCGCAGGGCGGCGCGGCGAGTCTCGCTCCGGGCACCATGTGATAAGGTCTGACAGCCCCGGACGGGTTTCCTGTTCGGGGTTGTTGCATAGACTCGAACTCGTGAGGGCTTGACAGCCCAGTGGGCTGTCAAGGGCTGAGCCGTAGGCGAAGCCTGGGAGCGTCGCCCGCAGGGCGGCGACCTCCAAGGTGTATACTGTCCGTCCGTGCGTTACCGTGCTCTTTCGCGAGTGGTGGGCGAGAATGTGGCGTTATTCTGCACGCTTGCACATCTATGCGCGAGCGAGTATGATTACGCCTGTTGTGACTTAGGTCACACCCAAAGCGGGGCAGATCATGTGCCCCCACCTTGCGGCGCCACATGGCAGCTGTCTGGTCAGACAACGTATCTCATTGCGCGCATCAGCGCTACGTGTCTCCTGGATGCTGTCTTGGCACCAGGAGTTTTTTTCGTGCGGCGTGCCGCACATAACAAGCGGCCACGCCGCGCATGAAGGGAAGGTGGAAGAGATAGCCAGGAACGAGGGTCCTCGCATCAATGACCAGATCACGGCACGCATGTGTCGCTTGATTGGGGTCGACGGCTCGCAGCTGGGGTTGTTTGGCGTGCCTGACGCGCTTCGCATCGCCCGCGAGCAGAACCTTGACCTCGTAGAGATCGCTCCCAACGCGGAGCCTCCCGTCTGCAGGGTCATGGACTATGGCAAGTACAAGTTCGAGCAGGACCGCAAGGCCAAGGCCGCACGCAAGAAGCAGGTGCGCGTCGAGGTCAAAGAGATGAAGTTCCGTCCCAAGATCGACGTGGGTGACTACGAGACCAAGAAGAACCACGTGCTGCGCTTCCTCAAGAAGGGCGCGCGCGTCAAGGTCACCATCATGTTCCGCGGCCGCGAGATGGCCCACCCGGAGCAGGGTCTCAACGTGCTGGAGCGTTTGGCGGAGGACCTCAAGCCCTACGCCACCGTCGAGCAGCAGCCCAAGATGGAGGGTCGTAACATGCACATGCTCGTCGCCCCAATCAAGGGTGCCTTCGACAAGAAGGACACGGGCGACGCCGAGTAGAAGGAGAAGTAGCATGCCCAAGATGAAGACGCACAAGGGGTCGGCCAAGCGCTTCCGTCGCACCGGCACCGGCAAGATCATGCGCGCCAAGGCCTTTAAGAGCCACATCCTCACCAAGAAGTCGCCCAAGCGCATCCGCGGCTTCCGCAAGGAGACCGAGCTCACCAAGGGCGACGCCCATACCGTCAGCCAGCGCATGGGTCAGTAGCGCATCCGCTACCTAGTTTGCACAGTTAAGGAGTTGATCAGATATGGCACGTGTCAAGCGCGCAGTGGCGGGTCGCAAGAAGCGTCAGACCCTCGTCGAGCGTACCAAGGGTTACTACGGCGTGCGTTCGCGCACCTTCCGTGGCATGAAGGAGCAGGCTCAGCACTCCCTGCAGTACCAGTACCGCGATCGTCGCAACAAGAAGCGTGACATCCGCGCCCTGTGGATTCAGCGCATCAACGCGGCCGCCCGCATGAACGACCTCTCGTACAGCAAGTTCATGCACGGCCTGAAGCTCGCCGGCGTCGAGCTCGACCGCAAGGTCCTCGCTCAGGTCGCCTACGAGGACGAGGCTGCCTTCGCCGACCTCGCCGCCGTCGCCAAGAAGGCTCTGGCTGCCGAGTAGGGCATCACGCCTCATCACATAGGTACGTCGAAGGCTCCGGGAAGGCGCAGGCGCTCCCGGAGCCTCTTGTTCTATGAAGTGCGCAGCCAAAATCGACAACTGTGACTATGCTGCGCTATACTTTTTACCCGTATGGATATTCGCTGTCGGACAGCCGACATATAGAAGGGACTTGTTTATGGCAACACTTGGCATGAACGACCTGCGCGCAGGTCTGGGCGTCAACATCAAGGGTCAGGACTGCGTGGTGCTGGAGGCCCAGCACGTCAAGCCGGGCAAGGGCAACACCTACGTGCGCACCAAGTACCGCAACATCCGCACGGGCCGCGTGAACGAGGAGAACTTCCAGCAGTCCGCCAAGTTCGAGAGTGTCGACATGCGCACTCGCGAGATGCAGTACCTCTACAACGATGGTGACAGCTACTGGTTCATGGACATGGAGACCTACGACCAGATCCCCGTCGGCGACGACCTGGTGGGCGACAACGCCAAGTGGCTCAAGGAGAACGACATCTGCCTGCTCAACTATGCCAACAACGTGCTGTACGCCGTCCAGCCGCCCATGTTCATCGAGGTCGAGATCACCGAGACCGAGCCCGGCTTCAAGGGCGATACCGTCCAGGGCGGCAACAAGCCTGCCACCATCGAGACCGGCGCCGTCGTCCAGGTTCCCATGTACCTCAACGTGGGCGAGCGCATCAAGATCGACACGCGCGACGGCAAGTTCGTCGGCCGCGTCTAGTCAGGCTCATTCCTTCTCCCGCTGCCACGCTCCGAAAGGATCTCATCATGGCTGACAATGAGCTCAACATCTCCGGCATCAACGTCTCCCAGGGCGTCGTGAAGGCGATCGTGGCCCGCGCCGCAGAGGGCGTCGAGGGCGTTGCCCGTGTGGGTGGCAACGACATCGCCTCCTCGCTCGTTCGCGTCTTCACCAGCCGCTCCATGGCTCCAGACAGCACCGTCGACGCCTCCGTCGAGGACGGCGCCCTCCACGTGGGCGTGCACCTCGCGGTCTTCTATGGCTATCCCTTCACCAAGCTCGCGGCCACGGTGCGCGAGGCCATCGCTGGCGCCATCGCGTCTCAGGTGGGCGTCGAGGTGGGTTCTGTCGACGTGTGCATCGACAGCCTGGTCTTCCCCAAGGAGTAGGTGTGGCAGGAACAAGGTTTGGTGGGCGCACGCTGGCTCGCAGCCAGGCGCTCCAGCTGCTCTTTCAGGCTGAGGCCTGTGGGCGCACGGTCAATGATGTGCTTGAAGACTCCTATGCCATCGACGAGGGCCCGCTGGATGACTACGCCACCGAGGTCGCACTCGGTGCCGACGCCATGCTCCACGAGCTCGATGCCGTGATCGCGGTCACCTCCGACAACTGGAGCGTCTCGCGCATGCCGGCGGTCGACAGGAACCTCCTGCGCATGGCGCTCTACGAGATGCTCGAGGTGGACGAGGTCGACACGGCCGTCGCAATCGACGAGTGCGTCGAGCTTGCCAAGGCCTATGGCACCGACGAGTCCTCGCGCTTCGTGAACGGCGTCCTGGGCAAGGTAGCCCGTCGCATGGAGGCCGGGGAGGACGTCGTCGCGCTCGCCCTCGAGCAGATGGCCGCACTCGAGCCCGAGGAGGAGGACGAGCCCGAGGACGAGCTCACGCCCGCAGAGGTCGAGCAGGAGGCCCTCGAGGACCTTCCCGACTGGGTGAGGGAGTAGTCCATGGCTCGCAAGCCTGATGTCTCCGCATACAAGAGCTTCGACCAGATCGTCGAGCGCATGGACGAGATCGTCGACCAGGTGCGCGGCAAGGACACCTCGCTCGAGCGCTCGCTCGACCTCTTTGACGAGGCCATCGCGCTCGGCTCGAAGGCGGTCGACCTGGTCGACGCCACCGATTTCTCTCCCGCCGAGCTCGCTCGCCTCAAGGACGCGCCCGAGGCTGCCGCGGCGGAATCGCAAGGGGGCGCCTAGCCTTGCCGCGTCGGGTCCGACTTGACGCGGAGCTGGTTGCCCGCGGCTTCTTCTCGAGTACCGACGACGCGATGCGCGCCATATTAGCTGGTGATGTCTCGACCTCTGACCGGCGCTTCTCGTCTCCGGGCGAGCAAGTGCTGCCAGGGGTCGAGCTGCATGTACGGGGGCATGTGCCCTATGCGAGCCGCGGGGGCCTCAAGCTCGAGCGCGGCCTCGCGGAGCTGGGCGTGGACCCAACCGGCCTTGCCTGCGTGGACGTTGGCTGCTCCACGGGCGGCTTTACCGACTGCCTGCTCAAGCATGGGGCGGCAAGCGTGCTTGCCGTCGACGTGGGACGCGCCCAGTTCGACTGGTCGCTCAGGCAGGACGGGCGCGTGCGCCTGATGGAGCGGACCAACATCGTGGACGTGCCTGCGCTCCCTGGCATGGTGGGGGCCTTCCAGCTGGCCGTCTGCGACGTCTCCTTCACCTCCGTCACCACGATCCTTCCCGCCGTCGTGGCGCTTCTCGGCCCGGGCGGCACCTTCCTCACGCTGGTGAAGCCGCAGTTCGAGGCGCCGCGCGAGCAAGTGGGTGCCGGCGGGATCGTGCGCGACGAGGCGGTGCGCCAGGCCGCCCTCGAGCGCGTGGCCAGCGCCATGAAGGCTGCGGGGTTCACGCTTGGGGGCTCATGCCAGAGCCCCATAACCGGTCACAAGGGCAACGTGGAATACCTGCTGGTCGGTCGCCTGCCCTAGGGCGGCAGCCGCCGGTCGTGTGCTACACTTGCTTGGATGCATACGTACGTTCGATTTTTCGGAGTGGTCAGATGAAGGTCCTGCTCGTGCCCAACTACTCGCGCCCGCATGCCGTCGAGGGGGCCCAGCGCCTGTCCGACTGGCTGGAGAACGAGGGCGTCGAGGTCCAGTGGGCCCACGACAAGAAGCTCTACCCCGACAAGGTCGTCGATACCACGGGCGTCGGCCTGGTGGTGTCCCTCGGCGGCGACGGCACGCTCCTGCGGGCCGCGCACATCGTGGGCTACTCCGAGATCCCCATGCTCGGCCTCTCCTATGGGCACCTGGGCTTTCTCACCTGCGGCGGTCCGGACGACCTCATCCAGACGGTGTCCGACGCCCTCGCGGGCGACCTCCACGTCTCGCATCGCATGACCTTGGACGTCGAGGTCGAGTTCGAGCGTCCCGACGGCACGGTGGTCACCGAGCACGGCTTTGCCCTGAACGACCTCTCGCTCACCCATGGCGTGCGTGGCGACATGATCGTCTTCGACGTGTCCGTCTCCGGACACCACATCGACCGCCTGCGTGGCGACGGCTTTGTCGTCTCCACGGCAACCGGCTCGACCGGCTATGCGCTCTCGGCGGGCGGGCCCATCGTGACGCCCGAGTTTGCGGGTATGGTCTGCGTGCCGGTGGCGTGCCACACCATCTCGGCGCGCGCCTTCCTCACCTCGCCCTCCGACGTGGTCGAGCTGTGCATCAACCCCGAGCGAAACGCCGACAGGCTCTTCTTTGTCGACGGTCAGCCGATGGGGGAGGGGCTGAGGGGCATGCGTGCCAAGGTGAGGCGTGGGGCAGGCGATATCATCCTGCTCGACCGCAGTGCCCGCAGCTTCTACGAGTCGGTCTCCCGCGTCTTCTATGGACGCGCCAAGCGCTAGGCGGCTGCCATGATCGACGAGCTCTGCGTACACAACGTTGCCCTCATCCGCGAGGCGTCGCTTGTGCCCTCATCGGGCCTGACGGTGCTCACCGGCGAGACGGGCACGGGCAAGACGGCCCTGCTCAGCGCTATAAAGCTGCTGGTGGGGGAGCGTGCGGACGCCTCCGCCGTCCGCGAGGGGGCTGACGCCCTGGAGGTCGAGGCGCGGGTGTACCTGCGCGGGGGAGACCCCGACGGCAACGTGGTGCGCCGCCGCGTCGAGGCGGCCGGTCGCGGCCGGGTGCAGATAGACGGTCACATGGCGTCGGTGCGCGAGCTCTCCGAGACCATCGGCTCCACCATCGACCTCTGCGGCCAGCACGAGCACCAGCGCCTGCTCGACCCCGCAGCCCACGTCGCGTTGCTCGACGCTTGGGCGTCCGACCGCATCGCACTGGCCCGCGACGCCTATGTCGCGGCGCTCGCGGAGGCCCGCTCGGCAGCCGAGGAGCTCGAGCGCATCGTGGAGATGAGCCGCGCGGCGGACGAGCGCCTGGACGAGGCCTCCTTCGTCCTGCGCCGCATCGATGAGGTCAGGCCCAGCCAGGAGGAGTACGACGAGCTCGAGGCCGCACTCCCGCGCGCCGAGCATGCCGAGGCGATCCTACGCTCGGTGGCCGGTGCCTACGAGGGGGTCTCCGACGACGGGGGAGCGGCAGACGTGCTGAGCGACGCCATCAGCTGGCTGCGCGACGCCTCGTCCTTCGACCCTGCCCTGGACGACTACGCAGAGCGCCTCGAGAGCTCGCTCATCGACATCGAGGACGTGGCGGCCGACCTCAGGCGCTATCGCGACTCGGTGGAGCTCGACCCCGAGGAGCTTGACCGCATGCAGACGCGCATGGCCACCTTCAGGGGCCTCATGCGCACCTACGGTCCCTCCATGTCCGACGTGCTCGCGCGCCGTGCATCCGCGGCCGAGCTGGTCGAGGCGGCCCGCGACGGGGGTGAGCGGGAGCGCAAGGCGCGCAAGGCCGTCGAGGCTGCCGAGGCGCGCCTGGCCGTGGCGGCCGACGCCCTGGACGCCGCCCGCAGCGAGGCGGCGCCGCTTCTGTCCCGCGCGGTCAGCGAGGTGATGGCGCAGCTCGAGATGGGTACGGCGTCGCTTTCCGTGCAGATTGAGCGTCTCGCCCGCAAGCAGTGGACCACCGCCGGACCAAGCCGCGTGGAGCTGCTCTACCGTCCTGCGGCAGGACTCACGGCACGTCCCCTGCGGCGCATTGCCTCGGGCGGCGAGGTGAGCCGCGTGATGCTTGCCTGCAAGGTGGTGCTCGGCGAGGCAGACGGTACCGAGACCCTCGTGTTTGACGAGGTGGATGCCGGTGTTGGCGGTGCCACGGCCGTAGCGCTCGCGCAGGTGCTGGCGCGTCTGGCCAAGACCCACCAGGTGATCGTGGTCACGCACCTGGCGCAGGTGGCCGTCATGGGGCAGACGCACTATCTCGTGCAGAAGTCAGGCGGCGACGTGCCGGAGACCTCGCTCGTTCCCATCGAGGGCGAGGGTCGCGTGGCGGAGATCGCCCGCATGCTCTCTGGCGACACGAGCGAGACCTCGCTTGCACATGCGCGCGAGATGCTGGCGCAAGCTCGCTAGAACCCGAGCTCCTCGTCCACAAACACGAGCTCAGTCCGGGCGCCCGTCATGGCGCGCGCGATGGTGACGAAGCCGTTGCAGATGCGCTCGGGGGAGTTGCAGTCGTAGCAGCGGTCTCCCTTTGCCGCGCACGGGGTCTTGCGTCTCAGACGCTGGGCGTTCTTGGGGCTTGCCACGTTGCGGGCACGCCAGAGGGCCTGCTCGAGCGTCGGCTCGACCTTGTTTGCGCCAATGACGAAGAACACGCGCTCCGGCCCGAAGAGGGTCGCTGCCACGCGGTTGCCCATGCCGTCGATGTTGACCAGCTCGCCGGTGAGCGAGACGCCATTGGCGCTGCAGATGAAGGCCTCGGCATTGGTCTCGGCCATGCGGGTCTCGCGGGTGTTGGTGATGGCGTGGGTGTACACCGCGTTGTTGGTGCTGAGCGCCTCTGCCAGTCCCATCTGCACGGCCGTGGCGCATCCGCCGATGCCGACGGTCGTGTCATGGATCTGGGCGCAGAGGTATGCGCGCGCCTCCTCTGCGGTGTCAAAGAACGAGACGGCGAAGCCGTGCTTCTCGAAGTTGGTCTTCAGCGTTTCGCGATCAAGTGCCATGGGTGCTCCTCTCACTGCGTTCCAGCCGACTATATCGCAGCGATGTTGCCGGAAGAATACGAGGTCACATCCGAAGCGCGAACGATGCGGGCGTAGGATACGGCCTCGCACCCCGCTAAAATGCCGCAACCTCGCGCGCGGGTGGGTTGGGTTGTTGTAAGGTGTGCTTGTCACCAAATGTGAGCAGAAGGGACCGTTTGCCATGCCAGAGATTCACAAGATCGTTATCACCGGTGGCCCCTGCGGAGGAAAGACCTCGGCCCTCACGCGCATCCAGACCGCGCTCTCGCATTTGGGCTATACCGTCCTGGTCGTTCCCGAGACGGCGACCGCGCTCATCTCGGGCGGCGTGGCACCGTGGACCTGCGGCTCCAACGAGGAGTACCAGAAGTGCCAGATGACCATGCAGATGCAGAAGGAGCGCATCTTCGAGCAGGCTGCGTCAACCATGTCAAGCGACAAGATCCTCATCGTCTGCGATCGCGGCGAGATGGACAACAAGGCCTACATGACCGACGAGGAGTTCTCCAACGTGCTCGACTATCTGGGCATGAGCGAGGCCGAGCTGCGTGACGGCTACGACGCGGTGTTCCACCTGGTGACGGCTGCCAAGGGTGCCGAGAAGTTCTACACGCTGGAGAACAACGGGGCACGCTACGAGACGATCGAGCAGGCTCGCGAGCTGGATGACAAGTTCATCGAGGCGTGGACGGGCCACCCGTACCTGCGCGTGGTGGACAATCGGACCGACTTCGAGGGCAAGCTGCGTCACCTGATCCGCGAGATCAGCTACTTTCTCGGCGAGCTCGCTCCCTACGAGCTCGAGCGCAAGTTCCTCATCGATTACCCCGACGAGGCATGGCTGGACAGCCTGCCCAACTGCCAGAAGGTTCCCATCGTGCAGTACTACCTGCGCTCCGAGCCAGACCAGGAGATTCGCATCCGCCAACGTGGCGCCTCGGGAGAGGCAATCTTCACCCTCACCGAGAAGGCCATCAAGGGAACCTACAAGCACCTGGTGCGCCAGCGGCGCCTGACCGAGCGCGAGTACGAGATGCTCCTTCTGCAGGCGGACCCCAAGATGCGCATGATCGAGAAGACGCGCTACTGTCTCACCTATGAGGGGCAGTACTTTGAAATAGACCTCTTCCCGTGCTGGGACGACCAGGCCATCGCCGAGATAGAGCTCTCGAGCGAGGAGACGCCGGTCTCATTCCCGCCTGAGCTCAAGGTAATCCGTGAGGTGACGGGCGACCCCACGTACCGCAATGCCGTCATTGCGTCCAAGCCGAAGGGGGCCACTCACTAGCTGCGGCGCGCTGGCGGACGTGTCTGTCGGTTCGTCTGTCGGTGGGGTAGGAGCATGGGACAAGAGAATCGCTTCGTGCGCACCGGTCGCTATGACCGCTGGATGCGTTTGCGACGCCTGGCTTGGCTGGTGCCACTGTTCGCCCTCTTGCGGGTATGGCAGGAGTACCACACGTACTTTATCGAGGACTTCGTAAGAGCTCCGAACCCCATAGTCGGTCTGCTTGCGGTAGTGATCACGCTGGTGGTGATGGTGTTCATCTACAGCTTCGTACCCTTCCTCCTATGGTGGCTCGTGTGTACGCTGCTCATGTCTCGCATGAGGCGCGAGGCAACATTTGATCCCACGTACGATCTGACGTACTACCGGGACACGCTCAAGGGACTCACGGCCGTCCAGGTGAGTATGCTCGCCGACCTGCGCATCGAGCCGCGCGAAGACGCTGCAGCCACGATTTTGGCACTTGAGCGCCGGGGTATCGTGAGCACGGAGGACGAGCAGGTGCGCGTGGTGGACTACTCCAGGTTGAAAGGCCTATCGCCAAGCGACCGCCTGCTCGTGCAGCTGGCAACGTCGGGAACGCTCGGTGCGACGACGTATGAGCAGTGGGCGAAGCTCGCCGAGCAGGAGGCGATTGACGGGGTCCACCTCAAGAAAATAGGCGAGAAGCAGGAGGCGAAGGATGCGGGTTGCCTTGGACTCTTGTATGGCTGCCGCACGGGATGCCTTTTGTACTCGGTGACGGCTGTACTGGGCGGGCTTTTCATCTTCACCATAGGGAAGGATTTTATGGAGGTGGCCGATACGGCCACGAATGACCTGGAGCTGATCAACGCCATGGTCGAGAATCCGATGCTTCTGGTGGCGATGTTAGTCTTGCTGATCCTGTCCGCCTCCTTTATGGTGGCGTTTCTCTTTCCGTTGATCGACGCCATACGCGGTCTGGTGGAGAACGGCGACGCGTCACGCTACCTCAGGCGCACGCCTCTGGGCGAGCGCGAGGCCGAGTGCGTCTTCGGCATCCGCAACTACCTGCGCGACTTCACGAAGCTCTCCGAGGCCGACCGCCATGCGCTGATGCTGTGGGACGACTTTTTAGTGTACGCGGTGGCCTTGGGGCAAAACCCGCAGGTGGTGAACGAGCTGATGCTCGTCTGGAAACGGCAGGGGTGAGCCTCGGGAGCTGCTTTCGGAGCGGGGCGGTGGGACGGGGGTGCGCGCCGGCTTGCCGCTGCAGACATGCGTTTCGTGTATCCTTAATGGGACCGCCATCGCAACATCTGTCCCGTGAGGAGATTCGCATGCCCGACATCACCAAGATCGTCGTCACCGGAGGCGTCTGCGGCGGCAAGACCACGGCGCTCGCCAGCATCCGCACGTCGTTCACGCGCCTGGGCTACAAGGTCATCACCGTGCCCGAACCTGCCACGGAGTTCAAGACCAACGGCATCCTGCCGTGGGAGTGCGCCACGGGCGAGGAGTACCAGTGGTGCCAGATGAAGGTGCAGATTACCACCGAGCACGCCTTCGAGCGCGCGGCCCGTGGCATGGACGACGAGAAGATCCTCATCGTGTGCGACCGCGGCATGCTCGACAACAAGTACTACATGACGGCCGACGAGTTCCAGCGCGTGATTGCCGATCTGGGCTACACCGAGGCCCAGCTGCGCGACAGCTACGACGCCGTCTTCCACCTGGTGACGGCCGCCAAGGGTGCCGAGGAGTACTACACCAACGACAACAACGCCGCCCGTCACGAGACGCTGGAGGAGGCCGCTGCGATGGACGACGGCTTCATCGAGGCGTGGGCCGCCCACCATCACCTGCGGATCATCGACAACTCCACTGACTTCGAGGGCAAGATGGACCGGCTGATACGCGAGATCTCGTACGTGCTGGGCGAGGAGGCCCCGCGCCAGACCAAGCGGTCGTTCATCGTCGCGTATCCCGACCTCGCCGCGCTGGAGGCCGTGCCCGGCTGCGAGCGCGTGGAGATCTCGCAGACCTACCTGAGCTCCGACCCCGACACGGAGGTGCGGGTGCGCAAGATCGGCTCGGAGGGATGGAACACCTTCTACCTTACGGAGAAGCGCATCGAAGGCGCGCGCAAGCGCCTGGTGCGCCGTCAGCGCCTCACGCTGCGCGAGTACGAGAACATCCTGGGCCAAGCGGACCCCGCGCGCCGCGAGCTGACCAGGACGCGCTACTGCCTGCCGTACCAGGGCCAGTGCTTCGAGCTGGACATCTACCCGCAGTGGGACGACCAGGCCATCCTCCACATCGAGCTCGTGAGCGCCGACGTGGAGGTGAACTTCCCGCCTGGGATCGAGATCATCCGCGAGGTGACCGACGACCCGGCCTACCGCAGTGCCGCGCTGGCCAGCGCGCCTGCCGACGCCATGCTCTAGGGCAGCGCGGGACGCCCTGACGTTCGCGCGCCTCCGTGCGCATCAGTCCCTAGCTCAGCTCCATGCGCCATTGCATCTGCACCGAGCAGCGAACGCCCACGTCCTCGGGGTTGAAGTCTGGTGCCGACTCGAGGGACTTGTACGCGGCTGCCATGGGGGCGGCCATGCCGCCTGTCGGGTAGCCTCTGGCGTATTCGTAGCCGATGGTGTGGATGCCGGTGACGTGAGCGCCGGCCGCTGTGGCCAGGATGTCTGCGCGCCTGCGACCCTCGGCCACCGCCTCTGCGAGAAGAGACGACTTGGCCTGCTCCATGTCGTCAAGGCAGAAGTCGATGGAGAAGTTCACGGGCTCGCTGCAGCTGGTGAGCGCGACCCAGATCGCCTTGATGTCATCGGAGTCCGTCATGGGCCTTGTCAGGCTCATGTCGGCGGAGTAGTCGTAGCCGACGATTTTCTCGGTGGCGTGGTAGTAGTCCCCAAACTCGTCCTTGGCAAAGAGCGCCTCGGTGTGCGCGGAGACGTGAAAGCGGCTGTTCTTTACCTCGTCTTTGGGAATGCCGATGCCGGCGAGGGCGTCAAGCACCTCACCCAGCAGCCGGTTGTACTCGCTCACGCACTCCTCCCGCGTGTCGTGCGTGCCCTCGAGGTCGATGCTCACGGAGATGGTGTCGACGGGGAAGCTCCGCTCCATGTCGACGCCTACGTTGACGATCCGGTAGTCCTGAGAGTCCATGGTGGCTCCTATCGCGTGGGTTCCGATGAGGCTACTTTACGTCAAAGTTCAAGGTCAGAGCTTCTCCAGAATCCCTTTATTGGCGGCCGCCATGATGCCCTTCCTCCACTTTTTCTATCACGTAACAGCGCGTATGCGAGGCCCTGTCGTGCCCGCATCCCGTCGTATCATGAAGTCCCGTAGGAAGCGAATCGCGTCTACGGGAGGCTCCCATGACCAAGCATATCTTTGTTACCGGCGGTGTCGTCTCGGCCCTGGGCAAGGGCATCACGGCCGCCTCGCTCGCACGCCTGCTCAAGTCCCGTGGCTACCACGTGATGATGCAGAAGGCCGACCCCTACCTCAACGTGGACCCCGGCACCATGAGCCCCTTCCAGCACGGCGAGGTCTTTGTCACCGAGGATGGCAAGGAGACCGACCTCGACCTCGGCCATTACGAGCGCTTTGTCAACGAGAACCTCACGCGCGAATCCAACTTCACCACCGGCCTCATCTACCAGAGCCTGATCAAGCGCGAGAGGCGCGGCGACTTCCTTGGTGGCACCGTGCAGGTGATTCCGCATGTGACCAACGAGATCAAGGACCGCTTCCGCCGCATCGAGGAGATGACCTCGGCAGACGTGGTGATCACCGAGCTCGGGGGCACCATCGGCGACATCGAGGGGCAACCTTTCATCGAGGCCATGCGGCAGTTCCGCCGCGAGAAGGGCTTGGGGGAGACCCTGGTCATCCACGTGAGCCTCGTACCCTACATCGCCGCAGCCCACGAGATCAAGACCAAGCCCACGCAGCACTCCGTCAAGGAGCTCCGGTCCATGGGCATCCAGCCCGACATGATCGTGTGCCGCTCCGACCACGAGGTGGACGCCTCGGTGCGCGCGAAGATCGCGAGCTTCTGCGACGTGGACGAGACCTGCGTCTTTGAGAACTCCGACTGCCCCTCCATCTACGACGTGCCCGCGCATTTGGCCGAGCAGGGCTTCGACCAGAAGGTCTGCGAGATCTTGGGCCTGGACCCGCGCGAGAGCGACATGAGCAGCTGGTACAGCTTCACCGAGGCCATGCACGAGGCAAACGCGTTGCCCGACGCCACCCGCATTGCGGTGGTGGGCAAGTATACGGCGCTTCCCGACGCGTATCTTTCGGTGATCGAGGCGCTGCACCATTCGGGCGTGTACTACGGCCGCCACGTGGAGATCACGCTGGTCAACGGCGACGAGCTGGACGAGACCAACGTCGACGAGGTGCTCGACGGCTACGACGGCATCCTGGTGCCAGGTGGCTTCGGTCATCGCGGCGTGGAGGGCAAGATCCTGGCGGCGCACAAGGCGCGCACCGAGCTCGTGCCCTATCTGGGCGTCTGCCTGGGGCTGCAGGTGGCTGTCGCCGAGTTTGCGCGCAACGTCTGCGGGCTTGAGGGAGCCAACTCCAGCGAGTTCGACACGCCGGAGTACAAATGCACGCATCCGGTGATCGACCTGATGCCCGACCAGGAGGGCGTGGACGACAAGGGCGGCACCATGCGCCTGGGCGCCTATCCGTGCAAGGTGGCCGAGGGAACCCTCGCGCGCGAGGCCTATGGCGAGGAACTCGTCTACGAGCGGCACCGTCACCGCTACGAGGTAAACAACGCCTACCGCGAGCAGCTGCGCCAAGCGGGGCTCGTGGTGAGCGGCGTCTCTCCGGACGAGCGTCTGGTGGAGATGATCGAGCTGCCCGAGGATGTGCACCCGTGGTTTGTGGCCAGCCAGGCGCATCCCGAGTTCAAAAGCCGTCCCAACGTGCCCTGCCCGCTCTTCCGCGAGTTCGTGCGCGCAGCGATTGCCCACCACGAGGGCACCAACCGTCGCGACCTGAGCGTCGTGGGCGTGCCCGTGATTCCGGAGAAGTAGGGCCTGTACGACTCAGACCTCGACATGGTGATGCAGCTCCAGCAGGCGCAGCGCTTGTGCGGGCGTGATACATGCCGGGGAGAAGTGCTCGAGCATGTCCTTGTCGTAGGTGACCACAAAGTCCACGTTGCTCGTCTCGGCAGCTGCCATGATGAGGTTGTCCTCAAGGTCGGGATGCTCGCCTCGCAGCATCCACGCCAGGCTGCATTCGGGTAGCGACTGACCGACCGCCACGGCAATCTCGGTCATCTTCTCGGCGCAGGCCCAGGCGATGGGGGAGAACGTGGCGTTGCTCACGTCGAATCCTGCGGCAATGGCCTGTGCCCTCGCCCTGCGAGGCACGATGTAGAAGACATCCTTGAGCGTCGAGGCGGTATAGGAGAGGGTGATGTTGTGGCGCGTTGCCTCCTCCAGAAGCCGAACTGTCTCGTCATGCGACGTGTCTCCCTCGATGAAGAACGAGATCCAGACATTGGTGTCGAGAAGAAGCGTCTTAGGAACGGACACGCCTTTCCTCCATCTCCTCGATCATCTCGTCATACATCTGGTCGCGGTACGACTTGTAGTCAAAGGGCTTGGGTTCATCGTCGGGCGTAAAGCCCATCTCGACCATCATCTTGGTGGCGATCCCTGCGCCGCCTGCGATTGCCTCGAGCTTCTGTTGCCGTGCGGCATCCTCATGGGGGAGTATGCATGCGGGCACCTGCTGCGTGTCTGCTGCACTCTGCCACACGCCTCTGATCACCTGGCTCGACGTGAGGCCTGCGCGTGCGAAGACCGCGTCCCCACGCCGTTTGACCTCGGCGTCGATACGCGTGTTGAGCTGCGTCATGTCAGCCATGATACCCCCTCCTCATCAATTGCTAGCAGTATAGCACCAAGCGAAAGATGGCAGCGATATGCGAGAAGGTGCGGCTACAGACTGGCGCATGGACTCGCCCAAAAGCACGGTGTGGTAGTGTTGGGAGGCGTCGCGCTTGTGTTGAGCGATCGCGTATCTGCAGGTCGGATAAGGAGCGGTGCTCTAGCCCCAAGGCTCGGATGCCGCCCGATGGAGGAGCCCATTGGAGGATCACGACGTCATATCGTCGGAGGACGAGCACATGCGCGCCGACGTCGAGCTTGCCGAGAGGCTGGCTCGCAAGGTGGCTGCGTGCGGCGGACGCGTCTACTACGTGGGCGGCTTTGTGCGCGACCGGCTGCTTGGCCGCGAGAACAAGGACGTCGACGTCGAGGTCCACGGCATCTCGCTCGACTGCCTCGAGGGCATCCTCGCCGAGTTGGGAACGCCCGAGGTGCTTGGCGCCTCCTTTGGCATCTACAACCTGCATGGCCACAAGCTGGACATCTGCGTGCCGCGGCGTGTCGACACGGGTGGCCGTGGTGGCCGCGGTGAGTTCCGCGAGCTCTCCGACCCCTTTGTAGGTGTCCGCCAGGCGGCACTGCGCCGGGACCTCACAATCAACGCGCTCTACGAGGATGTGCTGACGGGCGAGGTGGTGGACTTCTTCGGTGGTAGGGACGATCTGGCCCGTGGGGTCATCCGCCACGTCGACGACGAGACCTTCGTACAGGATCCGCTGCGCGTGCTAAGGGTGGCGCAGTTTGCCGCGCGCCTCTCGATGCGGGTCGACCCCGCCACGACTGAGCTCTGCTCGCATGTCAACCTGGACGATCTGCCAGCTGAGCGTGTGGAGGAGGAGCTGCGCAAGGTGCTCCTCAAGGCGTCTCGCCCGTCCGTCTTCTTTGGCGAGCTTAGGGCCACAGGTCAGCTCGGGCCTTGGTTTGCCGAGGTGGCGGCTCTGATCGACGTGCCGCAGAATCCCATCTACCATCCCGAGGGTGACGTCTACAACCACACGATGCTCGTCATCGACACTGCGGCAGAGCTGCGCACCCAGGCAAGCGACGCCTACTCGTTCATGCTTGCCGCCCTCTGCCACGACTTCGGCAAGCCGCTGGTCACCTGCGAGCGCGAGGGGCGCATCATCTCCTACGGACACGAGAAGGTGGGCGCGGACGTAGCCCGGGCGTTCCTTGCGCGCGTGGTGGGGAGTGCCAAGGTGCGCGACTACGTGCTCAACATGGTCGAGCTGCACATGAAGCCCAACTCGAACGTGGCACAGGGCGCCGGACGGAAGTCCTATAATCGCCTCTTCGACCAGTCGTGCTGCCCGCGTGACCTGCTGCTTCTGGCGACGTCCGACGACAAGGGGAGCGGGGGGCAGACGACCCCTGGCGTGCACGAACGGCTCTTGGAGGCGCTTGCCGTCTATGAGGAGCTCATGGCGCGACCGTATGTGCAGGGGCGTGACCTGATTGAGGCGGGCGTGGAGCCGGGTCCCGTTATGGGTGAGGTGCTCCGCTACGCGCACAAGCTCCGTCTTGCAGGCCTCTCCAAGGAGGAGCAACTAAGGCAGTGCCTGGGCGTCTATCGCTCGCTTGTGGGTGAAAGAGCTGCCAGCGAGGATGGGGGTGCAGGCGCATGACCCTCGAGCAGGCCATAGACGAGTTTCTTGACTACCTTGCCATCGAGCGGGGCTCATCACCCAACACCATCGAGGGCTATGGCAGGGACCTGCGCCGTTATGCCGCCTACCTCTCCGCAGCGGACATCACCCATCCCGAGGACGTGACGCGTGAGGCCGTCGCCGACCACGTGAAGGCCCTGCAGGAGGTCGGCCTTGCCCCCACGTCGGTTGAGCGAGCCGTGTCCGCCATCAAAGGCTTCCATCGTTTTATGGTTGCCGAGCACATCTGCGATGAGCATCCCACCGCGGACCTGCCTCTGCCCAAGAAGCCCGCACGCCTGCCCGACGTGCTCTCGCGCGAGCAGGCTGCCGCCATGTTGGAGGAGAAGAACTTCGCCTACAACGACGATCCGGCCAAGACCCCACGCCGCAACGCTGTCGCACGGGCCTCGCTGCAGCGCGACCGCGCCATCCTCGAGGTGCTCTACGGCTGTGGCCTGCGCGTGAGCGAGCTCTGCGGGCTCGATCTGCGTGAGGTCATGCTCGACGAGGAGGTGCTGCGCGTACTCGGCAAAGGCTCCAAGGAGCGCGTGGTGCCCATCATGGGCTCGGCGGCTCGCGCAATGGGGGAGTACTTGGAGAGCTGGCGGCCGGTCTTGGCCGAAGGCCGCGCGCCGACCGCGGCGGTGTTCCTCAACGCGCGCGGAGGTCGCATCTCGCGCCAGACGGTGCACGCCATCTGCGAGCGCTACGGGCGCATCTATGCGAAGCGCGAAGGGCTCCATCCCCACACCTTGCGGCACAGCTTCGCCACCCACATGCTGGAGGGTGGGGCCGACCTCCGCGTGGTCCAGGAGCTCCTGGGGCATGCGAGCATCTCGACGACACAGCTCTACACGCATGTGGACCGCACGCACATCCGCATGGTGTATCTGGAGGCTCATCCCCGCGCGCACGCCCGTATCTAGGGTGGGGCGGCCTCCCACCAGTGGGATGGTCTCCCACCTCTTATGGGACGACGCCCCACCACGGCTTGAACCCATATTTAGGGTGTCCAGAAGGTCTGCTCGCACGTCCCAAAACGGCGAGTCGGGCACCCGACACTAGCTGCCATGGGCGACAAAAATGGGCCGATCCCACCCCTACGTCTCAAAGCAATCCACAAAACCGCAGGTAGATGCCCTATAAATCGCTGACCTGCGCAAACACTAAATCTACATAATATGTTCGAGCAGACGTGCGCAAACCTACGAACACCCTTGTTGCACAAACAGACGTTCGCACTACATCTTGTGTCTGCCATATGCTGGTGTCGGTCATAGAAGCCCACTAAACAGTAAAGTGTCGATTGGTGTCGATTTGTGGCCCAAAGTGTCGAACAAAGCGCTATGATTCAAAACGTGCACAGGAGAGGGGACTCTCAAGACCGAACAAGGGGAGGGACATGCTAACAGGGACGTTCCAGCGCACGCTGGACTCCAAGGTTCGCACCACCCTTCCGGCCGAGTTCCGCAAGGAGTTCGACGGCAAAGTCTGCCTGATTCCCTTCGACGGTGCGCTGTACGGCTTCACTCCCGACGGCTTCAAGGCGTGGGTGGACAGCCTCTTCGAGCGTGACGGCAAGCACTACGATCCGCGCAACAAGAACGATGTCCGCCTGAGGAAGGGCCTCACCGCCCTCTGCCAGACCGTGGACGTGGACGCAGCCGGCCGCGTTGCCCTTGGCAAGCTGGGCGCAAAGACGCTCCAGTCCCTTGGCCTTGGGCATGACGTGACCGTAATCGGCGCCGACGACCACTTTGAGATCTGGGATGCCGAGAAGTGGGAGGCCGAGACCACCAGCTTCGAGGACGACCTGCTCGAGCTGATGTACGGCACCAACTAGGGGGTGGCACTTTGACAGACGAATATCGGCACGTACCCGTCATGCTCAACGAGGTTCTCGAGCAGCTTGACCCCAAGGCGGGCGAGGTTGTCTGCGATTGCACGCTCGGCGGCGCCGGTCACTCCGTGGCCATGGCCACCCGCGTGGCGCCCGATGGGCTCTCCATCGGCATCGACCAGGACGACATGGCCCTCGCCGCGGCGGCCGAGCGTTTCGAGCGCGAGGTCCCAGAGGCAGAGCACCTGTTCCTCAAGGGCAACTTCGGCTCGCTCGACGAGCTTCTCGTAACGGCTGAGGTCCCAGGCATCGACTGCTTTCTCTTTGACCTGGGAGTCTCGTCGCCGCAGCTCGACATTCCGGAGAGAGGCTTCTCGTACCACGAGGACGCCCCACTTGACATGCGAATGGATCCGGGGAATAACACCCTAACCGCACTCGAGGTCATAAACCACTACAACGAACGCGACCTCACCGCGCATCGCCCGCCTGGTGGTGCGTCAGCGCGCAAAGGCGCCCATCGAGACCACCCTCCAGCTCGTCGAGGTGATCAAGGCCGCAATACCGGCCAAGGATCGCAGGAGCGGGGGACACCCGGCGCGCAAGACCTTCCAGGCGCTGCGAATCGAGGTGAACCACGAGCTTGACGTGCTCGAGCAGGGCCTGCGCGCGGCAGTGCGCTGGGCCAACCCAGGTGGCAGGATCTGCGTGATCAGCTACCACTCGCTCGAGGACCGCATCGTGAAGCACGTCTTCACGGAGCTGTCGCAGGGCTGCACCTGCCCGCCGGACCTTCCGGTGTGCGTCTGCGGCAACGTGCCGATCGTC
>CADAQM010000008.1 GCA_902790135.1 uncultured Coriobacteriaceae bacterium
CATCCAGATGGTGATGGACCTGGTCTACGCCGGCGTGCGCAGGCCGCTGGTGGGCGTGTACCGCCTGACGATGAAGAGCGGGTCGGACAACTTCCGCGCCTCGAGCATTCAGGGCATCATGAAGCGCGTGAAGGAGAAGGGCATCCCCGTGTGCGTGTACGAGCCAACGCTGGAGGACGAGGAGTTCTTCGGGTCCAAGGTGACGTACGACCTGGAGTCGTTCAAGAAGCGCGCCGACGTGATCGTGGCCAACCGCTGGAGCGACGAGCTGTCGGACGTGGGGGAGAAGGTCTACACGAGAGACCTCTTCCGGAGGGACTAACACCCGCCTCATTGCGATTGTTGACAAGAGCTCCCGCCCCGGTTCTTGTAAAAGAGCTATGTGTTTGAGCTGTTTAAGAGTGCTCGCAAGCTGCGAGAAAGCGTTTAAATGATTCGCACTTTGACATCTGATCAGACTGGCTCGTGCTGTTTCGCGGCATGCTCCGCCGAGGCGCTGTCGCGCCCTCATGTGTGTCTGGAACATGCCGTGGGGCTAACCTTCACGAATCAGCCAGCGGCCTCACCCCTCAGCGTCGTGTGTCGGCGGTCTCGTGCGCTCTATTGGAGCCCGCGTTGAGAGCTCCATCCTCTCCTCCTTTGCCTGTGAGCATGCGTTTCCCTTTGATACGCTTGGCTCTCAAGTGTTCGGCTTGAGTTGACCCTCTCCTCATTTGGAGGTCCAATACATGAATCACTTCTCAGAACAAACCGAGGCTTTCTTGCGGCAAGCAAAGGACCTAGTATTCGTCAGCGGTTTCAATCCCATGAGCGAGGAGGAGTATGCTGCCCTGTCAAGGGAAGAGCTTGTCCTATCCTTCTACAAGCCCCCTCTGGTGAGGCTCTTCCATTACTTTCCTGATGAAGATAGGAAAGTCGCCGGTTCCCATGAGAAGGTGAACTATTCCCGCAAGGCGCTTGCCGATGGCACCGTGCACCTTTCCAGCCCCAAGGAGTTCAACGACCCGTTCGAATGCGCACTGTCGGTTGACGAGGAGGCGCTGCTGTTGGAGGCCATAAGGGGGTTTGCCAAACGAACCGGTGCGAGAGGAGTCAATTCTGACGATGTCCAGGTCGCCGCAGAGCAACTTGCGAAGTCAAGATGCTCGCCGGACGCATGCGTCCTCAATCAGGATCCAGCTCAGTCGGACGAGCTCGAGCGCCTGCTCGTCAAAAACTTCAAGTTGACTGCGCAGTTGTCCGCCCGCGACAGGGAGGTCGCGGTCGATGCGGAGGCTGTATTGGCAGGAGCGAAGGCACTGGTCGAAGATGAAATCTCACGTTGGGGCCATTTCAAAGTGGCTTGCTTCACATCAAGTCATCTGAATCCTGCCATGTGGGCCTACTATGCGAGGGGACACCGGGGGTTCTGCGTGGAGTATGAACGGAGTGATGTCCGCATAGATACGTTCTCCTCACTTGACGCCGATCTTAAGCACCTGCTGTCAAGCATCTATCCAGTGGCATACGGTTTGCGACGGCCAGATTGCACGAGAACAATGGCGGAATGCTTCTACAGCAAGGAGCAAATGGAGACACTGGATGAAGTGTTCAAACGCAGTATTTGCCGTAAGGCGTTGCATTGGGGAATCGAGGAAGAGTGGCGCCTAGTTCTATACGATCAAGATCCAATCCTAGGCACGGATAGCACGGTAAGATTCTTGCGCCCGAAAGCAGTTTACGCTGGAGCCCTGATGGACAGGGAGGAGGCCCTTCCGAGCTTGGCTCGCCTCTGCGAAGAGAAGGGTATCGACCTTTACGTGATGACGCCTGACGATCGCACTTTCGAGCTGCGTCCAGAACCCTACTCGGCATCTGATTAGCCGGTAGTCATGTCGAGTGGCTCTTCCTTGCTCTGCAGGAGTCTTGTTTTGAAGTTTGCGCCAGCGAGTCGTGCGCGAGTGCAGGGCGTGGGGCGAGTGTCGCGCGATCGTCGCGAGCGAGCGCCTGGACGGGACGAGGTCGGTGACCAACGAGGTTGTGCTTACCCCGGGAGGTCAGGTGACGTACCGCCGGCACCAGCTGCGCCATGAGGTGTGGACCTTCACGGCGGGCGAGGGAGAGGTGGTAGTCGGGGTATCATTGTAGGGGATGACGTGTGGGCGAGGGCGTACCTAGCTGCTTTTCGCTAATCGCGACAACACGTCATGGTTGTCGTCCCACCCTGCAAGCTTCCGCTGATCCACCCGTCAAGTGGGACAGCACTCCCACTTGTCCTCGCATTCCGTCTCCATCTCGGGCGGGTTGAGAGCGGGCTTGAGGGCTTGCTTGAGGAATGCAGTGCTATGAGTGGCGTGCGGAGCATCAAGGGCACCAGTGCAGTGCGCAGGTCATTTCTGTTGGGGGAGTTTCCTCTCTATGCATGGGGTTCCCTTGCCGAGCGCAGCCTGTATGAGCACGTCCCGTTTGAGCCTGGCGTCTTGTTCGAGGACATTTCGCCTCGGCGGACCTTGTGCCGAGGCTATCCGAGGTTGTCTTGGTCGAGGCGGCGCTGTATGGCTACGCGCAGCGTGTGGGGTCGATCTGCAACCCGACCGAGCCCGATGAGCAGCTGCTGTGAGACAACCTTGCGGCGATTCGGCACCTTGAGGGCGCCGTCGGGGAGTGGGGCGAGGAGCTCGCGGCTTACGCGCCGGTGAAGGTCGCGTGGCTGTATTCCGGGCTGTGCACGCGGACGCTGGTGTTTGGCGAGCGTGCGGTGTGGGGGACGTACCTAGGCGAGGCGTGGCGGTTTGTGAGGAGGAACCGCGGCGCGTTGCTGAGGGCCGTGCGGAAGGGGTGGCTAAGCGCGTGCGTGGCGTGCGGGCTGGTCGCGAAGGCGTGGCTCCCGCAGGCGTGGCTTGCGGCGCGGGGTGTGCGCGGGTGGATGCGGGGCTTGTGCTGATCGGGACACCATGCGTTGCGAATGTTGACCTAAACGGCCATCGCAACGTCAACAACAGATTGGACTGCATCCTGTTAACGTGCGGCTGTTCTCATGTGATCCGCCGTGAGTGCGGTTGGTGAAACGAGTTCGGTGGGAATTGCGGTTTTGAAGCTTGATGACATAGGTGGTTCAAATGGGAAAAGAGTTTGCGCTTGAATTCGAGAACTGCAGAAATATCAAGCGAATTGATGGGGGCTCTCTCCCTCTGCAGTACAAAAGGCTAAACATTCTGTTTGGAAGTAACGGAACGGGCAAGACAACCATCTCTAGGGTTCTAGACTGTTGGTGTGACCCTAGCGTTCCGGAAAAACAGGCTGCACTCGAATCGTTCACTTATCAGCAGTCTCATAATGCGACTGACGCACCGAGGGTGACTGGAAGCACGAGGAAAAAGCCGATACTGGTCTTTAACAGCGAATGGGTGAGCGATCACTGCTTTCGGGATGACGGCAATTTGCAAGAAGGGGCATACGGACTGTACGTGTCTTCCCCAGAGGTTAGGAAGTATGAACGTCAACGTAAAGACTATCTATCGAGACTGCGCTCCATCCTTTATAGCCAGCCAGTTGAAGAGCTGCAGAGGCTAACAGACGCAGCGGCAAAGGGTATCGGCGTTTCAGCGCGCGGTAAGGTCGGCACCACCTTTAAGGACAACGCACCACTCGAAGGCCTACCATCAGTTTTGGGCGGCATTGTCCATAAGATGAAAGATCAGGACAAAACACAGTGGATGCGCTGGCATGTTCAGGGTGCTCAACATGCCCAAAACGTCGGGGAATTCTGCCCCTACTGTGGCAAAGACACGCCTGACATCCAGCAGTTTATTGATTTCGATAGCATGCACGCCCTACGGCAAGGTGAGGCTTGGTCTAGCGCGGTGGACGTTTTCGCGGATGGCAAGATATTCCGCTTTACTGTGAACCGCAGAGCTTTGAGACTTATGAGCGGTACAAAGCAACCGGACAGCGCCGACCAGCAGTGGCTTATTGATACTGCCAAGCGTGCAAAAGCGCTTTCTGGGTGTCTTTCAAATGCTCGCAATACCATCGACTCATTCGGAGAGGACTCAAGCGACCGCTTCTTTGACGAGCTGAAGAGCTACTTGCTCACGCTGCAGGACGAGCGAGGATTCTCAGACTACGTCCGCTCGATAACTAGAGAGGTGGCCTCCGCTATTCGAAGAGTCCTTTCGAACGAAGCAAAGATTCGTACCATCGTCGTGGACCTTGAAAAGAAGGCTGCGGATAACGCTGCCAAATATGAAGAGGAAATCGATTATGTACTCGAGAAGTGCGGGTATCCATACACGATAGGAATTGTGAACAACCTCGCAAGCCGACAATCTCGCGTGGTGCTTTGTCCCGTTGCGACCGGAGACCCTCTTGGGCAACAACCAAAGAGAGCGCTTAGCTATGGAGAGCAGAATACACTTGCGCTGGTCCTCTTCATGTTCGAAGCGATCGCTGCCTCTGGCTCATGCGTTGTTGTGCTAGACGATCCGATTTCTTCGTTCGATGGTGATAAGCGCTTTGCTCTGCTCTATAGGATGTTCCACAACTTCAAAGGTGGGGGAGCTGGCACAGACAGAGAAAGCCTTGCCGACAAAACGGTTGTGCTCCTCACTCACGACTATCTTGTCGTTTCCGACATCCTGAACATCTTGTCAAGCCAAGTGAAGAAGCCGCACGTTTTGAGACTAGTCTGCAAAAGCGATGGAGTGCTCACGTATCAGGAGGTCGACCGCGAAGCTGTTCGGCCTTACGTCCAGATGATACGACGGAGAGTGAAGAAATCTGCTGACCGGGATTCCTTCTTTCAACTGGTCTACCTGCGATGCTTATGCGAGATGATGCGCCGATCGAGGTCTGACAAGAGAACAGGCGAGGGGTGCGCATTCAATTTGATTTCTCTTCTCGTGGATGACTATGATTGGGCTGGGGCGCTGAAGTGCCTTGGTTGGGATGGTGTTTCAGACCGGCCGTACATGCTCCAAACCGGAGAAAACTTCATACGTAAGTACATCCCCAGCTTCGACTTCAAGACAACATTTGACAGACTTCGTGATGATACAGAGATATGCAGGCTATACGGGTCCGTGGGGATAACGCCTTACGAGAAGCTTCAGGTCTTGAGGCTCCTGCTTCGTCAGAAGAAGGTGGCCGACCAAGGACTGATCATGGGCAAGTATGCAAACGAGGTCTATCACTTGGCTGGGGATTACTTGCTTCAGCTTGACCCTGTTGACTTCAACCCTGTTCCGCCTTTCGTGCACAACTGGTGCGACAGCGTGTTTAGTGGCTTTGCTGCATCACTTGCTACTGCGCCAAATCCCTAGACGGATGCGTTCCGTGTGGCGAGCGACAGCGGTACGCTGCCCCGGGAACCGGGCTTCTACCTGAGCGTCAGCCTCCCGTCCCCGCGCGCGTACTCGTCGCACAGCTCGCCCGAGCCGTCCGTCGAGCCGTCGTCGACCACGATGACCTCCAGGTCGCGGTAGGTCTGCGCGGGGACGCTGTCCAGCGCCTGCCCAAGGTAGGGCAGCACGTTGTAGACGGGCACTATCACGCTCACGAGGGGACCTGTGTTCATACGCTCGGGACTCCATCCGCGGTTAGGGGCGAGGCTACAGGATACCGCTCCGCCGATATGCGAATGCTGACGTTCTGGGGTCAATTTGGGTCAACAACAGCTGGGGCTTGCAGTCCGACCCATCCGGCGCAGAACGAGCCCGATGCGCCAGAACCAGCATAGACGACGGGTCGGCCAGATGGTGAGGGGGCTTCAGGGCTTCTTTGAGGACTCCGATGGTGAGACCCACACGGAGCATCAAAGGCGTCAGCGCGGTGCGCAGGTCATTCCTGTTGGGGGAGTTTCCTCATTATGCGCGGGGAACCCTCGCAGAGCGCAGCCTCTATGAGCATGTCCCGTTTGAGCCTGGCGTCTTGTTCGAGGACATCTACGCCTCGGTGGACCTCGTGCCGAGGCTGTCCGAGGTCGTCTTGGTCGAGGCGAGGATGTATGGCTACACGCGCCGTGTTGGGTCGATCTGTAACCCGACTGGGCTCGATGAGCAGCTGCTGCGAGGCAACCTTGCGGCGATTCGGCACCTTGAGGGTACCGTCGGGGAGTGGGGCGAGGAGCTCGCGGATTGCTCGCCGGTGAAGGTCGAGGGGTTGTATTCGGCACTGTGCACGCGGACGCTGGTGTTTGGCGAGCGTGCGGTGTGGGGGACGTGTCTGGGCGAGGCTCGGCGGTTTGTGCGCGAGAACCGCGGCGCATTGCTGAGGGCCGTGCGGAAGGGGTGGCTGAGCCCGCGCGTTGCGTGCGGGCTGGTCGCGAAGGCGTGGCTCCCGCAGGCGTGGCTTGCGGCGCTGGGCGTGCGTGGGTGGATGCGGGGCTTCTGGTGAGTGGGGCGGTACGTGGCCACTTGCCATCTCCTCCGCTGCGATAAGGGGTAATCTCTGTAGTAATACTGGCCTTACAAAACCGTCATTTCACAATTAGAGAGAAATGCTTGAGCCTACCGTTATCTACTTGAATGGGAACGTATATGGATGCAGCCGCTGAACTTCATGAGCATATCGGCCCCTTTACTGAATGGGCTGACATACTGGCTGAATGCTACGTAATGCTTAAGACGTACGTTAGCGATGAAGGGGCCTTTATCGCAGGCTACTATGGGCAGAACCGTAATAATGGAGTTCAAAATCCAAACCTCGAGAAGCTAAGAGCTCTGGAAGACACGGTAAGGCATGCGGTCTGTGACGATCTCGAGGATCGTCTGCTTCATGAAAGAGCGATTGATGCTGTAATTCAGGCGTTGACCAACGTGTCGCTAGACGACTATGGCGATGAGGCACTGAACGAGGCAACAGTTCTTTGGAGCACGATTAAGGGTATCGATGGGGCCTACTCCTCTTGTGATCTGTCTGAGGCAATCGAATTGCGCGGGCCTATCAATACCGCCCATATCGATGATGTTGGCGTGTACTTCCATCCCCTCGTCTGGACGCCATTGCGTCTCTCCTATAGGAATGCTCGAGCTTCAGCAGTTCCGGAATCGGGACTGAATAAGGCGCTGGGAGCGTTCATTATCTATGAAAAAGAGAGAGGTAGAGATCTTCCAGTCGTTACCTTGGCCGATGCCGGCGTGAATGAAAGCAATCTTTTGCTCGCGATGGAACATGCTAAAGACTTAGCGAAAGCGGAAAGAACCAACGCAAAGCTTGATCAGCGTGATGGAGAAACCGTAGTGAGCATTGGGCTAGAACTATTCACAGGTGCAGACATGCTGAAAGGTTATGCCTCCGAAGGTCCCTTGTTGTGTATGAAAGGTGTAATGGGTAGCGCTTTTGGGGTCAGGTATGCTGCAGATTACGTGGAAACAGTCTCGGCAATCATTCGAGAATCCATAGATTCGGCCATTGCTCAAGGCTGCCAGATCCTTGTGTTTCCGGAGTTTGTTGTATCGCCGCAACTGAGTAAAAGGATTAGCCAACTGCTGCGAGATGAACAAAGGTGTGGCAAGCTATCGATTGTTGTCGCGGGGAGCGGATGGATTGAGTGCGATGGTGGGGGAGACAACGTGTGCCACCTCTATGATGGCTTTGGAAAACACCTTGGTACGTATCACAAGTGCTCTCCATTCCTGATTGGTGCAAAGGGAGAAGGTTTATACGAAGCACTCTCTCATCCCGGTCTTACTTGCACTATTGTTGACGTCAAGGGTGTCGGGCGTGTGCTGCCGTCCATTTGCAAGGACTTGGGGTCGATTGAACGGTACACAACAAGGCTCGCGACCACTTTCGATTCTGATTTGGTGTGTGCGCCAGCGTATAGCACATCACTTAGGAAAGCTTTTGAGGATCAGCTGCATACACTGGCGAATAGGGCTTATTCCCACACCATCGTTTGCAACCTCTGTGGAGCGCGTGAAGAGTACCTGGGTAAAGGCGAACAGTCAACGGCTACTGATGGCACTCTTGAGGTTACTTTGGTTGGTCATCCCGAACCCTCGAGCGACAATCCGAACAACATAGTGTGCGATTACAAGGGTATAAGCAGGTCACGCAGATGTCGCGAACGTTGCGTGGCCGACTATGTCGATCGTCGTTCGCACTCGTGCCTACATGTGGTGAGGATTGCCGTCAAACACTTGGAGGATGGAACCGACCTTTCAGTTGAAGAGCCCGTGTACAAGCGTAAAGATAGAGTAAACTATTGACCTGAGATTCGAGGTGAGGAAAATGGGAGACAAGAAGTCGCAGATCCTTGCGCGCGAGATTGTTGCAAGGCTGGTTGCTGGCCATGCCGTTGGCGAGGAGCTGTATAGAAGGCTATTTGTAGTGCTGTCCGATATGTTTGTCGAAGGCACTACAGATGACGGTTCATTTGCGATGCTGCTGCACGATGTTCGTGCAGCATATCGATACGATGGCGCTAGTAAGCTAGAAGGATTTGACATCGGCGCCTGTTGGGCGGCAATGAGCCTTATGGATTCGTGCGAATCCTATGCCGACAGGGTTTCGATGTGGCGTGAATGTGTCGCAAAAGCATCCAGATATCGTGCACTTTTGGAGGCATTGGAAAAGATGCCTGGTGCGAAACAGCGTGACATTGCGGAGGTATTGGGCTGCGGTGCTTCGAACATAAGCCAAAGACTCGCCAGATTGGAACCGTACAAACTGTTTGTAGTCAGTGTTGAAGGCAAGAGCAAACGATACTATCTTACGCCGAAAGGAGAGCGCGCACTCGAAACGGTCCGGACAAGAGAAGATGTCGCTTCTGCTGAGATAAAGAGAATGCTGGTGAATGCCGTTTTAGTCGAAGAGATTGATACGGGAAACAAAGCCGTCGTTCGTTTCGATCCTAGACCAGAGCTTGAGGTGCCGACTATCGGCGTGGCGGTGACTAACGAGAATAAGCTGAAAGAGCTACCTAGTCATGGTGGCAGAAGACATGCCAAGCAGGCAATTGGCCAAGGCGGATTGCTTAATAACGCCTTTAGTAAGCGGAAGCCTGTGTATGAATACTGAGGAGGTCGTAATGGAATTCGATGAGGCTGTTGAACTTGTGCGTCTTTTACGCACGAGCAAGGACCCAGCAGGTTCCCTATGCGTAGCTGCTGAGGACGCTTCCGAAGTCTCTGTCGACTTTAACATGCTGTCAGCCCAGTATCCCATGCTGCCCAACGTGGTAAATATGGTGGCCTCTGTGGTCAAAAGGTTGATGATAGAGGGTCCCGATAAGAACCGTTTCTATACTGCACTGTGGGAGTTTCTATCGTCTGATTCGCTCATGCCCACTGACGAAGAAAAAGCGATTGCACTGCTGTTTCTCCTAGACAGCTATCTAATTCCGTATCGGCAACTTCCTCTGCTGTGTATGAGCGAAGATGACTACAAAAGACATAGGGATAGCCTTGCATTCAATATTGGAGTGGCGCGCCATATCATGCAGCGCGACTTCCTTCAAAAGACGCAAGAGGCATCAGCTGTATTGTCCATTATAGAATCGTGCGAAAGCAACGAGGAGAAGGCGGTTCTTATGGCAGTTGTTCTGGGTATGGTCCGGGAAGGAGCAGCGTAATTCTAGATAGCTTGCCATTTCGGTGCGATGTGTTCATGGCGTTGCTTCAAAGAACGATGTTTTAGAATACATATGAGTTGATTACGCCTCGCAATTCGACGCGAAGAGGACCAAAGAAGGCCACCTTCTGGGTGGCCTTCTTTGGTCCTCTTCGCGTTGGGGCGTCGGACTAAACAGGTCCCATTTCACAGACTGTCTGACGTAGCCTAGAAATCCCCATTGTCACAAAACGGATTTCCCCACGCTCACATGGGGAAATCCCCACTCTCACGAAGGTGCGGCATGCCCGTCGCCCGAGACGTCGTAGCTTCCTTGGCAAGGGTGTCCAAGCTCTTGCATCGGAAGGACGAAAGTAAGGATGGAACAAGGCATGTCGCAGGTATATGAAATACGCAGACTGTGGTAGGAGGGGCGAGACGTCTCCGAAATATCCCGCATGACCGGCCACGACCGCAAGACGGTCAGAAAGCACCTACAGATGGAGGACTTCTCTTCCGAGGCGTCCGCGCCTAGGCGGAAGAGCCCATCGAAGCTCAGCCCGTCCAAGGGCTACATCGACCGCACGCTCGAGACCGACCTGCACGAGTGGCGCAAGCAGAGGCACACCGCCACCAGGATCTACGCCAAGATACTGGGGACGGGCTATGAGGGAAGTTAATCGCTCGTGCAGTAATACGTCGGGGAGCGCAAGTGTGAGACGCGGCATGCGCCATCATTTGCATTCGATGTCGCAGAATCATAAGAAAGACCGCGCAAAGCCCTGCAAGGCTATGCGCGGCCATCACGTTCTGACTCGCTTCCGTTACGCTATCGTTGTTTCCTTCCGAGGCCTACCGGGCTTGGAGTCCTCTGCGAGCCTCGTCTCTACGCTCTCTACGGACACCATGCGCGTGCGTCCAACCTTCCAACTGGTGAGCAACTCTGCCTTGCAAAGCTGTGCAACGCGTGCGGTGCTGACCCCGAGTGCCTTTGCCGCCTCCGCAGCAGTCATTGCCGGGACCTCGTCGAGGCCTGTTTCGATGGCGATGGTGATCATGCGGCCACCCATCGTCGGGCTGGTACCCAGGGGGAGCTCGGGCCAGGCTTCTCCTCTCATGAGGTAGTCAAGGGCGGTTTCCCTCAGCCAGTCTGCAGACATTCTAATCGCATCGTTCAGGTTGTAACCCTCGGTGACACCGTCGAGTCCGACCGGCAATGCGACCACTCGCTCGTCGCGCTCAAGCAATTCGAAGTCGCAGACAAACACCTCCTTCTTTCCTACCATGCTGCACTCCCTTCTCCTTTCTTCGTGATCCGCTTAAGCCCCGAAGGGGGGGTGGGGCTACAGCAGCCCCGCCTGTTTCCTGATAGCCTGCGCGGTGATTTCGTCTATCTCCGCGTGGCGAGGAACTGATATCGAGCGCAACCCCGGCTTGACGAACTTGTCGTGCGGTCCGTTCCTTCGCTTGACCTTTGTCCAGCCGGCCTCAATCAGCTCCTTCTCGAGGTCCCGCTTCTTAGGCATGGATCACCTCCCACTCTTGAAGCGATATTAATCTTAGCACAGCTAAGGGATAAGGAGAACAATAATATTACATCAGCTAAGAATTTTTAAAGCCAAAGGGGGAACCTCTTTTGGCTCATACACAAAGGGTCCTAAGGCTACCCTCAGCCTTGGGACCCTTCCCGTGAGTCTCTCAAGCCCTGGGACTACTCCACCACCAGCGCAAACGCCTCGTACGACCTCACGATACCCGCGACAGGCGTGCCCTCGTAGTTACACGCAGCCTCAACCAGCGTCGCCGCAGCGTACTCCTCGGGCACCCGCCACGCCACCTCGTGGTCGGTGAAGTTGCAGACCACGAGCATCTTCTGCCCTTCCAGCTTCCGCTCGTAGACAAAGAGCTCGTCGCTCAAAGGCTCGAGTAGCCTGAAGTGCCCATGCACCACAAGATCGCTCTGCTTGCGCAGCGCGATCAGCCCCTGGTAGTGCGCAAACACAGAATTGGGGTCATCCACCTGCGCCTCAGCGTTGATGGTGGCGCAGTTGGGGTTGATCGGCAGCCACGGTTCGCCGGTGGTGAATCCGGCCTTCGGACTCGCGTCCCACTGCATGGGGGTGCGCGCGTTGTCGCGGCATATCTCGCGCATGCAGGCCATGGCCTCCTCGTGGCTGCAGCCACAATCCTGCGTCAGCATGCGATAGGCATCGTGTGCCTCCAGGTCGTTGACCATGCTCATGTCCTCGAAGGGATAGTTGGTCATGCCCAGCTCTTCGCCCTGGTAGATGTAGGGCGTGCCCTGCATGAGGTGCAGGCAGGTGGCGAGCATCTTGGCGCTCAGCTCGGCCACACCGTCAAGGCCCGTCTCCCAACGGTTGAAGACCTGCTTGAGGTCCACGAGGCGCGGCTTGTCGGTCACCCACTTGCCGCGGTCCGGGTCACCGGTCAGGCTCACGTGCTCGAACTGGAAGACCATCGACAGCTCGCTCCCGTCCAAGTTGGCGTACTTCTTGGCGGTCTCCACGGTGGCACCGCTCACCTCGCCCACGGTCATGGTGTCGTACTTGGAGAGCACGCGCCTGCGCATGTCCTGCAGGTGCGGGTGCACGCCATCGTCGTTGATCAGCGGGAAGAGTGGGGCATAGCCGGTCGGTCCAGGCTCGCCCGAGGGGAAGCTCGTGTCCTTGGCGATCATGCCGATGACGTCCATGCGGAAGCCGTCCACGCCCTTGGCCAGCCACCAGTCCATCATGTCAAAGACCTCGTCGGCCACGCGCGGGTTCTCCCAGTTGAGGTCGGGCTGCTTCTTGGAGAAGCAATGCAGGTAGTACTGCTGGGTGGTCTCGTCCCACTCCCAGATGCTGCCACCAAAGACGCCGCCCATGTTGGAGGGCTCATGCCCATCCACCGCGTCGCGCCAATAGTAGTAGTCGCGATAGGGGTTCTCGCAGCTCGAGCGGCTCTGCTTGAACCACTCATGCTCGTCGGACGAATGGTTGACCACGAGGTCCATCACGATCTTGATGCCGAGCGAGTGCGCGGTGGCGAGCATCTCGTCGAAGTCCTCCATCGTCCCGAAGCCCGGCCAGATGGCGCGGTAGTTGGAGATGTCGTAACCGTTGTCGTCCATGGGGCTCTCGTAGACCGGCGAGAGCCAGATGACGTCGATGCCCAGCTTGGCGAGGTAGGGGAGGCGACTGGTGATGCCTGGGATGTCGCCGGTGCCGCTTCCGGTGGAGTCCTGGAAGCTCTTGGGATAGATCTGATACACGACGATGCGTTGCCACCACTGCTCGCTCATGGGTCCCCCTTTGTCGGATGCCGTCCTCTCTATGGTATACGCACGCCGTGGCACGCTTGCGCCGTGAGAGCCTTTGTGCCGCGGGCGGCACACCAACACCCACGGAGAAAAGATGCTAAGACGCATTGCAGGTTTGTTAGAAGCAAAAAAGTAAGGGTGCCGAGTTACGTGCAATTAGCCTACCATGCTAATTGCGTGAAATAGATAACAAAAAACGTTCGCATTAGCTAGACGAGTGAGGGGTTCATGCAGCGCACGGGGATTACTTCAACTGCTACGCAGCCACCTGCTCTCCAACCGGGCCAAGCCTGTGGATGCCCCAGTCCCCTCATCAGCGTGCTCGTGCCCGTCTACAACGTGGCGCCATGGCTCGACGAGTGCATCGCATCCATCGTCAACCAGACGGAGCGCAACCTGGAGATCATCCTCATCGATGACGCCTCGACCGACGGATCGGGAGAGATTGCAGATGCATGGGCTGCTCGAGATGAACGAATCACCGTCATCCACAAGCCCGTCAACTTGGGGCTGTACGACTCGCGCAACATGAGCGTCAGGCTGGCAAGGGGAGACTACATCTCCTTCGTCGACAGCGACGACTACATCAGGCCCGACATGCTCTCCAAGATGCTTGCCCTCCTGCGGCGGGAGGACGCGGACGTCGCCGTGTGCTGGTGGACTAAAATCACGCAAGAAGGCGCCATCGATCGGCCCCTTTGCGTGGAGACGGGCACGACGGGCGACGCCGAGCTCACGCTCTCGTACTGCATTCCCGATGAGGCTGACCCGCACTACAACGGAGACCTATGGACCAAGCTCTTCAAGCGCAGCGCGATTCTCGGTGATGATGGGCTTCCGATTGCCTTCGATGCGCAGCGCAGGTGTTGCGAAGATTTGGTCTGGGATATCAAGGTGCTGATGCGCATCAAGAAGGCGGTCTTCCTCAACGAGTGCCTTTACGTGTATCGCGCACAGAGACCGCAGAATACGTCCTCAAGGGCCTCCATGGATTCCAAGCTCGCATGGGACTCCGTGCAGGCCTTCACCGAAGGGAGGGACCTGCTCGCCTCCGCTGGGTTTAGCGCGGCGACCAATGTTGCCCAAAAGACCTTCTACCACAGGCAGCGCTGCATGGGCGCTTCCATCGTCTGCGGGGACGAGAAGGCGTACCGGAGTTGCTCCGACCACTACCTGAGGGACGTGTGGTCCTGGTTTTTGGCAAACCCGAGCGCGCCGCACCTCGTTTGGCTCGCCAAGCGCCTGATTCGCCGTTGTCAGCTGGCGTGTCGACACCTGCTTGCGAGGAGAAATGGACGCCAATGACCCTGAGCTAGGTGACACACTAACTCCCACGGAGTAAATGTGTCACCAGGCGTGGGGCTATTGCATAATGATGCGGACGGTCGCGTCGGAGGGACGAGCATGATCAGGGCTAACTACCACACCCACACCAGCTTCTGCGACGGCGACAACTCGGCCGAGGAGATGGTGCGGCGAGCCCTCGACCTCGGTTTTCTGCATTTGGGCTTCTCGGGTCACATGGACGAGGAGATTCATATGGACTGGCAGTCCTACGTGGCGGAGGTCGCGCGCCTACGCGAGCTCACGGCCGGGCGCCTCGACATCCTCTGCGGCGTGGAGCTCGATACGCTCTATGATCCCGCGTCCTGCCCCGGCGCCGAGTACGTGATTGGCTCCACGCACTACCTGGACGTACACCCCGAGGGCTACTCGCGTGCCATCGACTGGAGCGCGGAGGTCTCCCAGCGTCTCTGTGACGAGTTCTTTGGCGGCGACTGGTATGCCATGTGCCGCTTCTACTACGAGCTTGAGGCGCAGGTGGTCGAGCGCACGCGCTGCACCTTCGTCGGCCACTTCGACCTGATCACGCGCTTCAACGACCAGCTCCACGCCTTCGACGAGCAGGACCGGCGCTACACGGGCCCCGCACTGGAGGCGATGGAGCATCTGGTGTCCCTCGGCGTTCCCCTTGAGATCAACTGCGGCGCACACAACCGCGGTCGCAAGGAGGAGCTCTACCCGCGCCGAAGCCTCCTTGCCGCCCTGCACGATATGGGTGGCGAGATCTTCATCAACTCCGACGCACACCAGACGGCGGTGCTGAACGGCAGTTTTGACGTCGCGGTCAAACGCGCCATCGCCTGCGGATTCACGCACGTGAACGTGCTCGCGCACGGTCCGATGGGGGAGATAGAGGCCCATCAGCTGGCGCTCGACACGCTCTGACCATCACATCCCATACACAAATCCGACCTTTCACCGCACCAAAAAAGCCGCATGTACCTGCGGTTTTTACAAGAATGTCAGTCATTACGTATCCTTAACGTTGAGCGGTTGTCGCGCCTGACACCAGCTGGGTACGATTATTCAACCCGACGAAAGGGGCTGTGATGGCTGATTTGGCTCAGTTGCCGGGCATGATTGCCCAGAATCCTTTTCTTGCACTTGTTTTGCTTACGGTGATGGGAACCATCTTTGTCAACGGTGCGACCGATGCTGCAAACGCAATTGCAGAGCCCATCGGCACCCGTGCCATCGATGTGGACTCCGCCATCATCATGAGCGTCATCACCAACTTCCTAGGTTTGGTGGTGATGACCTTCTTCTCGACCGCAGTGGCCGACACCATGAGCAACATGGTCGACTTTGGCGGTGACAACCACGCGGCCCTGATCGCGCTGGCTGCCGCCATGGTCTCCATCGTCACGTGGTCCTCGCTTGCGTGGGTCTTTGGCATCCCCACCAGCGAGAGCCACGCGCTGATCGCAGGCCTCACGGGCGCGGCCATTGCCGTCCACGGCGGCCTGAGCGGCGTCAACGGTGCCGAGTGGGTCAAGGTCGTCTACGGTCTGGTGCTCTCCACGGTGCTTGGCTTTGCTGCGGGATGGGTCATCGCCAAGGTGATTCCTTACCTCTGTAGAAACGCCGACCGGCGTCAGGCCAACGACTTCTTTGCAAAGATGCAGGTCTGGGCCGCTGCGGGCGCCTCGGCCATGCACGGCGCCCAGGACGGCCAGAAGTTCATGTCCACCGCCATGCTCGCCATCGCGCTCTCGCAGGGCCTGAACGTCTCCAACCTCGAGTTCCCCCTGTGGCTCGAGGTGCTCTGCGCCGCCGTCATGGCCATCGGCACGGGCATTGGTGGCAAGCCCATCATCAAGAAGGTCGGCATCGACATGGTGCAGCTCGAGCAGTACCAGGGCTTTGCTGCGGCGCTGAGCGCGACCGGCGCACTCCTGATCGCGACGCTCACCGGCCTGCCCGTCTCCACCACCCACACCTCGTCCTCCTCCATGATGGGTGCCGGCGCCGCAAAGGACGTGCACTCCGTGGACTGGGAGGTCGCCAAGGAGATCGTCGCCACATGGGTCTTCACCTTCCCGGGCTGCGGTCTCATCGGCTTTGCGCTCGCCAAGCTCTTCCTCGTGCTCTTCTAATCCCGTAGACAAGACCTGGCCTCAAGGACCTGCCCTTTCGGCTTAGATCACAGAAAGGTTGCTACCATGCCTAAAATCAAGAAGGAAGACGTCTTCTACACCCTGCTCAAGAATCTGGCCGAGGTGCTGGTGCAGGCGGGTGAGGAGTACGTGTACGTGATGAACGCCTTCCCCGAGAGCGTCACGCGCATCCCTCGCATGAAGATGTTCGAGACGCAGGCCGACGACATCGTGCGTGACATCATGACGCGCCTGTACACGAGCTTCATCACCCCCTTCGACCGCGAGGACATCAGCGACCTGGCGCTTGCCATGGACGACGTCGTGGACTACATGGAGGGCGTCGTGCTCCGTCTCGACCTCTTCAACATCCAGGAGATGCGCCCGGGCGCCATCGAACTCGCCGACCTCACACTTGCCGCAGTGCGCGAGATGCGCGAGATGATCTACCACCTGCCCGACTACAAGCGTGACGACGTGGTCATGAAGCAGGCCATCGCCGTCGGTCACATCGAGGACGGCGCCGATACCGTCTACGAGCATGCCCTGCACACGCTGTTCCGCGAGGATGAGACCCGTGGCAAGGAGAGTCTTGCCTGGCTGCGCGTCTTCGACCGCATGGAGCACTGCCTGGACGCGTGCGACAAGGCGGCTGGCGTGGTGCGCAACGTGGTGATGAAGAGCAGCTAAGGGATGGCGGCCAGAACCGCTCCTTAAAGCTTCAGCTTACGCACAGTTCTTTGTAGAGCTTGCGATATGTGGGGCAACGACCTCCAGTGGGGTAAAATGACACGGTTGTGGGTACAAACCCACCTACGTTCATTTGCACACTGGAGGTTCTTTGCATGTCTGACGAGAAGAACACGGAGGGTATCGAGGAGCTCGATGCCGCTGCCGAGCAGGTTATCGATGACGCCGCCGTCGTCGAGGAGGCTGCCGAGGAGGTCGCCGACGAGGTTCCTGCCGAGGTCGCCGATGAGACCGTCGTCGAGGTCGCCGAGGAGCAGGAAACCGTCACGCAGGCCCTGGACGAGGTTGACGAGAAGGTCGAGGCTGCCGTGAGGCACGTCGCCGAGGAGGCCGAAGCCGAGCTCAAGGAGGCCGAGGAAGAGGCCGAGCGCACCCCGCGCGAGCGTCGCTCCAAGCAGGCGCGCGCCGAGAAGGAGGCAAAGCGTGGCTTCGAGGAGCCTGTCGCCGCTCCGGCAAAGGCGTCCCTGCTGAGCCGCCTTGGCACGGGTGCCTGGCTGGGCATCTCCGCCGCCTGCCTGGTGGCGGGCCTGCTGCTGGGTCACTTCGTCATCGGTGGTTCCGCAGCCGGCGCCGACTTCTCCGGCAAGACCACGGTCGCGGAGGCCGAGCTCGACAACACCCTCGCCACCTACACCCTCAACGGCCAGAGCCACACGCTTTCCGTGCGCGAGGTCATCGAGTCCGCTGGCACGCTCGACGATTCCCTCAACGAGGACGGCACCTACAAGCTGCCCTCCTCCGAGACCGCCGTCAACGCCGCCCGCACCGCCATCCTCAATAGCGAGGTAGAGACGCGTGGCATCGAGGTAAGCGCAGACGAGGTTGCCGCCTACGCCGAGCAGAACCTGGGCACGAGCGACTTCGAGGCAATCGGCCAGACCTATGGCATGGACGCCGCAGCCGTCGAGAAGCTCATCACCGACAATTGCCGCATCAACGCCCTGCGCGAGCAGGTCGTCGGCACGGATCTGCCTGTGGCTCCCGAGGCTCCCGCTACGGCCGAGGAGGGCAAGGAGGACGAGGTCACCAAGGAGTACGCGGACTACATCATCGCCCTTGCCGGTGACGAGTGGGATGCCGAGAAGGGTGCTTGGGTCGACGAGGCCAGCCCCTACGCCACCGCGCTCGACGGCGCCGACTTCAGCAAGGACGGCGCATCCTACAACGCGGCCATCTCCGCCTACTACGTGGCGTATCAGGTCTACAACGAGCAGTCCACCACCATCAGCCAGCAGTGGACCGACTTCCTCAACGGCCTTCTGAGCAACGCCTCCATCCAGGTGGGTACGCTCGTCTCGTAACCCAGGCCGACGATTAAGGTTCTATGGTGCCCCGACAGGTCTCCTGCCGGGGCATCTTTCTTTGGGCGGGATGTGTGCTTTCAAACTGTCTTTACAGTTGTCTTGTCAACTGTAAAGAGTTCTGTCATACTTGCCTAGCCGATCCAAGTCGCGGGAGAGGGGCTCTCATGGATATCGCCGCCGAGGTCGCACGCCTCAAGCAGGAGAAGGAAGCCGTCATTCTGGCGCACTACTACGTGCCGCCCGAGACGCAAGCGCTGGCGGACTACGTGGGCGACTCGTTTGCCCTGGCGCGTCTCGCGCGCACGCTTGACTGCAAGACCATCGTGCTGTGCGGCGTGTCGTTCATGGCCGAGAGCGCGAAGATGCTCAATCCCGATCGCACGGTGCTGCTCCCCGAGCCCGCGGCGGACTGCCCGATGGCACACATGGTGCGCAAGGCGGACGTGGATGCGGTCAAGGCGCGCTACGATGACCTCGCCGTCGTCTGCTACATCAACTCCACTGCCGAGATCAAGAGCTGGTCGGACGTGTGCGTCACCTCCTCCAATGCCGTCAAGGTAGTGCGTGAGCTGCCGCAGAAGAACATCCTCTTCATTCCCGACATGCATTTGGGCCACTACGTGAGCCTGCAGGTGCCCGAGAAGAACTTCATCCTCAACCGTGGCTACTGCCCCATTCATCACAAGATGATTCCCGCCGAGGTGGAGGCGCTCGAGGTGGCACATCCCGAGGCTGTGGTGATCGCCCATCCGGAGTGCACCGAGGAGGTGCTGCAGGAGGCCGACTTCATCGGCTCGACCAAGCAGATGATCGACTACGTGGCCACAAGCGATGCGCGGGAGTTCATCGTGCTGACCGTGGTGGGCGTTCAGCGCGAGATGGAGCTCGCCACCGCAGGCACAGGCAAGCGCTTCTACTTCCCCAAGACCACGCCCATTTGCGTCAACATGATTAAGGTCACGCCCGAGAAGGTGCTTGCCTGCCTGCGCGACGGCACGGGCGAGGTGGGCATGCCCGACTGCGTCGACGCCGCGACGACCCCGCTCGAGCGCATGCTCGAGCTGGCAGCCCGATGATTACCCTCGGGGCGGGAGCACCCGCGCCCCAGATCGACCTCGAGAACTGCGAGCGCGTGAGCTGCGACGTGCTGATCGTGGGCTGCGGCGTGGCGGGGCTCTACACGGCGCTCAACCTGCCGGAGCACCTCTCGGTAGAGATGCTCTGCAAGGAGGACGTGGCCAGCTGCGACAGCATGCTCGCGCAGGGTGGCATCTGCGTGCAGCGCGACGATGAGGACTACGAGCCCTGGTTCGAGGACACGCTGCGCGCCGGCCATTACGAGAACCGACGCGAGAGCGTCGACATCATGATCCGCGAGAGCCGTCCGCTGATCGACGACCTCATGTCACTGGGCGTCCAGTTCGACCGGACGCCCGAGGGCGAGCTGGACTACACGCGCGAGGGCGCGCACTCCCGGCCGCGCATCCTGCACAACGCCGACCTTACCGGCGCGGAGATCACCACAAAGCTGCTCGCGGCGGTCGAGACCCACACCAACGTGGGTATCCACGAGTACACCACCATGCGCGACCTGCTGGTGGAGGACGGGCGCTGCGTGGGCGTGCTGGCAACCGACGGGGCAAACGAGCCCGTGATGATCTATGCCAAGGCGACAGTGCTCGCCACCGGTGGCGTGGGCGGGCTCTACCCGCGCTCCACCAACTTCCGCAGCCTCACCGGCGACGGCTGCCGTATCTGCCGCAACGCCGGCGTCGAGCTCGAGCACATGGACTACGTGCAGATCCATCCCACGAGCCTGTACACGCCCAACCCCGACCGCTCGTTCCTCATCTCGGAGAGCTGCCGCGGCGAGGGCGCCATCCTGTTGGATGCGCACGGCAACCGCTTTACCGACGAGCTCCAGCCGCGCGACGTGGTCACCAAGGCCATCTACCGGCAAATGGAGATCGACCACACCCGTCACGTGTGGTTGTCGTTCGAGAACGTCGACCGCGACGTGATCCTGACCCACTTTGCCAACATCCACAGGCGCTGCCTGGAGGAGGGCTACGACATCTGCCGCGAGCCGATCCCGGTGGTGCCGGCCCAGCACTACCTGATGGGCGGCATCCACGTGGACGAGATGAGCCGCACCACCATGCCAGCGCTCTATGCGGCGGGGGAGACCAGCTGCAATGGCGTGCATGGCGCCAATCGCCTGGCTTCCAACTCCCTGCTGGAGAGCATGGTCTTTGCCCGTCGCGCGGCACTCGACATCGCCGAGAGCATCGGCTGACACCGCGCGTGGTACAGGCCACCTGACTTATAAAGGAGACCCCATGAACCCCATCACCCTCAAGCTTCAGGCCGAGCCGCTCGTGCGCATGGCCTTGCAGGAGGACATCACGAGCGAGGACGTCTCGACCGCATCGGTCATGCCAAAGCCCGCCCGCGGCGAGGTGCAGCTCATTGCCAAGCAGGACGGCGTCATCTGCGGCCTGGACGTGTTTGCGCTTGCCTTCGAGCTGCTTGACCCCACGGCGCAGCTGCACGCGGACGCGGCGGACGGTGACGAGGTCAGCTGCGGCCAGGTGCTGGCAACCGTCGAGGCCGACGTGCGCGCACTGCTCTCGGCCGAGCGCGTGGCCCTCAACTACCTGCAGCGCATGAGCGGTATCGCCACGTATACGCGCCGGATGGCGGCGCTGTTCGCGGGCACCAAGACGCAGCTCGTGGATACGCGTAAGACCACGCCCAACATGCGCGTGTTCGAGAAGGAGGCCGTGCGCGTGGGAGGGGCGGGCAACCACCGCTACAACCTCTCCGACGGCGTCATGCTCAAGGACAATCACATCGACGCGGCGGGAGGCATCACGGCTGCCGTTGCCGCAGCTCGTGCCCATGCGCCGTTTGTCCGCAAGATAGAGGTCGAGGTCGAGACCCTCGACATGGTGCGTGAGGCGGTGGCAGCGGGGGCGGATATCATCATGCTTGACAACATGAGCCACGAGACCATGGCCGAGGCCATGCGCATCATCGACGGCCGTGCCGAGGTCGAGGTCTCAGGCAACGTCACCGCAGACAACGCAGCAGCTTTGGTCGACTTGGGGGTTGACTACGTCTCGTCCGGCGCGCTCACGCACTCCGCGCCGATACTTGACCTCTCCCTCAAGCACTTGCACGTGATCGGGTAGGTGTGACATGCGAGGTCAGGAGCGCAGGTTTGAGATCCTTGCCCTTCTCGAGGGGGCGACCGAGCCCATCTCGGGCGCGGAGATCGCACGCCGTTGCGGCGTGAGCCGGCAGGTGATCGTCAACGACATCGCGCTGCTGCGCCGCGAGGGCAACGAGGTCGTGTCGACCCACCATGGCTACGTGCTGGCGCGCCACGGCGGCCCCTGCCGTCGCCTCTTCAAGGTCTGCCATGACGAGACGCGCGTGCAGGAGGAGCTGTTTGTCATCATCGACCTGGGTGGCACCGTGGAGGACGTTATCGTCAACCACCGCATCTATGGGAAGATCGAGGCCAAGCTCGACATCTCGAGCCGTCGCGAGGCGCGCCGCTTTATCGACGACCTCGCACAGAGCAAATCGACTCTGCTCAGCAAGGTCACCTCGGGCTATCACTTCCACCATGTGTCTGCCGACTCGGACGAGATCCTGGACGAGATCGCCGCCGAGCTTCAGAGGCTGGGGCTGACGGCCGAGCTTCTGTCCTACGAGCAGGACGGCAGCATCGGGGCATAGGGCGCGGGTGGCCTCCCTTGCGCGCACCGGTCTTCTCGCAACGCGATTGTTTCGCTCAGGGCACGATTTTGTGGATGGAGCCCATGCGGTAGTACCCTGTGTTGAGTCTGAAGTTGCCATGCACGTCCCGTGCATGCAGGGGAGATTGGAAGATCCATGGTTGAGAAGAAGGACCTCGACTGGGGTAGCCTGACGTTCGCTTACACCCCGACCGACTATAGCTACGTGTGCAATTACAAGGACGGTGCCTGGGGCGAGGACATCCTGACCCCTGACCACACCCTGCAGCTCTCCGAGTGCGCGGGCATCTTCCACTACTGCCAGGAGGTGTTCGAGGGCCTCAAGGCCTACACCACCAAGGACGGCGACATCGTCTGCTTCCGTCCCGACATGAACGCCTCCCGCATGGCTGACTCCGCCAAGCGCATCTGCATGCCGCCGTTCCCCGAGGACCGCTTCGTCGAGGCCGTCAAGCAGGTCGTCGAGGCCAACCTCGCGTGGGTCCCGCCCTTCGGCAGCGGCGCCACCCTCTACATCCGTCCGTTCATGATCGCCACGGGCAACGTCATCGGCGTCAAGCCCGCCACCGAGTACCAGTTCCGCATCCTGGTCACCCCCGTGGGCCCGTACTACAAGGGCGGTGTCCAGCCCGTGGCGCTGAAGGTCCCCGAGTACGACCGCGCCGCGCCGCACGGCACCGGCAACATCAAGGCCGGCCTGAACTACGCCATGAGCCTGTATCCCAGCGTCCTCGCCCATGCCGAGGGCTTCGCTGACAACATGTTCCTCGACCCGCAGACCCACACCTACGTGGAGGAGTCCGGCGGCGCCAACTTCCTGCTGGTCAAGGAGGACGGCACCCTCGTGGTCCCGCAGTCTGCGACCGACTCCATCCTGCCCTCCATCACCCGCCGCTCGCTCGTGCAGGTGGCCGAGGAGATGCTCGGCATGAAGGTCGAGCAGCGCCAGGTGCGCTTCGACGAGATCGACCAGTTCGTCGAGTGCGGCATGTGCGGCACCGCGGCCGTCATCTCGCCGGTGGGCAAGGTCGTCGACCTCGAGGGCAACGAGCACGTCTTCGGCGCTGGCATGGAGCATGTCGGCCCCGTCCTGGCCAAGCTCCGCGAGACGCTCACGGGCATCCAGTCCGGTGAGGTCGAGGACAAGTTCGGGTGGGTCGTGAAGGTCGCTTAGGTTCGACGGACCTGACGCTCGCCCCCGGCTTGCCTCTGCGCTCCAGCGCGCCAAGAACAGGCGCGCTTGAGGTCGCGCTGAGGCAAGCCGGGGGCGAGCTTCGTCGAGCCAAATCGAGGAGGAGAAGGTGCTGGTCGGGAGGGGGACTCTCGAGTGGCGCCTTCTTTCTTGTGGGGCGTGGATGGGTCGGGGCGTTGGGCCGGTCGGGTTTGGGTCGGGGCGTTGCCTCGGTTCCTCGCGCCTTCGGCGCTCGGGGCGGCCGGGGCTCGGGTGCGGGTCGGGACATTTTCGTGCTTCCTCGCGCCTTTGGCGCTCGGAGCCTACGTGATTGATGGTGCGGGTCGATGCGTCTCCTTTGCTTGTGAAGGTAGGGTAGCCGACGGCGTTTCGGGTTATACTTGCTGCTTAGTGTCTTTATCTATCGACTGGAGTGATGCCCCATGGCACAGAGGGTGCTGGGAACCGAGGATCTGTTCGGCGGCTACATGCGCGCCTGGCAGCATATGACCGACGTGGCGCGCGAGCTGTTTGGCGCGTATGGCTTCGACGCCATCGAGACGCCCGCGATCGAGCAGGTTGACACCTTCGTGCATGGCATCGGAGAGTCGACCGACGTAGTGCGCAAGGAGATGTTCCGCGTGTTTTCCGGCTCGCTCCTGCCCGAGATGCTCGAGCGGGGGACCGAGTCGCACCTGAAGGCGCGCCAACGCATGGCCATGCGCCCCGAGGGCACCGCAGGCGTCGTGCGCGCAGCTGTCGAGCACAACTTCGTGCCGCAGGGTGGCGCTCCGGCCAAGCTCTGGTACGCCGAGGCGATGTTCCGCGGTGAGCGTCCGAAGAAGGGCCGTCTACGCCAATTCCACCAGGTGGGTCTGGAGTGGATTGGTGCCAGTGACCCCGCCGCCGACGCCGAGTGCATCATCGTGCTGATGGAGTACTTCAAGCGCCTGGGCTTCGACCCCGACAAGCTGCATCTCGTCATCAACTCGATGGGCGATGCGGCCTGTCGCCCCGCGTATCGCGAGGCGGTACGGCAGTTCATTCTCGATCACGCCGACGAGATGTGCGAGGACTGCATCGAGCGGGCGGAGCTCAACCCGCTGCGCGCCTTCGACTGCAAGAACGACCATTGCCGCGAAGTGATGGAGGCCGCGCCTAAGGTCTCCGACGCTCTCTGCGACGATTGCCGTGCGCACTATGCGCAGGTCAAGCGCTATCTCGACGAGGCAGGCATCTCCTATACCGAGGATCCGACGCTGGTGCGCGGCCTGGACTACTACACCCGCACGGTCTTTGAGGTCGAGGTCGAGGGTGCCGGCGTCGGTGCCATCGGCGGCGGCGGACGCTATGACGGCCTAATGGAGCTCGAGGGCGGCAAGCCCACTCCAGGCATCGGCTTTGCCGTCGGTTTCGAGCGTATCTATCTCGCGCTGCAGAGCCTTGGCGTGGACCTCGCGGGCGAGGAGCCGGGCTGCGTGTATGTTGCCTGCATGCCCGACCAGCGTCAGGCTGCGTTCTCGGCAACGCTGGCCCTGCGCCAGGCGGGCTTGCGCACCGAGGCCGACTACCAGGGCCGCTCGCTCAAGGCGCAGTTCAAGCAAGCCAACCGCCTTGGCGCGCGAATCTGCGTGGTGCTGGGCTCCGACGAGGTTGCAGCAGGCGTCGCGACGGTTCGCGACATGGAGACCCACGACCAGGTGCAGGTGCCCCTCTCCGAGCTGGCCGAGCAGGTGGCTAGTCGCCTGTAGGCTCCGCAGAGCGTCGAGCATCTCTCGTGAACTACAAAGTTCAACTGTAAGAGATACCATCAATAACAGTTGGACGCATGCCACAAAGGCTCCTATCCTCCTTCATGTGTGACAAGCGCATGGGGGAGGATTCATGTTGGAGACGATTACCTTGGTCACGTTTGGCGTGATGCTTGCCACGGGTATCGTCTGTGGCTTTCCTCTTCTGGCCGGGCTCATTGCCGGCTGGCTGCTCTTCTTTGACTACGGGCTCATACGCGGCTACGACATGCGGGAGCTGGCGCGCATGTCGGCGCGCGGGATCTCGGACGTGCAGTCGGTCCTGCTGCTCTTCGTGCTCATCGGTGCCCTGACCGCCTCATGGCGCGCCGCGGGCACGATTCCCTTCATCACCTGCTGGTCGGTACGCGCGCTTGGCCCATCGGTCGTCGTGCCGGCATCGTTTCTGCTCTGCTGCATGATGTCCCTTCTGACGGGCAGCTCCTTTGCGTCTGCAGCAACAACTGGTGTGATCTGCATGGCCATCGCCTCGTCGATGGGCGCGAACCTCCCGCTGGTCGGAGGGGCCGTGATGAGCGGATGCTTCTTGGGTGACCAGTGCTCGCCCATGTCGAGCAGCGCCTCTTTGGTGGCGGGCATAACCGGCACAGACCTCCTGCGCAACGTGTCACGCATGATGGGGACGGGTATCGTGCCCTTCGTCTGTTGCCTTTGCCTCTATGCGACTACGGGCGCACTCCTCTCGGGAGGATCCGCCGCTGGCTCCGAGACTGCACTTGGCGTGGTTCAGGCCTTGCGCTCCTTTGACCTGCATCCCATCGTGCTCGCTCCCGTGGCAGTCACCTTCGTGCTGTGCCTGTTGCGCGTCGACGTGCGCCTGACCATGGTGTCGAGCCTCCTGGTAGCGGTCGCGGTGTGCATTGGCGTCCAGGGCATGTCCTTGACCCAGGTGCTGGAGACGTTCCTCTATGGCTATCACGCTGCCGACCCCTCCATCTCGTACCTAGTGGATGGGGGAGGGGTCAGTTCGATGGCGGAGCTATCGGCCATCGTCGCGGTCGCCTCTACATATGCAGGCCTCTTCGAGGGAACGGGCCTGCTCGACGGCCTTGAGGGGATGGTCACCTCCCTTGCAAGGCGCACCACGCCCTTTGTCGGCGTTCTTGCCACGAGCGCCCTGACCACCGCCATTGCCTGCGACCAGGTGGTCGCCATCATGCTTGTCCGCCAGCTCTGCGACAAGTGCGAGGGTGCCTCATCGGCCTTGGCCCTCGACATGGAGAGCAGCGTCGCGCTCATTCCGGCGCTCATCCCCTGGTCGACCTCCTGCGTGGGCATCATCGCGTTCACGGGCATGCCCTCCACGGCGGTATGCTGCACCTTCCTGCCCATGCTGGTGCCCCTGTGGTCGCTGGGGATATCGCTCTGGCAGCGCTCGCATCCCGCCTTCGTCGACGGGCCGGCCGCCCGCGCCATGGGGCTCACCGAGGAGGACGACCTCCGTCGTCTGGCACTCTGAGCTGGCCACGTCCCAGATGGGACGGACATGCGCTTTGCCTCACGGTCTTGCAGTGGTATGGCCGCCCAAGTACGACAGGTACTAAAAGACCCGGCTCGCATCTGCGAACCGGGTCCATTGGTGCCTGTCCCATAGGGGACGCTATGGGCGAGGAGTTGATCCTAGCGGTAGTAGGCAAGTAGGCCAAGGCGGGCGAAGGTGACCAGCGCCGGATCGGCGTGCTTGGGCTCATGCCACTCCTGCGGTCCGACAAGGGACTTGAGCAGCTTGACGATGCTTGAAAGAACGTGTGACCGCGACATGGGATGCTCCTCTCCGAGGGCCAAAGTGGCACCTACCTGCTTCTTGACACCAATATTACGAGTCTGTTACAACCTATACCAACTGTTTTCGTAGATACTTGTCACAAGTTTTGTTAGTGATTCAGCAACGTCCGAATCTCGTGCACTCGGAGGACGCGCATGAACTTCTCGAGCATGCAGTACTTCATCGCCGTGGCGGAGGAGCGCAGCTTCACGCGCGCGGCGCAGCGCCTGATGGTGACCCAGCAGACCCTGTCTGCCCACATTGCGGGCGTTGAGCGCGAGCTGGGAGTGCGTCTGGTCAACCGCAAGGTGCCCCTCACGCTCACCTATGCCGGTGAGGTGCTGCTGGGCTATGCCCGCCGCTTCGAGACCGACCGCCGCGCCATGGAACAGGAGTTTGCCGACATCTCCGGTGACGAGCGCGGGCTTTTGGCCGTCGGCATAGCCTCGACGCGCGGAAGGCTGCTCCTGCCTCGTGCCCTCTCGGCCTTTCACGAGCTCAAGCCGGGCGTGCGCATCATCGTCGACGAGGAGGAGAACGAGGAGCTGGTCGAGGCGCTGCGCGAGGGGCGCGTCGACATGGTAGTCGCCACCGTGCCCAAGGGGGTCCCGGGCCTTGAGGTGCGGCTGCTTCGCACCGAGCAGATCGTGCTGGTGGCGTCTTGGCAGCTGCTGCGCGACCTCTACGGGAGCAACGGCCAGGCGGTAGCAAACGAGGTCATGCGCACGGGCAGCCTGGCGTCGCTCGAGGGTTGCCCTTTCCTGCTTCTCGGCCGCCACGACGAGCCGGGTGACCTCTCGCGCCGCCTGATCGAGGAATCCGGGCTCGAGATCGAGCCGGCCGTGGTCTCCAGCAACTCCGAGACGCTCATGGAGCTGGCCACCCGCAACATGGGCGCCACCTTTGTGCCAATCGACCTGGCGCGGGCGATGGTGGGGGAGAGCTCCTCCACGATGTGCGTGATGAACCTGGGCCCCGCCGCCCGCATCGACATCCACATCGCGTGGCGCACCTCGACCCACGTGTGGAGCGTCATAACGGACTTCGCCGACCTTCTGCAGAGTCAGGCCGGCGAGGAGGAGCCAAGCTCATGAGTGCGCAGGAATGCTGGCAGGTCACAGGGCTGGCAGACGAGGGCGTCACGGTGAGGGTGACCTCGAGCGTGTCTGCCTCGACGCTTGCCCAGGGCCTGACGGGCTCGAAGGCCATGGCCCGGCGGGTTCTGGCGGACGGGCGCCTCGAGAGGTGCGGGCAGGCGCTGGCGCCGCAGGATGTGCTGCAGCAAGGCGAGGTGGCAACGCTTCTCTTCAAGGCCGATGGCCGCCCTCCGGCGTCGCCCACCTCCGCTGCTCCCGAGCCCGTCGAGATCGTCTATCAGGACCGCGCGCTCTGTGCGGTCGACAAGCCCCAAGGGCTTCTCGTGCATGCCGACGGCTCCGGCGCGCCCACGCTCACGGCGCTTCTGGCGGCGCGCCTTGCAGCCCAAGGCAGCTCCTTTGTGCCCCAGGCGGTGCAGCGGCTTGACGTGCAGACCTCGGGGCTCGTGTTGTTCTCCCTCGCGGAGGAGCTCCAGCCGCGCCTCGACGCCCAGATAGCCGGGCACGAGATGCGCAAGCGCTATCTTGCGGTGGTGCAGGGACGCATGGGGTCCGACCGCTGGATGGAGCTCGACGGCCCGATCGGTCGCGATCGCCATGATGCCCGGCGCATGCGCGTGAGCAGGACGGGAAAGCCCTCCCTCACAAGGGTCCGTGCCATTGCGCGCACGGGTGGACGTTCCCTTTTGCTGGTGGAGCTGGGAAGCGGCAGGCGCCACCAGATTCGCGTGCACCTTGCCCATGCGGGACACCCGATAGTGGGCGACGCGCTCTACGGTGGCCAGCCAGCAAAAGAGGGGCTTATGCTGCATGCCTTCGAGGAGAGGCTGCTCCATCCCGTGTGGCGCACGCCGCTCGAGTTGCGCACCGCATGGCCCGCACGCTTCTCGCGCATGGGCTTTGGTGCCGATATGGCTGACCTGCGCGAAGTCTAGATGCCGCTCGCACGAAGCCGTGCGGCTGACGCCTTACGCATGCGCGTCAATCAGGCATACTGAATCGAAGGGGACAACCAGAGAGAGGTGCACTATGGCTGATACCATGCGTGGCGTCTACACCAATCTGACGAGCATCCGTCGCGACGTGTTTCGCGAGGTAGCCAAGATCATGTACTCCATCGGTGACCATCCCGAGTGGACGGACGCCGACATCGACGATGCCTTCGACGAGCTTCCGTTCAAGATTCTTCCGGGTGACGTGGCCACCTATCGCGAGAGCGTCTTTCTCGAGCGCGCCATCATCGGCGAGCGCATCCGCCTTACCATGGGCCTCTCGCAGCATGGTGCTGACAGCCGCTCGCGCATCAGCGACGGCTTCAGTCGTGTCGAGAGCGGTGGCCTTGCCTACTACGAGCCCCCTCTGATCAACGTAATCAAGTTTGCCTGCAACGCCTGCGAGGACAACGTCTATCGCGTGTCGAGCGCCTGCCAGGGCTGCCTGGCGCATCCCTGCCGCGAGATCTGTCCCAAGGGCGCCATCAGCTTCCGCCACAAGCGCGCCTTCATCGACCACGAGAAGTGCATTGGCTGCGGTCGGTGCGCGCAGGTTTGCCCCTACCATGCCGTCCACCATCACGTGCGCCCCTGCGCCGAGGCCTGCGGCATGAAGGCCATCGGCTCTGACGAGCATGGCCGCGCCGACATCAACTACGAGAAGTGCGTCAGCTGCGGCCAGTGCCTCATCAATTGCCCGTTTGGCGCCATCGCCGACAAGAGCCAGATCTCCCAGGTCATCTGGTCGATCCTCGGCGGCGAGGAGGTCATCGCCGCCGTCGCTCCCGCGTTCGTCGGCCAGTTCGGCGGCAAGGGCAACGTGGGCAAGCTGCGCGAGGCCTTCAAGCTGCTGGGCTTCGCGGGCGTCGAGGAGGTCGCCATCGGCGCCGACCTCTGCGCCATCCAGGAGGCCGAGGACTTCTATGAGGAGGTCATCGAGGGTGACCTGCCCTTCATGGGCACCTCGTGCTGCCCGGCGTGGTCGTCGATGGCAAAGATGGAGTTCCCCGACAACGCGGAGTGCATCTCCATGGCCCTCACGCCCATGGTGCTGACCGCCCGCATGATCCGTTCGCAGCATCCCAACGCCAAGATCGTCTTTGTGGGGCCCTGCTCGGCCAAGAAGCTCGAGGCAATGCGCAAGAGCGTGCGCTCCGAGGTCGACTACGTGCTCACCTTCGAGGAGATGGCGGGCATGATGGACGCCAAGGGCATCGACTACCTCAAGCTCGAGGACGACAACAAGAGCGACTTTGCCGTCGCCTCCGCGGACGCGCGCAACTTTGCCGTTGCGGGCGGCGTCGCCAATGCCGTGGTCAACACCCTCAAGCACACCCATCCCGACGTCGAGGTCAAGGTCTTCAACGCCGAGGGCCTCAACGAGTGCCGCCAGATGATCAAGGATGCCGTCAAGGGCAAGTATCCTGGCTACCTGCTCGAGGGCATGGCCTGCCCGGGCGGCTGCGTGGCTGGCGCAGGTACGCTGCAGGCCATCAACAGGTCGCGCGCCGCGGTCCAGCGCTACGCCAAGCGCTCGCCTCACGCCAACGCCGTGGACAACGAGTTCCGCTCGCTCATTCACCAGCTCGAGCGCGAAGAGGACGGCATCAAGCCCGCCGAGTAGGCACGACGTTCGCATAGAGACAAGAACGGTGGCCCCAACGTCTGCAGACGCTGGGGTCACCGCCTTGACTTGGGAACCCAATCATGAAAGAGGCGCTCCTCCACTTGGGAGGAGCGCCTCTGCGCTTGCGTATCTACCGCGTGCCTACTCGGCCAGGGAGGCGTAGAAGGTCGCGTGCTCGAACTCCTGCTCGATGGTGTTGCCGTGGATGAACGGCAGCGAGAGGAACTCGTCAACGGTCGGGACCAGGGGGCTGCAGTCCACAAAGTGGTTCTTGTGATTGCGAACGCTGGTGTCCTGAGCACGCCAAGCCTCGAAATTGCAGTCAGTCAGGTAATAGACGTTGTTGTCGACCTTCATGTAGACGGAGTGATTTACGTGCAAGTACTCCGCCAGCTGGTCGTACGAGATGTCGAGAGCCTCCGCTGCCTTCTTACCCATGTCGAGTCCTTTCTCCGAAGGTTTGAAACCTCATGCTTAGATGATACCCGCCCTCCGGCGCTATCGTTTGTCGTCTTGATGCAATTAGGCAAGCGGCGCGCGGGGGCGATGTGCTTTGGTTTGTGCCACCGCTGGCCGCGGCGGGTCTTCTCACGATAGACAAGATGCAGAAAAGCTGCAAGTGGTTGACACGCAGACTTGGCATATGCATGGCTAGGTGGAGCTGCCTCAGGATTTCGAGTGCCGTGTCGGACGTCAGCTCGTGTCGGACGTCCACGCGCTCACACGCGGTGGCAGAGAGTTCGAAAACTCCCAGCACCTTTGACAGAACTCTAGGGGTACCCCTTTAAGCAAGAGTCTTAAATTCGACAGTTTAAGTAACATACAAGACCGTAGGCCGAGAAGCTTGTTCTAAGCGCTAAAAATGTAAAGGATTACCTTCTGCTCAAGGTATGCTCAGGTGGATTGTGCGTTCGTAGATAACGTTCTGTGACCGATGGGAGAATGGTATGTCAGGCGAAGATAAGACAAAGCGCACGCGGACGGCGCGGATTTCGGTGCTTATCCTGGCGATATTGCTGTGTGTGCTGCTCTTTCCTATGGGACGTGCATGGGCAGAACCAGAGGCTGGAACATATACCGTTGAGATGCCGGCTCAGTCAGTTACGGTCGAAGGAGATTCCGACTCCGAGGAGCTCATGGCGGGATACATTGAGCAGCAGTTTGCCGAGCCGCTTGGCGCCGACCAGCTCAGCCCCATGGCCACGAGCTCTGACCTAGACGGCAACGAGCAGCGCCTGTATGATGCCCTTCTCCCGTATATAAGAGAAGTGGCTGCTGGTGATCGTACATCGACGAGCTTCGATATCCCTACTGAAGACATCTTTGGCAAGACGGTTTGGACGGCCGAGGAGTTGGGTGTCGAATCGGTCGTTGCAGACGGCCAAATCTCAACCGAAGCGAAGGAGGCCCTCCGCGAGGCAGCCGCAGACGCTCTCAATCAGGTGCTCATAAAGCTTCGTGTCGACTTGCCCTATGAGCTCTACTGGTCGGGAAGAAGAATAGGCCTAGCCGGGTACAGTATCAGTTCGGATGGGTCTAGCATCTCGATACCTGATGACACGATTGCCGTCAAGATGAACGTTGCCTCTGACTATGCCAATGTGAATGGTGCAAGTGAGACGGGTACTTCGGGAGAGGTCCTGTACTACGAGACGAACCCGACATACGGTGAGCGCATAAACACTGCGGTCCAAAACGCCATCTACATCGCATCCGAAGAGGAGGATTCTGACCTAGAGACGACCTTGGTTAGCTACAAGGATGCAATCTGCAGCCTTGTCAGCTATGACGATGCCGCTGCTGAGGACTCAGATCCCACCTATTCCGACCCGTGGCAGCTCGTCTCGGTCTTCGATGATGATCCAGGCACCAATGTGGTCTGCGAGGGATACTCCAAGGCGTTCAAATACCTCTGTGACCTGTCCGACATCGCCGATGGAAGGTGCATTCTGGCTACCGGAAACATGTCTGGCGGCACGGGAGCCGGCAATCACATGTGGAACATCGTCGAGATGGATGACGGCCGCAACTACCTTGTGGACGTTACCAATTGCGACGAGGGGACCGTCGGTCACCCAGACCAACTCTTCCTTGTTCCGTATACCGAGATGCTGGGCGATGGTTTCGAAGGCGGTTACGGTTTCGAGACCGACGCGGACATCATCGAGTATGTCTACGATCAGGACACATTGGGTGTTTTCAGCGAAAGTGCCCTGACCATCTCAGACCTGCCCTACGGCGGGGAGGACCCTGACGGGGACATTGCAAGCATTGAGCTCAAGCCCCAGTCTGACATCCAGCTCGATCAGGGCAAGAATGGCGGAATCTCCTACAGCACAGACGACGGGGGCGTTCCCATAGAAGGAACCGCCTACTTCAACTACGACGATTCTGACATTCTGAAGAATGGCGACGTGCTGACTGTCACCTTTGCAGATGGCTCGACCAAGGATTACTTCTTTGACGAGAATGATGAATATGATTACGCCATTGCCTTCAAGAACGATGAGGGCGGCACTTTGGGCGAACTCGGAGAAGTCGGGAGTGAAACCGACCAGAGGCCTGACCACCCGTGGAGCCCTGACAACCCAGGAACTCTGACGATTCATCTGGATAACCTCGAGACATCGGTGCCAATCGAGATTGTTCCGAATGGCGTACAGAGCATTGCCTATATTCCCAAGGACGGTTCTCCCGCTCTTGAGGTCCTAGAGGGTACGAACACCTACGGCAAATCTGATTCGTTTGGCGATTGGTTCGGCTTCGAGGAGTCTTATGTCACGGCTTTTGGCGACGTGCTTAAAGTCACGTATACCAATGGCGAGAGCGAGGACTTCGTCTACGACAAAGGCTATTTTGACTCAGGCGAGAATCAAATCGATTTCAGCGACGTACAGTTTGTTGGAAACCAGGCATTCAACAACCAGTGGGCAGTCGACAACCCGGGCACGCTGTACGTTTGCTACGCCGGCGCGATAGCTACGGTTCCGGTTGAGGTCATCGAGAATCCCCTTGAGGGCATTTCGTTTGTTCCCGCGACGCCTTACGAGCTCGTAGAGGGCTTCGATTCTGCGGGTCAGTACAATGAGGAGGAAGGTCTGTACTGGTACAGTGCCCCGTCGTTTAGCGCAGGCGATACCCTTGTCGTGACATGGAAGGATGCGGCCCAGGGCAGCAAGACCTATGTCTGGGAATACGATGACGACGCGGGTTACGGCATGTTCAGGTCGGATGATGGCGATGAAATCGAAGAGTACCTTGTGCGATGGGACCCCTATGACTACGAGTTTGCGCCAGGGGAGCATTCCTTCCAGCTCACGTACTCTGGCCGCTCCTGCGAGGTGCCCGTATCAATTCTTCCGAACCCCATTCAAGAGATCTCGTACCAACCAGCTGCCAACATCGAGCTGATGCAGGGTGTTGATGAATGGGAAGAGACGGGTGAAGACGGAGATGGCAACGAGGTCACGTGGAACAGGTATCGCTACGAAGAAAAGCTTCCCCAACTTGGTGACGTGCTGACGGTAACGCTTACCGATGGCAGCGTTGTCGATTACACCTATCAGACGATAGACGGTTCGGGTGAAGGTCCCGTCAATGAGGCGGCATTCCAGTCTCCCTCCGGTGACATCATCACCAAGTGGTCGATTAGCTTCTACGATGACCAGTCTTACGACAACCAGTGGGAAATCGGAGAACACCTCGTCAGAATCGAATATGCCGAACGCTCTTGTGGGATTCCTGTCAACGTCGTTCCCAGCACCATCACTTCGATTGCCTATGTACCCGCAGACAGGATTTTGGTCTACGACCAGATCAATGGTGCCGAAATCAACGGAGAGTGGTATCTCAGTGAGGATCCTGAGTTCGGGAATGGCGATGAGTTGATCCTGACCCTTGATGATGGAAGCACGAAGACGTATCGATACGACCAGTTCGATAGGCAGTTCGCATGCGTGGATGATCAAGCCGATACCATTGATGGCTACAGGGTCGAGCTCAATATCGACAAGGAAGCCCCCTTGTCTTTGGGAACAATGCGGCTGCGGCCGAGGTTTCCTTCGCGGGACACTCCTGCAACGTTGACGTCACGCTCGAGGAGAACCCCATCGAGGCAATCGAGTATTTGCCCGAGCGTCCCATCGTGTTCGTTGTTGGCGAGGACGAGTCGACTGAGTACGACGATGACGGCAACGAGTATTCGGCTTTCCGGTATGGATTGCAGGACTCCGACTGCATCAACGTAACCTTCAAGGATGGCTTTGAGGCGACCTACTACTATAGCTACTGGGGCGACGAAGGGTCGGCCTTCATTACAGATGATGACCAAGCTCCCTTGCATCAGTTCTTTATCGGATCCGACATCCCGAAGAGCGACCAGTCGGCCGATAATCCTTGGGGGCCCGGTGATCACGCCTTCACGCTGACGATTGCCGGCATGGAGGTCGAGATCCCCGCTGAGGTGCGCGCGGCCGGCAGCAGCCGCACCGTCTCCTTGGACGACGTGACCTTCGAGGAGATTGAGCCCCAGCGCTATACGGGCTTTGAGGTGTGGCCGGAGGTTGTCGCCACCTACAAGGGCAGCCGTCTGTACCAGGGCTCTGCCTTCGACTGCAGCTACGAGAACAACGTGGAAGTGGGCGAGGCGACCGTCACCATTACCGGCAACGGAATCTATGAGGGTGAAGTCACCAAGAGCTTCCAGATCGTCAAGGATTACCAGATTGTCGATGGCGTGGTCACCTTCGACGATCCGGATATGCCGCATGCCTATCTGCTGAGCACAGACCCCGCCGAGAGCGAGTTCTACACCATGGGGCTTGTGTATGGCGGCAAGCTGAATCGGGAAGCCTTTGTGATTCAGGGCGAGGACGGCAATACCGAATACTATCTCTGGCCCGACAGCAGTTCAAACCTATACCTCGATCCCGTGATGGGCAAGCGTATCACCGCAATGTGGCTTGAGCCTGCAGGTGCCGGAGAGTTGACCTGGCCTGGCGGTGAGAGCGCCGTAACGCACATCTCCCTCAATGCGCCTGCAACCATTCACGTCACTCTTGAGGATGTTAACTACGTGACCGTTGCGTCCGATGCCGTTACGGGTGCTGAGCTCAAGGTGCCGGAGGGGTACGAAAACCGCTTCCAGAACATCAGCTTCACTATCACGCGCGTCGATGACGAGTCTGACAGGGCGATTGGGATTATCAACGGGACTCTTGCAGCCAGTGGTGACTCGTACACGGTCGAGGAAGCCGTCGTCTACGACATCTCCGTGGTAGACCAAGATGGCAATGAAGTCTATATGTACGACCTGCTCGGTGGCGCCGGAGCATTGCTGACGCTTCCGGTCGAAGACGGCTGGGACTCCGAGAAGACGGGTGTCTACGGTATATGGGACGACTCAGCCGCCTTCTACGCGAGCAAGATCGATGAGGGCAAGGCCACGCTCAGGTTCAACGACTCTGGCAGGTATGCAGTGGCCCTGCGTGGCGAGACGTCGTCTGAGCTGCAGATGGATGCAGAGGGCATCGTCGATAAGATGAGCGTAGGCGATTCTGTAACCGTACGGCCCCAGATCAAGTTTGTTCCTGCGCTTGCCGACGATGAGGAAGGGCAGGAGCAAGGCTACAGCGTCCCCACCAAGGTGGACTATTCTTGGATTGACTATGACGAGGGCATTCTCCGTGTAGTTAATAACGGTGATGGCACCTATTCCATCGAAGCTCTCTCTGAGGGCGAGACTTCGCTTACCCTGGCTGCCGATTGGCAATACAAGACTTGGGACCCAGAGTACTCAGAGGTTGTCTATCAGATAACGGTGGGCGAGTGCAACCACCAGCTCGAGAAGGTCCCGCGTGTGGAGCCGGCGCTCGAGAAGGAGGGCAATATCGAGCATTGGAAGTGCTCCAAGTGCGGCAACCTCTACGCCGACGAAGAGGGCACGCAGCTTATCTCTGCCGACGACGTGATCATTCCCAAGCTAATCGACCTGAGCGATGCCCAGATTGAGATCGAGGATGACATCGTTACCTATAACGGCGCCGAACAGGAGCCGTCCGTAGTCTCAGTTGCCCTCGATGGCAAACAGCTCGAAGAGGGTGCTGACTACACGGTCAGCTATGCTGACAACATTGACCTGACCGACAATGCAAAGGTGGTCATTACTGGCACCGGCATATATGGCGGGGAGGCAATCAAGACCTTCAAGATTAAGAAGAGCCTCGCGGGCGCCTCGGTTACCGCGGAGGACCAACTCTATAGTGGCGTTGCGCTAATGCCGGAGCTGACGGTCACGCTCGATGGAGAGCCGCTCGACACGACCGACTATGTGGTGGGAGAGGCTCGTGACAACGTAAATGCTGGCAACGCCTACGTGCTTATCAGGGGCATCGGTGACTACGAGGGCTCGTCTGCCGAGGGTAGCTTTGTCATCGCAAGGCGATCGGTCACGCTCATATCCAAGAGCCTCACCAAAGACTACGATGGCACGCCGCTTACCAGCGCGGATGTCACCATGGATGGGGACGGGTTCGTCGAGGGCGAGGTCACCGACCTCAAGGCGACGGGCTCGGTCACCGAGGTTTCTGAGGGTGAGGTCGCCAACACCATCACCTTCACGCCTGCCGCAGGATTCGTGGAGGGCAACTACGATATCCATTACCGCGAGGGCAAGCTGAGCATCCTGCCCAAGACGATTGTGGTCACGGCCGATGCGGCCACCAAGAGCTATGGAGACGACGATCCCGAGTTCACGGCCACCATCGATGGTGTCGTTGGTTCCGATACGGTTGAGTACTCGTTTACGCGTGCAAGTGGCGAGGATGTGGGCAGTTATGTCCTAGCGCCGAACGGAGAGATCAACCAGGGCAACTATCAGGTGAGCTTCAGGGACGGTACGCTCACGATCGAGCCGAGGGGGCTCACGATCAAGACGAGCTCGGCTGAGAAGGGCTATGACGGCATCGCGCTTACCTCAAGCGATGTGACGGTCAGCGGCTTGGTCGAAGGCGAGACGGTCGCCGTCACTGCCACCGGCACTCAGACTGAGATTGGTAGCAGCAACAACGGTTACGTGATTGACTGGGGCTCGACGAAGGAAGCTAACTACGCGCTCGTAGAGGACCTTGGCACATTGACGGTGACCCAAAACACAGGCAAGGTCACCATCACCGCCGGGTCTGCTTCCAAGACCTATGACGGTACACCTCTGGTCAATGAGACGTTTGACGTCACCGGTCTTCCCATCGGCTTCGAGGCGACTGCCACCGTCGAGGGTACCCAGACCAGCGCCGGCATCTCTGCCAACACGGTGAAGACATACAAGATCACCGACGCAGCCGGCCAGGACAAGACCGACTGCTTCTCCAACGTCGAGCTTGTGGACGGGCAGCTGAGCGTGGCAAAGCGCAAGGTGACGTTCACCTCTGGCTCAGCAAGTGCGAAGTACGACGGCACGACCCTGACCAGTAGCGATGTTGACGTCTCCGGCGAGGGCTTCGCGATCGGCGAGGGCGCGACGTTTACCACCACGGGTGCCCAGACCGTCGTCGGCAGCTCCGCAAACACCTTCAACTACACGTTCAATGACGGCACCGATGCCTCTAACTATGAGGTCACCATCGTCGAGGGCACGCTGACGATCACCTCGCGTGACGCGAAGTACGAGATCGTCGCAACGGCGAACTCCGCCACCTACGACTACGATGGCACTCCCAAGAGCGTGGGCGGCCTCGTCACCACCAGCTTCACCATCGAGGGCAACACCTACACGCTCTCCGGCATCACCGCCCAGACCGTCACTGCCACCGACGCGGGCACCTACATCGTGTCCGTGAGTGGCACCCCGGTCGTACTCAATGCCGCAGGTGGCAACGTCACCTCCGAGTTCAGCATCACGACCGAGGACGGCAGCCTGACCATCAACCCGATTGCCGCCACCATCGTCACCGGCTCTGGGACCAAGGCCTACGACGGCGCTGCCCTGACGGCTGACGAGGCAAGCGTGAACGGCCTGGCCTCGGACGACATGGTCACCATCGCTGCGACTGGCACCCAGACCGAGGTCGGCAGTTCCACCAACGGCTACAGCCTCACTTGGAGCGGCGCCAAGGAGCAGAACTACGTCCTCTCCGAGGAGCTTGGTACGCTGACGGTGACCACCAACGACAAGCCCATCACCATCACGGCTACGTCTGCCTCCAAGACCTATGACGGCACGGCGCTCGTCAGCGCAACTGCCTCAGCAGAGGGCCTGCCCGATACCGTCGAGCTTGACGCAGATGTCAAGGGAAGCCAAACCGATGCTGGCAGCTCCGAGAACAAGCTGGTCTCCTACGTCATTCGTGACGCCTCTGGCGCCGACAAGACGGCAAACTTCACCAACATCACGACGGCTGACGGCACGTTGACTGTCAACAAGAAGAGCCTCTCCGATCCTGATGTGGCCATCGACAAGATCGCCCGCCAGATGTACGAGGGCGAGCCTGTCGAGCCGGCACCTGTTGTGAAGGTTGGCTTGAAGGAGCTCGTTGCCGGCACCGACTACGAAGTGTCGTACCAGGACAACGACAAGGCTGGCAACGCGTCGCTGACCGTGACCGGCCTCGGCAACTACGAGGGAACCAAGACCACCACCTTCGCCATCACCGGTCAACGCACAGACCTCTCGGGTGTCTACGAGATCCGCAGCGCGAAGAAGGCCGACGCTACGCTGGACGTCGCCTCCGCCTCGACGGCTGATGGTGCGCAGATCCAGCTCTACACGGCCAATGACACCAAGGCCCAGCGCTTCCGCTTCGACTTCGACGAGGAGAAGGGCACCTACACCATCACGAGCGTCAACTCGGGCAAGGTCCTGTCGGTGCGCGGCGCTTCCACCAGCACCGGCGCCATCGTCGACCAGGAGAGCCCGAACGGCTCGCTCGCCCAGCAGTGGATCGTGGCCGAGCAGGAGAACGGCAACGTGGTGCTCATGAGCGCGCTCAGTCCCGAGACAGGCACCCCGCTGGTGCTCGACCTGCCGGGCGGCAGCACGGACAACGGGACCAAGCTCAAGACCTACACGGCCAATGGCTCGAAGGCCCAGGAGTTCGTGCTGGTTGCCCATAAGCCGCTCATCGAGGACGGCATCTACCAGCTCAAGAGCGTTGCCAACAACACCTTCGTCCTCGATGTTGCCGGTGGCTCGACGGCCAACGCCGCCAATGTCCAGACCTACACCAACAACGGCTCGCAGGCACAGTGGTGGCGCTTGGTCTACGACGAGTCGACCGGCTACTACAAGGTCACCAACGCGAAGTCCGGGCTTTCTTTGGATGTTGCTGGCGCCAAGAACGTCAACGCCGCCAACATTCAGCAGTACTCCTATAACGGCTCCAACGCCCAGCTCTGGTCGATCGAGCACAATCGTGCGGGCGGCTTTGCGCTGCGTTCCGCGACCGGTGGACGTGCAGTGGACGTCTCGGGAGGCGTTCCCGCCAACGCGAAGAACGTCCAGCTCTACAATGCGAACGGCTCCGCCGCACAGGGCTGGAACTTCGAGAGGCCCAACCTGAGCATCGCCTTTGCGAGCGACTCCTACGAGCTCGATCCTGACTGTATGGTCAACGTCACCCTCAGCACCAACCGCATTGCCAGCTTTGGCTGGAAGGTGACGCTTGAGGCGGCACCTGCTGGCAGCAATGGGTGGGTCTCCCTCGGCAGCTCGGCTGTCACCTCTGCCAGCACCACAATCAAGCTCGATGGCGCGAGCGTGAGCTCTGCCCTCGGTGCGGACGGGGCATACGACCTGCGTGCGAGCGTCGATACCAAGGGTCAGTACGACCAGGCCATCGAGTCCACGAGCGCACTGACGCTCGGGGAGAGTGTCGGCCACCAGCTGGTCAAGGTTGCCGCGAAGAATGCGACCATCACCGCCGATGGAAACATCGAGCACTGGCGTTGCGGGTGCTGCGGGAAGCTCTTTGCCGATGCGGCTGGCCAGCAGGAACTGACTGCCGACGAGGTTACTATCGCGCTCGAAGAGCTGAGCGTTCCCGACGGCGTCTACACGATCGTCAACGGCAAGAACAGCTCCCTTGCCATCGACATCGCCGGCGCTTCCACCGCCAATGCGGTCAAGGCGCAGCTCTATGCCGACAACGCGACCAAGGCCCAGCACTTCCGCTTTACCTACAACAAGGACAAGGGCACTTATACCATCATCAATGTCAACTCCGGAAGGGCGTTCGACGTGGCCGGCGCCTCCAGAAAGAACGGCGCCGCGATTCAGCAGTACAACGCCAACGGCTCGCTTGCGCAGCAGTGGAAGCTCTACGATGCCGGTAACGGCAACATCTACATCGCGAGTGCGCTCAAGACCGACGACGGCAAGCGCTTGGTGCTTGACGTGCCGGGAGGCAACGCCGTGAGTGGCAAGCAGCTCCAGACCTACACGGCCAACGCCTCCGCCGCGCAGAAGTGGACCCTGCGCCCCTGCCAGACGGTTGCAGATGGGACGTACACCATCGCGACTGCGGTGAACCAGGGCTTCGTCCTCGACGTGGCAAACGGGTCCACGGCCAATAAAGCCAACGTCCAGCTCTACCAGTCCAACGGGAGCGCCGCTCAACGTTGGAAGGTCAGCTATGACTCCTCAAGCGGCTACTACACGATCCTGAACGAGAAGTCCGGACGTTCGCTTGACGTATCGGGTGGTAAGAACGCCAACGGAGCCAACATCCAGCAGTACTCCTCCAATAAGTCTGCTGCGCAGCTCTGGGAGATTGTCGACAATGGCTCGGGCGGCTACGTGCTGCGCTCCGCGACGGGAGGCCGTGCGATAGACGTGAGCGGTGGCGTTGCCGCCAACAAGCGCAACGTCCAGATCTGGAACGCCAACGGCTCGAAGGCGCAGAGCTGGATATTCAAGCCGGTGAACCCGGTGGCCTAGCCCAGGTGGGTTCACTCGATCTGCTCTAGCTTAGAGGAGAAGGCCGGGGCGGTACCTCGCAGAAGGTGCCGCCCCGACCCCTTCATTTGGGGTGCAGCTCGGTGTGTCTAACTCCCTGCTGGATGGGGTCCGTGGGAATGGCCGGATACGGCCAGTCGATGTGGCTACCGCAGCGGACCCCATGAAAGCGTCCGCAGATCAGCCGATGAGCAGGGCTTCAAGCTCATCGGCGGTGCCGACCAACGTCGTTGCTCCCGCATCGATGAGCTGCTCCCTCGTCCGGTAACCCCAGCTGACCGCGATGCAGGCGCACTCCACGTTTCTGGCGGTTGCCACGTCCACCTCCGAGTCGCCGACGTAGACGATCTGGTCGGCGGTCACGCCAAGCGCCCGCATGACCGCAAGCACGGTGTCGGGCGCCGGCTTGCGTCGCACGCCCTCGCGCTCGCCGGCAACGGCGTCGAAGACGCCGGGAAAGCAGTGATCCATCAGGTCGCGCACGGCAAGGTCACCCTTGTTGGACACGACGGCAAGCGCGATGCCTGTCTCGGCAAGGCGTCCCAAGAGCTCGGGTATGCCGGGATAGGGGGCCGTGTGGTCCTGGTCATGGGCGAGGTAGTACCCGTTGAAGATCTCAAGAGCCTGCTCCTGCAGCTCCTCGGGCGTTCCTTCGGGCACGGCAAGCCTGAAGAGCTGGCGGTATCCGTTGCCCACGAAGCTGCGCACCTCGTCTCGGGTGCGCGGAGGAAGCCCCAGCTGCGTGAGCGCATGGTTTGTCGCGAGGTAGAGGTCCTCGAGGGTATAGAGCAACGTGCCGTCCAGGTCGAACACGACCGCCTTGTATCGCATGGGCATCCTTCCGCTTGACGGCCGCACGTCCCATCGGTGCGAGCCAGCCGGTTGACTGAGCGTATCATGAGCCGAAAGGAGGTCGTGACGTGGATACCAAGCAACCCAAACTTGACAGAGAGGGCACAGATTTCTCGCGGCGTCGCGTGCGTCGGGCCAGGCGCGCGTTCTTCACGCTTGTGCTTGCCGTGCTGGTGGCTGTCGGCGTGCTCGCAAGCACGCTCGTCCAGTACGCGTCTCAGCATGCGGGCGGGCACGAGAAGGTCTCCCAGCAGGCGCAGGAGCTTGTCGTCAACGACACCGCAGCACCCGCCGAGAAGACGGAGGGCGAGGCTGAGGAGAAGCCCGAGCAGAAGGAACCGTCTCAGACGGTCGAGCCGGTGCACGTCAAGCTCATGATGATAGGCGATGTGCTCATGCACCAAAGCGTGATCGACACGGGCGACAACGGGGACGGGACCTACTCCTACGACCACCTGTTTTCCCAGATAGGCGATGACATCGCCGAGGCGGACGTGGCCGTGCTCAACCAGGAGACCATCCTGGGCGGCTCGTCGTGGGCCTACTCGGGCTATCCCTCCTTCAACAGCCCTCAGGAGGTGGGCGACGCAGAGGTGGCGGCGGGCTTCGACGCCGTGCTCAAGGCAACCAATCATACCTTTGACTTCGGCTATGACGGCGTGCGCGCCGAGCTCGCCTATTGGGCATCAAAGCATCCCGAGATGGCAGTCATTGGAATGGCTGATCCCGACGGGGACGGCATCGCGCCGGTGGGTGGCACCTCGCCTGCGGGCCCCTGGTACTACGAGAAGGACGGCTTCACCATAGCGATGCTCAACTACACCGACATCCTCAACGGCAGCGTGGAGCCAAGCACCGACGGGCGCGTGGTGTCGATCGCGGACGAACAGGCCATGCGAGCCGACCTGAAGGCGGCGCGCGAGAAAGCGGACCTCGTGGTGGTGTTCATGCATTGGGGCGAGGAGTACGAGAATGAGCCGGCAGGCGACGAGCGCATGTGGGAGGGCATCCTCTTCGACTGCGGCGTCGACGTGGTGATCGGCGGACATCCGCACGTGATCCAACCGGTCGAGGTGATCGATGACGGCAAGCGCAAGATGCTGGTCTGCTGGTCGGTGGGCAACTTCGTGTCCACGCAGCTCGGCGCGGCGAACATGGTGGGCGGCATGGTCAAGCTGTCCCTCGTCAAGGACGGTGACGGGGCGAGGGTCGAGTCCTACGAGTTCATCCCCACGGTCACGCAGCGTGTGCTCGACTGGCACGGCATCTGCGCCTACAAGCTCTCCGACTACACCGACGATCTGGCGGCCTCGAGCTCCGTCTCCGCGGTGGACGGCGGAAACGGCGCCACGCGCCAGTGGTATGTGGACTACTGCGCCAACGTGCTGGGGGAGGGCTTTGACACCGAGACCCTCTCGGTGCATGGCGAGCTCTAGGTGCCTCCTCGCGTTCCTGTTGAATCGGAGATATGTCCCTTGCGGGTCATCCTATCCAGACGCGCGTAGTACAATGCCTCCTTGCGTGCCCGCGCGCTGTCTACGCTCGGGCGCCGTCTGCCAGGGCTGCCCGCACGAGCACGGGGCAGCGACACGACGAGAGGACATCCACATGAGCAATTTCTCCCTGCATACCCACTCCTGCGGAGAGCTGCGCGCAGAGAACATCGGCGAGGAGGTCACGCTCACGGGTTGGGTGTGGCGTCGTCGCGACTTCGGCGGCCTCATCTTCATCGACCTTCGCGACCGCGAGGGCCTGACCCAGGTCTTCTTTGATCCCGACCTCTGCGACGCAGAGACCTTTGCCACTGCCGAGACAGTTCGTCCCGAGTGGCCCGTGCTGGTCGAGGGCCAGGTGCGTCATCGCATCGAGGGCCAGACCAACCACAACCTCGCCACGGGCGAGATCGAGGTCCTCGTCTCCAGGGTCGAGGTCCTCAACAGCTCCAAGACGCCGCCCTTCCAGATCGAGGACCATATCGAGACCAGCGAGGACCTGCGCCTGCGCTATCGCTACCTCGACATCCGTCGTCCGTCCATGATGGCCAACCTCAAGCTGCGCTCGGACTTCACCTTTGCCATCCGCCAGGCGCTGCACGACCGCGCCTTCATGGAGGTGGAGACCCCGGCGCTGTTCAAGTCGACCCCCGAGGGCGCCCGCGACTTCCTGGTGCCCAGCCGCACCCAGCCGGGCCGATTCTACGCCCTGCCCCAGAGCCCGCAGCTGCTCAAGCAGCTGCTCATGGTGGGCGGCGTGGAGCGCTACTACCAGGTGGCCAAGTGCTTCCGCGACGAGGACCTGCGCGCCGACCGCCAGCCCGAGTTCACGCAGGTGGACATCGAGATGAGCTTCGTCGACCAGGACGACGTCATGGGTGCGCTCGAGGAGGTGCTCTCCGACGCGTTTGCCAAGGTGGGCGTGGAGATGACCCTGCCGCTGCGCCGCCTGTCGTACTGGGACGCGATGGACACCTATGGCACCGACAAGCCAGACACGCGCATCGGCATGGAGCTGCATGACGTGACCGGCATCTTCACGGCCTCCGGCTTCAAGCTCTTCGCCTCGGCCGCTGCCGCAGACGGGCAGCACGTCAAGGCCATCTGCTGCCCGGGCGCCGGCGTGTGGGGTCGCTCCAAGATCGACAAGCTCGCCAACGTAGCTGCGACCTTCGGCGCCAAGGGCCTTGCCTGGGTCGCCTTCAAGGCGGACGGCTCCGTGCAGAGCCCGATCGCGAAGTTCCTCTCCGCAGACGAGATCAGTGCCCTCAAGGACGAGATGGGCGCCAACCCCGGCGACCTCGTGCTGTTTGCCGTGGGTGAGCGTCTCGCGACCGACGAGATCCTCGGTGGCATGCGCGTGCATATGGCCAACGTCCTCGACATCGCCCGCGAGGGGCACGACTTCCTGTGGGTCGTCAACTTCCCGCTGGTTCACTGGGACGAGGAGCGCGAGGCCTACGCCGCCGAGCACCAGCCCTTCACCCAGCCTGCGGAGCAGGACATCGACAAGATTGAGAGCGACCCGCTGTCTGTGGGCTCGCATACCTACGACTTCGTCATGGACGGCTACGAGGCCGGTGGCGGTGGCATGCGTATCCACAACGCCGAGCTCCAGATGCGCATCCTCAAGCTGCTGGGCTTCACCGAGGAGCGCGCCGACGAGCAGTTCGGCTTCCTGATGGAGGCGCTCGAGTACGGCGCTCCTCCCATGGGTGGCTTCGCGCTGGGCCTCGACCGCGTGTGCATGCTGCTGGCCGGCGCCGACTCCATCCGCGAGGTCATGGCCTTCCCCAAGACCTCGAGCGGCTCTGACCTGATGAGCGCCGCGCCGAGCGAGGTCAGCGACGCACAGCTCAAGGAGGTCTCCCTGAGCCTGCTGTAGGCGGCAGACGATAAAGCGCCTTTTGATGGGGCCGCACCGACGTGCGGCCCCATCTCTTGTTTTGAGGAAATATCCTGTGAGCTGCATGTTTTGGCCCTCGATGCGTATGCTTAGATGGTTAAGACTCTTGCCTCACTTTGGGAGAGCTCATGGATAATCGGGCAAATGGGCGGTCACAGGGCACGGGCGATGGCGGTCGCAGGCGAAGGCCTGCGTCCGCGTCCGATCGGACGGGCACCAACAGAAACGCGACGCGCAGTGGCGCTGCGCATGCGAGTGGCTCTCGCACGCGCACGGGTGAGTCCTCTCGTCCCGTCACGTCTGGCAGGCATCCTGCCTCCCGGCGCAACGACAATGTGCAGGGGGCCATTGGCATCGGTGTGATCGTCTGCAGCCTGCTTCTGGTCTTCTTCTCGATCAAGTCCATGATCGGCTGCGACTCGCGTGCCTTCGACCGCGGCGACAAGAAGACGGAGGCCCCTGTCGAGCAGGAGGTGGTGGAGACCGTCGCCGAGACCAAGCCCGTCACGATCGACCTCGTCATGATCGGCGACATCCTGCAGCACAGCTGGGTCTACCAGAGCGGCTTCCATGACGATGGAACGCGCAACTATGATCACATCTTCGCCCATATCGGCAGCGAGATAGAGGGCGCGGACATCAAGGTCGTCAACCAGGAGACCATCCTCGGCGGCGACAGCTTCACCTTCTCGGGCTACCCCGCGTTCAACGGCCCGCAGGAGATGGGTGACGCCGAGGTCAAGGCGGGCTTCAACGTGGCGTTGCGCGCGACCAACCACGCCCTTGACTACGGCTACGACGGCCTGCACAGCGAGCTTGCGTACTGGCGCGAGAAGCATCCCGAGATGGCCGTGATTGGCGCCTGGGATCCCGAGGACCCGTCCTCGTCTCTGGGTGACACCTACATCTTCGAGAAGGATGGCTTCAAGGTGGCCCTCCTCAACTTCACCTACGGCACCAACGGCATCCCCGATCCCGACGGGAGGGTCTCGCTGCTCGAGGAGAGCCACGTGCGCTCGGCCATCGAGGCGGCGGAGGCCCAGGCCGACATGGTGGTCGTCTTCCCGCACTGGGGAGAGGAGTACAACCTCACGCCCGTTCAGGACCAGTACGACATGGCGGAGGTCATGATGGAGGCAGGCGCCGACGTCATCATTGGCGGCCATCCGCACGTGATCGAGCCGGTCGAGGTGCTAACGGCTCCGGATGGCCACAAGGTTCCCTGCTTCTGGTCGGTTGGCAACTTCGTGAGCACGCAGATCGACAACCAGAACCTGGTGGGCGGCGTGGCCAAGGTCACGATGGAGAAGGCAGGCGACGGCTCCTGCTCGGTGACGGCCTGCTCCTTTGTCCCGACTGTCACACACAAGGGGACCTCGACGGACATGACCACCTATCTGCTGCGCGACTACACCGATGAGCTCGCGTCTTCAAACTTCCTCGCGCAAAACGACACTGACAACACCAGCCTGACCGTCGCCTGGGCAAACGAGTTCTGCACCGAGGTGCTCGGCCCCGGGTTTGACACGACGAGCGAGCAGTTAGTGATTGACCCGGCGGAGCTCGTGGCCAGCGCGCCGTCCACGACGGATGCCACGGTCAGCTCCGAGGCAGAGGCCGACGCGTCTGCCGAGGAGGACGCAGAGCAGTTGGACGAGGCTGCCTAGGCACTACAGACAATCACCCTTGCATGCGCACCGCGGGTCAGGACGAGCCGCGGTGCGCATGGCATTACGGCCCTCATACGTGCTACAATGCGCTCCCATGAGCAACGAGGGCCTGACATACCGCGACTTTGCGCGCTATGCGCGCCTTTCGGACGAGGACCTGGCACGCCAGTGCGAGGCCGAGGCCTTCCATGCGTCTGGGCCGGGCGGGCAGGGCGTGAACACTACCGACTCTGCCGTGCGCATGCGCCATCTCCCCACGGGCATCACGGTGACCAGCCGCGAGCAGCGCAGCCAGCTGCAGAATCGCCAGAGCTGCCTGCGCAAGATCAGACAGCAGCTCGAGCTTCGTGCGCGGCGTCCCAAGGTGAGAAAGGCGACCAAGCCGAGCAAGGCGGCTCGTCAGCGCAGACTCGACGCCAAGCATCGCAGGTCGGACGTCAAGAGCAGCCGGCGCAAGCCCGGCCTCGACGACTAGCACCCGCAGGCCGGCTAGTCGGCCGTGATACGCGCGCGGACGTACTGCAGCACCAGCAGGGAGAAGAGCAGCACCATCACGCCCAGGTAGGCGTAGACGGCCCCCATGAACCCGCTCGTGCGCACGAGCACGCTGGAGGCGATGGCGATGAAGGCAAACGCCGCAAGGTAGATGGCCGTCGCGCTCGCCTGCTGTCGCAGCACCGTGAGGATCTGGAACAAGAAGTCGCTCGCTGCGGCAAAACCACCGGCAACCAGCATGAGGTACTGGGCTCCGCGCAGGGGCTCGAAGTCGGCTGCGTACAAGAAGCTCGCGAGGGGGATGCCCACCACGGCCGCAAAGACGATCATGCCCAGCGAGACGACCACGCAGGCGCCCATCATGGCAATGACGATGAGGTCGAAGCGCCCGCGCTTGGTGGAGTCCTGCCAGATGTTGGTCAGACGCACCAGCTGCGGCTTGTAGATGAAGCCGACCGCCAGGAGAGCCTTCTGTGCGGGGAAGTAGATGGCGCTGAAGTACACCTGGTCCTCGTAAGGCAGCGCGCCCTCCATGGCAAACTTAGGCACGGTCTCGATGAGGTTGAACAGGAACATTGCGGCAAAGGCGGGGAAGCACTCGCGGAAGATCTCGCGCACCTCGAGCCACTCCCAGGCGCGCGACACGGGGGTCTCCAGCAGTGCCAGCGGCATCGTCACCACCAGAAGGACCGCGACCTCTGCGATGGCGAGGGCGATGCTCGCCACGGGCAGGCTCTTGGTGGTGAGCAGAAGCAGGGAGAACACGGCAAGCGGGGTGACGGTGCGCAGGGACAGCGAGATACCCGAGAGGTAGAGCTTGTCCATCTGTTGCAGACGTCCCTCGTAGACGTCAGCAAAGGCGTCGATGGCGCGGTAGCCAAAGGCTCCCGCGGCGATGGTAGCCATGGTTGCGTCGTAGTTGCGCAGCGAGCAGTATGCCCAGCCAAGGGCGAGCATCACCAGGCAGGTGATGAGGCGCTGCACCTGGTAGGCGCCGAAGGAGTCCATCTCGTCCACGTCGGACACCTGGAAGGTGCGCACGCCGTAGTTGCCCAGAAAGAGCAGTAGCGTGGCGATGGTGAAGGCCAGATTGAAGCGACCCGCCTCCTCCGCGCCGGAGAGCTGGGTTGCCACGATGGTGAGGATGGGCAAAAGGGAGCCCCAGAGGGTCTGTCCGAGGGTGTTCCACACGTAGTCGTGCGTGGCGCGGTTGGCGTCGTAGAGTCGTGCCTGGTCTCCAAGCGGGACGCGCCCGAACACCATTGCGTAGAGTCGCTCCCACCACTGGTTGACGATCCTACGCAAATACGGCTCGCGCGGTGCGACCTCGCCCGTGCCGGCCGTCATGCCTGCCTTGTCCTTGTTGCCAAATAGCGCCATACCTATCAGTGCCCTCCCATGGTTCGAAGTATTGATTCTACCCAAAGAAGAGCCCTTGCTTCCATGCTGCACACACTCAGCTGAAGCGGTGGTTTTTTGCGGGGCGCGTGGGGTCGACTTGGCGCGGGAGAGCGCACGCGCTATGGTTTGACTCCAGGGACTTGGCTAAGGAGGTAGGGGTGAGTGCAATCATGACGGCGGGCGCCGACGAGAGGGCCTTGGCCCTCGAGGCGTTGCAGGGCGTGGACGTGCCAGATGCGTTGCGCGAGAACATGGCCCTCTTTCTGCGACTGGTGCGCCGCGTGCTCGGCGAGTACGGCGGCAACCTGCGCCTCACCTTCGACCGCCTGCTCGGGCATGCGATCGCGGCTAATGCCGAGGGCCTCGGCGCCGAGGCGGCAGCAAATGCCTTCTTTGCGGCATCGGCGCTCGTGGATGACCTGCCCATCGAGGACATGACCCTTGTGACCAGGGCCTTTGGCGCGTACTTCCACCTTGCCAACATCTGCGAGGAGAACTACCGCGTGGCAAAGCTGCGCGACCGCGAGCGCGTGGAACCCGTGGGCGACAGGCAGGTCAACGAGATCGCAGCGGCCTACCAGCAGCTGGCGGACGAGTGCGGGCCCGCCAAGGCGCGGGCCCTGCTCTCGCGCCTGGAGTTCCATCCCGTGTTCACCGCACACCCCACCGAGGCGCGCCGCAAGGCCGTGGAGGGCAAGATTCGCCGTATCGCACGCCTGCTGGACGAGCGGCCCCTGCTCGGTGGCCCCGACCTGGTGGAAAACGAGCGACGCATGCTGCAGGAGATCGATGCGCTCCTGCGCACCTCGCCCATCGCGATCAAGAAGCCGACGCCCGTCGAAGAGGCGGGAACCATCATCGACATCTTTGACAACACGCTCTTCGAGATGGTTCCGGACGCCTACCGGCGCTTTGACGACGCGGTGCTTGGCGAGAAGGCCGGCACGGTCGCGCCCGTGTGCCCCGCGTTCTTCCATCCGGGCAGCTGGATCGGCTCGGACCGCGACGGCAACCCCAACGTGACGGCCAAGGTGAGCCGCCAGGTGTCTGAGCGCTTCCGCTCGCACATGCTGGAGACGCTTGCGGCCGAGACCGCGCGCATCGGCACCAACCTGACCCTCGACGCCGAGTTCACGCGCCCCTCGCAGGCGCTCCAGACCCTCTGGGACCATCAGGTGGAGATGAGCGAGGCGCTCTCCGCCCGCGCCGAGCAGATGAGCGCGAGCGAGCTGCACCGCGCCGTCATGCTGGTGATGGCCAACCGTCTTGAGGCCACGATCGCGCGCACGGCAGACATCATGTACGCGTCCGCCGACGAGCTGCTGGCCGATCTCAGAGTGGTGCAGGACTCGCTGGTGCAGGCTGGCGCGGTGCGCGAGGCGTATGGCCCCGTGCAGCGACTCGTCTGGCAGGTGGAGACCTTCGGCTTCCACATGGTGGAGATGGAGTTCCGCCAGCACTCGGTGGTGCACGCCCGCGCGTTGGCCGACATCCGCGAGCACGGGCGCACCGGTGAGCTCGCGCCGATGACGCGCGAGGCCCTCGACACCTTCCGCGCAATCGGCACCATCCAGCGCCGCAATGGCGTGCGCGCGGCAAGTCGTTACATCATCTCCTTCACCAAGTCGGCGGAGGACGTTGCCAACGTCTATGAGCTGGCGCGTGCCGCCTTTGCCCACGAGTCCGACGTGCCGACCCTCGACGTCATCCCGCTCTTCGAGCAGGTGGAGGACCTCGAGGCTGCCGTCGACACCCTGCAGCAGATCATTCGCCTGCCCGAGGTGCAGGCGCGTCTCAACGACAACGGGCGGCGCCTCGAGGTCATGCTGGGCTACTCCGACTCGTCCAAGGACGCCGGTCCCACCTCCGCGACCATCATGCTGCACCTGGCGCAGGAGCGCATTGCCGCGTGGGCGCGCGAGAACTACATCGACCTGACTCTCATGCATGGCCGCGGCGGTGCCGTGGGGCGCGGCGGCGGACCGGCAAACCGCGCCGTTCTCGCGCAGCCCAAGGGCTCGGTCAACTGCCGCTTCAAGCTGACCGAGCAGGGCGAGGTCATCTTCGCCCGCTATGGCAACCGCGCCCTGGCCCGTCGCCACGTGGAGTCGGTCGCCGCGGCCACGCTCCTGCAGAGCGCGCCGTCGGTCGAGTGGACCAACACCGAGACGGGCACCGACTTCGCCGACCTCGCGGAGCTGCTCGACAGCTCGTCGCGTGCCTGCTATCTGCGCCTTCTCAATACCGAGGGCTTCCCCGAGTGGTTCTCCACGGTGACCCCGCTCACCGAGATCGGCCTTATGCCCATCGGCTCGCGCCCCGCAAAGCGCGGTCTTGGGGCCACGTCGCTCGCCGATCTGCGTGCCATCCCGTGGATCTTCTCCTGGTCCCAGGCGCGCATCAACCTGGCTGCGTGGTACGGACTCGGTACGGCATGCGAGACCTGCGGCGACATCGACCTGTTGCGCCGCGCTTACCAGAAGTGGCCGCTCTTCACCACCTTCATCGACAACATCGAGATGTCGCTTGCCAAGACGGACGCACGCATCGCCCGGCTCTACCTCGACATGGGTGGGCGCGAGGACCTCACGCAGATGGTGCTTGACGAGATGGCGCGCACGCGCAGGTGGGTGCTGGACATCGTGGGCAACGACTGGCCGCTGCAGAACCGCCACGTGCTCGGGCCGGTGGTGCGCATGCGCCTGCCCTTTGTCAACGTGCTGTCGCTGACGCAGGTGCGCGCCTTGGCCGAGCTGCGCATGGACGAGCACGCCAACTCGCTGCAGGCACGCGAGCGCCTGACCTATCTCATCCTGTGCAGCGTGAGTGGCGTTGCGGCTGGACTGCAGAACACGGGCTGATGGACGCGGGCCGGCATCGGCCCTGAGGATTGGGAGGAGCGCTGATGGCAAAGAGGTACCAGGCACTGGTGACCTTTGGGGTGCTGGTGGTCCTGCTCGTTGGCGCCTTTGTCGGCCACGACCTGTTGGCGGCGCGTCAGGGCACTCCCGTGCAGTCGGCTGCGCAGGGCGACGGGTCCGCCGCGGCGGATGACGACGTGATCCTGCTTGCCGACCATGACGCGACGGTCTATACCGAGCTGGGTGAGCCGCTGCGCCTGTCCGACATTGCCGACGGCAAGCCGCTCGTCATTAACTTCTGGGCAACGTGGTGCCCCTACTGCGTCGACGAGCTGCCCGACTTTCAGGACATCTATGCGGAGTACGGCGACCGCGTGAGCTTTGCCTTTGTGGATGCGGCCGACGGCCAGCGCGAGCGGGTGGAGGACGCGGCCGCATGGCTTGCCGAGGAGGGCTTCGACGACCTGCCCGCCTACTACGACACCTCGCAGGAGGCAGCGGCGAGCTTTGGCGCCTATGCCCTGCCCACGACGGTGGTGGTCTCCGCGGAGGGCGAGGTCCTCACCATCACCGCGGGACGCATCGATACGACGCTCATGCGCGGTGCCTTGGAACAGCTGGTGTGACATGGACCTGCTGGCGGCCTTCCTCGAGGGCATCATCACCTTCGTCTCCCCATGCCTGCTGCCGCTTCTGCCGGTCTATCTCGCCTTCTTTGCAGGCGGCGCGGGCGAGGAGCGTGCGGATGGCTCTACGGCCCACGCGCTGGCGCGCGCCTTGGGCTTCGTGCTGGGGTTCTGCATTCCCTTTACGCTGATGGGCGCCTTCGCTGGGGCTGTTGGGTCGCTGCTGGTGGCATGGCGTCGGCCGCTCGAGCTGATCTGCGGGGTTGTGGTCGTGGCTTTGGGCCTGAGCTACCTTGGCGTGCTACCGGCAGCACCATTTGCGGGAGCGGTGCGCATGGGCAAGGGGTCGTCGAGGTCCGGCGTACCGGGTGCCGTGGCCTTTGGCCTCGCCTTCGCGGTGGCCTGGACGCCGTGCGTGGGCACCTTTCTGGCCTCCGCGCTGAGCCTTGCGGCCACCTCGGGGAGCGCCCTGCGCGGTGTGGCGATGTTGGCTTGCTACTCGGCGGGCCTGGGCGTGCCCTTCGTGCTCGCCGCCCTGCTCGTGGACCAGCTCGAAGGCGCGCTCGCGTGGGTAAAAAGCCATTACGACGTGGTCAACCGCGTGAGCGGTGCCCTGCTCGTGGTGGTGGGGCTGCTCATGGCCTGCGGGCTTCTGGGGAGCTGGATGAGCCTGCTCGCGTAGCGCGCGGCGCTTGGCGTCAGATGCCGCGCGAGGCCCGCTCGTAGAGGTCGCGCGTGGTGGCGGGAAGCTCCTCGGTCCAGAACTCCCTGGTGAGAAGCGCGCGGCGCTCGGTTGTGGGGAGGCCCTCGGCGATCGTCGTCGCAAGGCTCATTGCCGTGGCGAGGGCAAGCTCCGGCCCCTGCGTGGGCACCCCACAGGCGCGTAGGGGACCAAGGAGGGCCCTTGCGCCGGCGGCGAGGCCATCGCGTCCGGCGAGGCCCACCACCGCGACGCTCGTGCAGGTGATGCTGCAGAGGCGCATCAGCATGACGAGGGTCTCCCTCAGCGCCTCGACGGTCAGCGTGAATGCGCCCACCGTGACGATGGGAGTGCCCTGCCGTGCGCTTGCCACCTGGGCGACAAAGGTGATAAGGACGATGGGCAGCGCAGGCGCCAGCGCTGTCGAGAGTGCGCGTGGACGCAACCGGGCCGCCGCGCAGGCAGCGAGCGTCACGGCCACGCAGGCGGCGAGGGCAACGTTGCTGCGCGCATGCATGGCACATGCGACAAACAGCAGGTAGAGGCCCATGAGGAGCAGTGCTCGCACAACGTGGGGCTCTTGGGGCTTTGCGTCGGCATCCGGCTTGCCGTGCAGATCGGCCTTCGGGGCCGCGGTCATTTGGGTCACGTCTGTGGGCGTGGCGTCCAGAAGCAGCTCTGCCGTGCGCTCGGCAGCCAGGCCGCAGAGCAGGCCGGTCGCGCAGCCCGCCACCGCCAGCACGGGCGCGCCGTACCACACGAGTGGCGTTCCCAGCAGCGCGTGCGCCACCATGAGCTGCCCCGCCTCGTGCGCGAGGGCTCCCACCACCGAGACCATCCAGAGCCGCATGGTGGGCAGAAGCGAGAGCGGAGCCATGCAAGAAAACGCGAGCAGGGTACCCGTGAGCGAGTAGGCGAGGGTGACGGGGTTGCCAAACAGGAGTCCCGTGGCCATCACCTTGACTAGCCCCACAAAGAAGGCTCCCGAGAGGTCATGCGCCGCGAGGGCCACCAGCACGGCAATGTTGGCAAGGCCCAGCTTGACGCCTGGTATGGGGATGGGGATGAAGCATTCCAGGTAGCCCAAAAGCATCGCGAGGGCGGAGAGGGCGCCGATGCGCGTCCAACGTGCGGCTTGGGCGGGGGAGAGAGCGGTGTCCATGGCTAGCGCGCCACCAGGTCGACGTCTTCGCTGCCCTCGACGAGCGACACGTCCATCTCGCCGCCGTTCTCGCCCTCGGGCACGACCTCTATCCAGAGCTTATGGGGCAGGCAGATGATCTGCTTGCCTGGCTCGCCAATGGGCTGCTCGTGCAGGCAGGTGCCATTGGGGCAGTCGGCCGAGGCTACGCGCACGGTCCCGTCCTCGACCACGATGGTGTTGGAACCCAGGCTGGTGGTGACCTCGAGTGTCGCGTCGGTGTCAAGGGGCAGCTCGTGGACCTGGCCGACGCCGTCATGCACAAGGGCCACAAGGCGCCCACCTGCTCCTCTCGCGCCACTGGCCCACAGGGCAAGGCCTGCCAGCAGCAGGGCGATGACGGCTGCACAGACGATGGTCGCGCGGTTTCTCTGCACGAACGAGCCCAAGGTGCCCCCTTCTGGCGCTGCGGATGGGCGGTGTACTTTGCCGGGTACCTCAAACTCGCAAATACTTTGCGAATCGTGGGAAGACGCCTCCGCTCGATCGAGTTTGAGGTACCTGCTTTTGTAGTATCAGCCTGTTATGGTAGCTGTTGAGTCCGATTCGCGCACCAAGGGAGGCTGTAGTCGTGCAACTGAGCCGTCGTGGTTTTGTGCAGGCCCTTGCGGCCGCTCCACTGGCGCTGGCCGGGTGCGCGGGGCGCCCGGGCGGCGCGTCGGCCCCCGACGTGCAGCTCCAGCAGTCGTTCTTCTGCTTTGACACCGCTTGCGCCGTGAGCGGCGTCATGGAGCAGGAGCTTCTCGACGCCTGCGTGGCACGCTGCGAGGGCTTTGAGCAGACGCTCTCGCGCACCATCGAGACGAGTGACATCGGACGCATCAATGCGGCTGGCGGTGCTCCCGTGGAGGTGGAGCCCGAGACCGCGGAGCTCATCTCGAAGGCTCTGGGCTATTGCCGGGCTTCGGACGGGCTCTTTGACATCACGATCGGCGCGGTGAGCAAGCTCTGGGACTTCCATGAGGGCGTGGTGCCCGCGCCGGAGGAGATCGAGGCGGCGCTGCCGCATGTGGGCTACCAGAACGTGCAGGTATCCGGCACGACGGTGACGCTTGCAGACCCCGAGGCGCGGCTCGACCTGGGCGGCATCGCCAAGGGCTACGTCTCCGACGTGCTGCTCGACGAGCTTGCCACCGAGGGGGTGCAGAGCGCCTATGTCAACCTGGGTGGCAACGTGAAGGTGCTCGGGGCAAAGCCCGACGGAAGTGCCTGGCGCATCGGCGTGCGTGACCCAAACGACCCTGACGGGGGCAGCCCCATCGCGCGCGTGTCGCTGGAAGGCGGGTCGGTGGTCACTAGCGGCCTCTACGAGCGGCAGTTCGAGCAGGATGGCAGGCGCTATTGGCACATCCTCGACCCGCGGACCGGCTATCCCGTGGAGACGGACATCATAAGCGCCACCATCGTGAGCGACCGTTCCATTGACGGTGACGGCTATACCAAACCGCTCTTCATGATGGGCGCGGATGAGGCTCGGGCTTGGTTGGCCTCCCACAGCGAGCTGCAGGTCCTTCTGGTGGATGCGCAGGGGGACATGACCATGTGGCCCGAGGACAGCTTCGAGCTACTCTGACCCACACGAAAACGGGGCCCGAAGGCCCCGTGCAAAACTCTCATCCTTACCTCAGAAGAGTCCGAACAGCCGTTTCTTCTGGTAGGGCTCAGAGCTGATGGAGAGCAGCTCGTAGCCGGTCTGACCGATGACCTCGCGCACCTTGGCCTCATCGAGAGGCTCCTCGGAGACCACGATGCACTGCTTCTTCTTACGGTTGCTCTTGGCGCTCTTGACGGTATAATTCCTGCGGATGGCGTCGTTGATGTGCGCCTCGCACATCTCGCACATCATGCCGTCGATGCCAATGGTGGTCTGAATCATGGCCTGGCCTCCGTTGCCTGCTTGGTGAGCGCGTCAAGCTGCGCGATCTGCTCGCGGCTCAGCTTGATGCGCGGGGCATCGCACTGGCTGCTGCAGCTACCACAGTTGCCACTGCAGGAGGAGCTATCGCAAGTCTTGATGGAACCGCGCAGCATGCCACGGACGATAAGGGCGATCACTGCAGCCAAGACTACAAGTATGGGAATGTCCACAAGGTTCACGAGAACCTCTTTTCAAAGATGAGGGGCCACCGGCAGTACCAGTGGCCCCGTAGGAGGAAGGGTCTACTTGACGAGCAGCTTGTCGGCCTCCTGGTACTTCTTGACAAAGAGCATGTAGCCGACAAAGGCCAGCACGGCCGCGGCGGCAATCATGCCGATCGGGTTCATGGCGCCACGGACCATGAGGCCAAGCTGGTACACCACGAGCGCTGCGCCGTAGGCAAAGACGCACATGTAGCCGATGGCGATGGCGGTCCACTTGCCGTTGTTCATCTCGCGCTTGATGGCGCCCATGGCGGCGAAGCACGGCGCGCAGAGCAGGTTGAAGATCATGAAGGCAAAGGCTGCGAGCTGGCCGTGACCACCGGAGAAGGCGTTGAAGTCGGCGCTGACGTTGCCCCAGATCTCGTCGCCCTCCTCCGAGAGCTCGGCCTCGCCGCCCTGGTCGTCGTAGTTGTAGAGCACGCCAAAGGTGGAGACGACCTCCTCCTTGGCCACGAGGCCGGTCACGGTCGCGACGGTCGGCTTCCAGGAGCCAAAGCCCAGCGGCTTGAAGATCGGTGCGGCAAAGTTACCCACGCCTGCCAGCAGCGAATCGTCCATGGGGTTGACCTCGTCGGCGGAGATGCCCATGCGGGCGGCGACGGCCTCAACGTACTCGTCGGTCACGATCTCCTCGTCCTCGTAGAGGGCGTCGACCATGCCAAAGTGGCCATTGACATTACCGAAGCTGGAGAGGCCCCAGATGATGATGGAGGACAGCAGGATGATGGTGCCGGCCTTCTTGATGAACGACCAGCCACGCTCCCACATGCTGCGCAGCACGTTGCCCGCGGTGGGCATGTGGTACGCGGGGAGCTCCATGACGAAGGGCGCGGGGTCGCCGGCGAACATCTTGGTCTTCTTGAGCATGATGCCCGAGATGATGATGGCAGGCGCTGGTGGAGACCCATGCCGCTCCGCCAAAGAGGGCGCCTGCGATAAGGCCGATGATGGGCATCTTGGCGCCGCAGGGGATGAAGCAGGTGGTCATGATGGTCATGCGGCGGTCGCGTTCGTTCTCGATGGTGCGCGATGCCATGACGCCCGGAACGCCGCAGCCGGTGCCGATGAGCATCGGGATGAACGACTTGCCGGAGAGGCCGAAGCGACGGAAGATGCGGTCCATGATGAAGGCGATGCGGGCCATGTAGCCACAGTCCTCGAGGATGGCCAGCAGCAGGAACAGCACGAGCATCTGCGGCACGAAGCCGAGCACGGCGCCCACGCCGGCAAAGATGCCGTCGGAGACGAGGCCGACGAGCCAGTCGGAGACGCCCATGCCCTCGAACAGGGCGCGCGAGCCGTCGGTCAGCCACTCGCCGCCCAGGACGTCGTTGGTCCAGTCGGTGAGGAAGGTGCCGAACGGGCCCATGGCAATCCAGTACACGCCGTACATGATGGCGGCAAAGATGGGCAGGGCGAGGATGCGGTTGGTGACCACCTTGTCGATCTTGTCGGAGGTGGTCAGCTCGCCGCGCGAGGCGCGACGCAGGCAGCCGTCGATGATCGAGGTGATGTAGTCGTAGCGCTGCGAGGTGATGATGGACTCGGCATCGTCGTCGAGCTCGGTCTCGCAGGCCTCGATGTCCTTCTCGATATGGGCGATGGTGTCAGCGGAAAGGCCGAGCTTGGCTTGGACCTTCTCGTCGCGCTCGAAGAGCTTGATAGCGTACCAGCGCTGCTGCTCCTCGGGCAGGTCGTGGACGGTGACCTCCTCGATGTGGGCGAGGGCGTGCTCGACGCTGCCCGCAAAGCGGTGCTGGGGGATGGGCTTGGTGCCAGCGTTGGCGAGGGCGACGGCCTCCTCGGCGGCCTCCTTGATGCCAGTGCCTTTGAGGGCGGAGATGGCGACGACCTTGCAGTCGAGGGCCTTGGCGAGGGCGGTGATGTCGACGACGTCGCCGTTCTTCTCGATGACGTCCATCATGTTGATGGCGACAAGCACGGGAATGCCCAGCTCCACGAGCTGCGTGGTGAGGTAGAGGTTACGCTCGAGGTTAGTGCCGTCGACGATGTTCAGGATGGCATCGGGGCGCTGGTCGGTGAGGTAGTCACGCGCGACGACCTCTTCCAGCGTGTAGGGGGAGAGCGAATAGATGCCCGGAAGGTCAGCGATGGTCACGTCCGCGTGGCCCTTGAGCTTGCCGTGCTTCTCCTCGACGGTGACGCCAGGCCAGTTGCCGACGTACTGGTTGGAGCCCGTGAGGGCGTTGAAAAGCGTGGTCTTGCCACAGTTGGGGTTGCCCGCAAGGGCAATGGTGATGTTTGCCATGTCCGTTAGGCCTCCTCGACGAGTTCGACTTCGATCATCTCGGCGTCAGCTTTGCGGACCGAGAGCTCGTAGTTGCGTACGGTGATTTCCATGGGGTCGCCGAGCGGAGCCACGCGGATTACGTGGATGACCTGGCCCTTGGTGATGCCCATGTCCATGATGCGGCGCTTGACCGGGCCGGTGCCGTGGAGCTTGACGACCTTGGCGCTCTGGCCGACCTTTACCTCTCTGAGTGTCATATCTCTGACTCCTTCCTATCGACGCATGCGCGCCGAACCAATACCCAGCTAGACGTAGATCTTGCTGGCCATCTCCTTGCTGATGGCCACGCGGGTGTCCTTGATGGCGCAGATGACGTTGCCGTCAATCTGGTTGATGACAGTGACGGGGGTGCCAACCACAAAGCCCAGACCCTCTAGGAACTGCCTCGTCTCCGGCTTGCCTCCGATGCGCGTGATGATGCTGCTTTCGCCTGCCTGTAAGAGCGTGAGTGGCATGGAGCTCACCTTCTCAAAAGTTCGCTTTATCTAACAGATAGAAGTTAACTTAGGTGTACATAAAAGTCAACCACGTCTTATTTTTTGGTCAGGGCGCAATGATCTCATGGGGTGGGGGAGCGTGGGCAGGCTCTTCGCCGTCATGTGGGCATGAAGCCCATATAATGGATGGTCGGCAGGCGATGCCGAGGTGCAAGGCGACGGGGAGGGTTGACCTGTGGGAAAGAAGTCCAAGCAGAAGGTGCAAGCGCGTCCGGCGGCCACTGCGTACGATGTGGCGGTATCGGTTGTTCCCGCGGCTTACCTCTGTGGGATACGCCTGTTTGCCCGCCCCTGCGTGCATGCCGACGGCTCTGCTGCTGCGTGTGCCTTCACCGGTCGCGTGCTGCTCGGGCTTGGTATTGCCGCGCTTTTGCTCGCCTTCATGCGCCTGACGGGGGCCGACAAGGCGACCAAGCGGAGCTTCGATCTGTTTCTCGTGATAGTCGGCGTTCTGATGGCGGCCCTGCCAGGAACCGCGCTGTCGCTTTGTGATGATCCCGCCATGGCCTGCCGGGCTATCATGCTGCCGTTCTCGCGCGTGATGGGCGTTGTCCTGTGCCTGTGTGCCATCGCCTGCGAGCTGGTCGCCGACCATGAGGAGCCTACGGGTCGTAAGCGCCGCCGCTAAAGGGGGCGATCGCCCCTTACCGCCAGCAAAACCACTTACAGAAAACAGCAATTGGTGCTTCTCAAAAAGTTAACTTAGGTGTACTCTTAGCACAGTTAGATAGTTAGCCTGAGTTAACAAACGATAGAAGGGTGGCATCATGAGCAAGATTTCCAACGTGTACGGTCGTGAGGTCCTGGACTCTCGCGGCAATCCCACCGTCGAGGTCGAGATCACCCTCGAGGATGGCACCTTTGCCTCCGCACTCGTTCCCTCCGGTGCGTCCACCGGCGACTTCGAGGCCGTCGAGCTGCGCGATGGCGACAAGGCCCGCTATGGCGGCAAGGGCACGCTGACGGCCGTCGGCCATGTCAATAAGGAGATCAAGGAGGCCATCGTTGGCCTCGACGCCCGTGACCAGCGCCTCGTCGACCAGACCATGATCGAGGCCGACGGCACCGAGAACAAGGGCAACTTCGGCGCCAACGCCATTCTCGGCGCGTCGCTCGCCACCGCCCGCGCGGCTGCCGCCTCCGCAGGCCTGCCCCTCTACGCCTACATCGGCGGCGCCGGTGGCCACACCCTGCCTGTCCCCATGATGAACATCATGAACGGCGGCGTGCACGCCACCAACACCGTGGACTTCCAGGAGTTCATGATCATGCCGGTTGGCGCCCCCACCTTCTCCGAGGCCCTGCGCTGGTGCTGTGAGGTCTACGCGACACTCAAGAGCGAGCTCGCCAAGGCCGGCCTCTCCACGGGCGTCGGCGACGAGGGCGGCTTTGCCCCCGACCTCAAGACCAACAAGGATCCCCTCAAGTACATGAGCCAGGCCGTCGTCGACGCCGGCTTCGAGCTCGGCCGCGACTTCCGCTTTGCCATGGACCCGGCCGTCTCCGAGCTCTACAACAAGGAGACCGGGCTCTATGAGCTCAAGGGCGAGGGCCTGACCCTGTCCGCCTCCGAGCTCATCGACTACTGGGACGCCCTGACCGACGAGTTCCCCATCATCTCGATCGAGGACGCACTCGATCAGGACGACTGGGCCGGCTGGAAGGAGCTCACCGACCGCCTGGGCAAGAAGATCCAGCTCGTGGGCGATGACTTCTTCGTCACCAACACCAAGCGCCTCTCCCGCGGCATCGAGGAGCACTCCGCTAACGCCATCCTCATCAAGGTCAACCAGATCGGCTCGCTCACCGAGACCCTGGACGCCATCGAGATGGCCAAGCGCGCCGGCTACACTGCCGTTGTCTCGCATCGCTCCGGCGAGACCGAGGACTCCACCATCGCCGACATCGCCGTCGGCCTCAACACCGGCCAGATCAAGACCGGCGCGCCGTGCCGCACCGACCGCGTCGCCAAGTACAACCAGCTCCTTCGTATCGAGGACCGTCTGGGTGCCGACGCTGTCTACGGTGGCATCGAGGCCTTCTACAACCTGCGCTAACGCGCGAACGATTAACCCTGCCGTCAGCTCGGCCCTCTCCCCGAGCCTTGTGCGGCCCCATGGTGCCGCCGGCATCTTCCCCCAATGCCGGCGGCGCCCTTCTTGTCTGAACGAAGGGAGTCTGAGCATGGACGTCTTGGCTGCGGCTGGACTTGCGGCGCTCGTGGCGGGAGCTGCCGTCGCGGTGCGCAACCGTCTCGAGAAGTCCCTTCTGCCCATGGGCGGGTGCAGGGCATGAGCGGCCGTCACGCCATGGCGGTCCGCCTGACCGACGGCCTCGCGGAGCATTGCGACGAGCGCCTGAGCGACGTGTGCCTCGCCTTTGCCGAGACGCTCGTGCGCATGGCTGGGGGAGTGATCGCGGGCATCAAGCCCTCCGCCATCTTCAGCATCCCCATGCGCGCCTACTGCGTGGGGCGCTGGCGCCAGTTGGAGCGTCGGGCCCTGGATGAGGCGCTCCGGGCCTATGCACGCGTGCTCCCCAGCTACGGCGTGGCGCTTGCGGTGCTCTACCGCAACGACCGTCGCGTCTACCTGATGATCTGGCGTCCCGACATGATTGAGGTGGCGCTTGCGGACGCGGATGCCGCTGCCATCCTGCAGCAGGAGGGCTACGCGTCGGCGTCTGCGGACGAGCAGGTCATGGAGCTGCGGCGCCGTCTGGCTGCGTACTACCGCCGCGACGAGGGTGCGGAGTTCCCGCACGAGATCGGACTCTTTCTGGGCTACCCGCCCGAGGACGTGCGCGGCTTCATGGCGGGGGAGGAGGCGACCTGCGTCGGTCCGTGGTGTGCCTATGGCGACGCCGAGGCGGCGCAGCGCCGATTTGATGCACTGGAGAGGCAGGAGCGTCGCTGCCGCAAGGCGCTTTGCGCGGGGAGAGTCGCTCGGTGCGCTCTTCTCCATGAGCGGCATCGCATGAGTTTTGCAACAGAGCCCGCACAAGGGAAGGCGGGCCAAAACCTATCCAAGGAGGATATGACATGAGCGTTGCAGTTGTGTATTGGTCCCAGACCGGCAACACCGAGGCCATGGCCAACATTCTGGCCGATGCGGCATCTGGCGAGGCCATCAACTGGGAGGATTTCTCTGCCGATAAGTGCGCCGATTACGACGCGTTCGCATTCGGTTGTCCCGCAATGGGCGCCGAGGAGCTCGACCCGGATTTCGAGGAGCTCTGGGACGCCTGCAAGGGCGAGCTGGGTGACAAGCCCGTCGTGCTGTTCGGCTCTTATGACTGGGGCACGGGCGAGTGGATGGACACTTGGAAGGACGCTGCCGAGGGCGACGGCGTCAACGTCGTGGAGACCGTCATCGCCAACCTCGAGCCCGACGACGAGGCCGAGGAGGCCCTGAAGGTTGCTGCCGCCAAGCTGGCCTAGTCTCGCCTATAGCTTATAGGGAGCAAAGCGCGCCCCAGCGGACTGCATCCGCTGGGGCGCGCTTTTGGATGAGAGCTACTGGTTCGCTGGCAGAGCCGCAACGGGCATCGGTTCCGTCTCCAGCGACGGACGTGTCACCACCGGTCCGCTGCCAGAGCCGCAAGGCTGGTTCGTTCCGTCCCGTTCGACGGACCAGTCGCCACCGGTCCGCTCTGGGAGCCGCAACGGGCATCGGTTCCGTCCCCAGCGACGGACGGGTCGCCACTGGTCCGCCCCGGGAGCCGCAACGGGGCCCGGTTCCGTCCCCAGCGACGGACCGGTCGCCACTGGTCCGCTGGCAGAGCCGCAACGGGCATCGGTTCCGTCCCCAGCGACGGACGGGTCGCCACTGGTCCGTCCCGGGGGACGCAACGGGGCTGGTTCCGTCCCCGCCGACGGACGGGTGGCTATCCTGCCCATGAAAACGCCCGCCCCTGGCGGGACGGGCGTGCGCCGCCAAGATCGCTCCCGGCGGCAGGTCTATGCGACGTGAAACTACTTCTTGGCCTTGCCCTGGTTGGCGACGGCGTCGATCTTGGCGGCGATGACCTCGGGGTCGCCAATGTAGTGCTTGTCGACGACGTTCCAGTCCTGGTCGAAGGTGTAGGACAGCGGCACGGCGGTCGGGATGTTGACCTCGAGGATCTCCTCCGGGGTGAGGTGCTCGAACATCATGACGAGGGAGCGCAGGCTGTTGCCGTGGGCGGCGATGAGGACGCGCTTGCCGGCCTTGAGCTGCGGGGCGATCTCGTCCTGGAAGTACGGCCATGCGCGGGCGATGCAGTCCTTCAGGCACTCGGTGTAGGGGAGCTGGTCCTTCATGGCAACGTCGCGGTACTCCTCGGCGATCTGGGCGCAGCGCTCGTCGCCGGGCTCGAGGGCCTTGGCGGGCACGTCGAAGGAGCGACGCCAGATCTTGACCTGCTCGTCACCGTACTTGGCAGCGGTCTCGGCCTTGTTCATGCCCTGCAGGGCGCCATAGTGACGCTCGTTGAGCTTCCAGGTCTTGATGACAGGCAGCCACTCGCGGTCCATCGCGAACAGGACGTTGTTCAGGGTGTGGATGGCGCGCTTGAGGTAAGAGGTGTAGCAGATGTCGAAGTCGTAGCCGGCCTCCTTGAGGGCCTTGCCGCCGTCGAGGGCTTCCTGCACGCCAGCCTCAGAGAGATCCACGTCGGTCCAGCCAGTAAAGAGGTTTGCCTTGTTCCACTCGCTCTCGCCGTGACGGATGATAACAAGGTGCATCAGGTTGTCTTCGGCCATGGGTAGGTCCTTTCTCGTTGCCGTAATGTATACACGTACATGCAATGATTCTACCGCACAAGAAAGGCTCGACTTTGACAAAGGCTGGCAACGGTAGGTCTTGAGTCGTTGGGGGTTTCTTAGCCTCTGGTATAGTGTGTGCGCACGCATCATTTGTCAGCGCTTCGTCCGGCTTTTGTCTTCCACCCGCAAAGGGGTAACAGAGGTGAAACCGCAAACCTTGCAATTATTGTTACTCTAGATACGTATGTGAAAAGAGGGACGCGTGCGGTGCGTCAGTCAAAGGGAGGTTGTCACATGAGCGGCGACCACGAGATTGATTTCGTCCTGAGGACGGTCGAGAAGCGGGACATCCGCTTCATCAGGCTTTGGTTTACCGATGTGCTCGGAAACCTCAAGTCGTTCTCCATCTCCTCCGAGGAGCTGGAGGAGGCCTTCGAGGAGGGCATCGGCTTTGATGGGTCGTCCATCGAGGGCTTCACCCCGATGGAGGAGTCCGACATGCTGGCCTATCCCGATCCCAGCACCTTCGCGATTCTCCCTTGGCGTCCCAAGGAGAAGGGTGTCGCGCGCATGTTCTGCGACATCCGTACCCCCTCGCGCGAGCCCTTTGACGGCGACCCGCGCTCCTGCCTCCGCAACCTCTTCCGCAAGGTGGACGAGAAGGGCTACGTGCTCAACGTCGGTCCCAAGATCGAGTACTTCTACTTCGGCAACAACATCGACCCGGTGCCGCTGGACTTTGCGGGCTACTTCGACCTCACGTCTTCCGACGTCTCAACCGACCTCAGGCGCGAGACCACGCTCATGCTCGAGCGCATGTCCATCCCCGTGGAGTACTCCTTCCACTCCAACGCGCCGTCGCAGAACTCCGTCGAGCTGCGCTACGCCGAAGCCCTGAGCTGTGCGGACAACATCATGACCGCGCGCCTGGTCATCCGCCAGGAGGCCTTTGCCAACGACATGTTCGCCTCGTTCATGCCCAAGCCGCTCACCGAGTACTCGGGCTCCGGCATGTTCCTGTATCAGTCGCTCTTTGACCACGAGGGCAACAACCTCTTCTGGGCGCCCAAGGAGTATCACCCCGCGCACCTGTCCGACATCGGACAGCACTATGTGGCCGGCCTGCTCAAGTACGCGCCGGAGTTCGCGATGGTCACCAACCCCACCGTCAACTCCTACAAGCGCCTGGTCAACAACGGCGAGGTGCCGGTCTATGCCACCTGGGGCATCAAGAACCGCTCCGCTCTGGTGCGCATCCCCACGCACAAGCCGGGCAAGCATAACTCTACCCGTGTCGAGCTGCGCAACCCCGACCCGACGGCCAACCCCTACCTCGCGCTGGCAGCCACGCTGGCAGCGGGCGTACGTGGCATCGAGGAGGGCCTGCCCCTGCCCAAGGAGATGAGTGGCAACTACCTCGACCTCTCCGAGTCCGAGGCCGCCGCGCGTGGCATCGCGCGCCTGCCTCACACGTTGGGTGAGGCCATCGAGCGCTTCGAGAAGAGCGACCTCATGCGCGAGGCTCTGGGCGAGCACATCTTCGAGTACCTCATCGCGGCAAAGCGTCGCGAGTGGAACGAGTACTGCACGACGGTCACCGACTGGGAGCGCAAGCGCTACTACAGCGGCCTGTAGGCCCGTTCAAACATGAATCGTTATGCGCAGGGGCATCGCGTTGGCGGTGCCCCTGCGTCATCTTGCGCAATTCCGTAACTGATACGTACCGTGTTGGTATGCAAAGCTATGCGCGAAGCATAGCCATGATTTACACTATTATGCACAATCAGGTGAGAATCGACCAAACTTATACGATGTTTGTATCCGATTGATAAACACATTCGCAATTTGGCGTGGGTTGTCGGTCAAACCGTCATGATAGGAGTCCCCAATGGGGGCATTGGGCAAAGCATAGGCTCGAATGCAGGGATTGGTACACCCGCCAACCCGCACGTTAAGAGCCAAAGACCATCTCAAGGAAGGGGATATTCCATGAGCAACCAGATTACCCGCCGCAGCTTCATTGGTGCCATCTCGGCTTCTGCCGCAACCATTGCGCTGGCCGCCTGTGGCTCTGGTGCCGCCGAGGGCGACGCTGCTCCAGCCGAGGACGGCTCCTACACCCTGGTCAAGGAAGGCCAGCTCATCAGCGTGTCCGACATGGAGTGCCCGCCGTTCAGCTCCTACAAGGAGGGCACCTCCGACCCCGAGGGCTTCGAGATCGACATGATGGCCGCCGTCGCCGAGAAGCTCGGCCTCGAGTCGGTCTGGCTGCCCAAGATGGACTTCGACGGCATCATCCCGCTCATCCAGCAGGGCGGCAAGGCCGACATCGGCGTGGCCAACTTCACCATCACCGACGAGCGCGCCAAGCTCATCGACTTCACAGACCCGTATTACGTTGCCAACATCGGTTTCGTGTGCCGCGGCGACGCCACCCAGACCTCCACGGACGACTTCAACGCCGCAGGCATCCGCATCGGCGCCCAGGGCGGCACCACCGGCGAGGCTTGGGCCAAGGAGAACCTCCCCAACGCCGAGATCGTCACGATGGCGCCCGCCAACGCCATGCTTTCCGTGCAGGGTGGCGGCGAGGGTTCCGACGCGCTCGACGCCATGGTCGCCGACCTGCCCGTGGTGCAGGGCCTCATCAACAAGTCCTATCCCGACCTGCAGATTCTTGACGAGATTGCCACGGGCGACGAGTTTGGCATCGTCGTGTCCAAGGACAACCCCGCGCTCACCGAGGCGCTCAACGGCGCCCTGGCGGAACTGCAGGCGGACGGCACCATGGACAGCCTCGTGGAGAAGTGGCTGGCGTAGGCATTTTCGATTCCAAGGGACGCGGTCGGGCGGCCGCGTCAAGGCACTGCCGCGGCCTCGCGTCGCGACCAAGGGCAAGGAGAGAGCCGACCTCGCCATCCTGGAGGAGATCCCCACGGGCGAGGAGTACGGCATCGCCGTCTCCAAGGACAACCCGGCCCTGCTTGCCGCCGTCTACCAGGCGCTCGCCGACATGCAGGAGGACGGCACCCCGCAGGAGATCTGGGACAAGTGGATGGTCAACACCGAGGTCTCCGAGTAGCGGTAACCTGGCACCTGCAACACCTGCACTAACCCGAGGGCATGTCCCGGACGCGTGCGCACCGCGCGCTCTGGGACGTGTCCTTTATCCCGCAAGGCATGGCCGCGCGGGACGTTTTGAGGAGCACACCATGATCGATCGACGCATACGCAGGACCGGCCTGCTCATGCTCGTCCTGACCCTCGCCCTGGGGCTGTTTTCCACCACGGCGCTGGCCATGACCACCGAGAAGGCCACCGCCCGCCCCAACGAGGACGGTGGCAAGCGCGTGATTGGCGGCCTCACCACGCGCCTCACCTGGGAGGGCATCGTGGGGGAGGGCGAGGAGGTCACCGCCGTCACCCTGCAACTGCCCGAGGGTTCGTCGTTTGACGACGTCACCACCAAGGTGACGGTCCTCGACGGCCTCGACCGCACGCCCATCAAGGGCGAGGCCACGCCCGACGGCGCCTCGCTGCAGGTGAGCTTCTCCGAGCCCGCCGAGGCCGGCTACCGCCTGCGCCTCGAGGTGGAGGGCATGAGCTTCCCGGCCGCCGGCGGCGACGTCAGCGTGGTGGGCAGCTACACCACCGCCGACGGCGCCACGCACGACCTCGATCCCTCCAAGCCCATCGCCACCATCGAGAGCACCTGGCTGCAGCGCACCGTCAACATGCTCGACGAGCAGGAGTGGGTCAAGGCGTGGAACTCCAGCCAGTTCCTCGGCATGTTCTTTAGGCCGCAGCTGATGCTCACCTCGCTCTTCTCGCTCTTCCCGGGCTGGATCGTGTGCCTGATCATCGTCATCGCGGCCTATCCGTTTGCCATCCTCCTGGGCCTCGTCTTCGCGCTCATGAAGATCAGCCACAACCCGCTTATGCGCGCCATCGCCATCGTCTACATCAACTTCCTGCGCGGCACCCCGCTCTTCCTGCAGATCTACATCATGTTCTTCGGCCTGCCCATGATGCACATCAACATCCCCAACAACACGCTGGGCGTCATCGTGATGGCCATCAACTCCTCGGCCTACCTGGCAGAGATCTTCCGTGCCGGCATCGAGTCGATTCCGGTGGGCCAGTACGAGGCGGCCTCGAGCCTGGGCATGGGACACTTGCAGACCATGACCAGCATCATCCTGCCCCAGACCATCCGCCGCGTGATTCCCACCGTCACGAGCGACTTCATCACCGCCTTCAAGGACACCTCGCTCCTGTCGTCGGTGGGCGTCATGGAGCTCATGATGTTCTCCAAGAACCTCACGGCGGTCAGCGGCAACATGACCCCGTACGTCACGGCGGCCATCTTCTACCTCATCGTCACCCTGCCGCTCATCAAGCTGGTCACCACCGTGGAGAAGCGCATGGCGGCGGCGGAGCGCGGTGGCGGCCCGCGTCCCAAGGGCAAGGCTGCTGTCTCAAGCGCATCGTCTGGCGGCGAGGTGCTCTCTTCTGAGATGGCGGTCCATGCCGAGGCCCTCTCCCAGGACGGCTATGCGCTTGTCCCCGTCGTCTCCGGCGCACAGGAGGTGTAACCGATGTTCTCAAAGAAGCACCCCAACCACCTGACCTTTGACGTTCCTCCCGCGATGGATGCGGTAGAGGCGGCCCGCATTGCCTTCGAGCAGGACCTGTCGCTCTCCAAGCACCACTTCGTCGAGGGCGAGCATCCCGTGGTGCGCATTGAGCACCTGATGAAGACCTTCGACGGCGAGACCCAGGTGCTCCGTGACGTCAACCTCAACGTCTGGAACGGCGAGATCGTGGTGGTCCTGGGGCCGTCCGGCTCGGGCAAGTCGACGATGCTGCGCTGCATCAACCTGCTCGAGACGCCCACGGCAGGCCACATCCTCATTGACGACGACGAGATCACCGGCAAGAGCAACAAGGAGGTCGGCATCATCCGCCGCGACCTCGGCATGGTGTTCCAGCAGTTCAACCTCTTCCCGCACCTGACGGCGCTGGAGAATGTCATGATCGGCCAGACCAAGGTCCTCAAGAAGGGCAAGGACGAGGCGCGTGCTGAGGCTATCAAGCAGCTCGAGGCGGTGGGTCTGGGCGACCGCATCGACTACAAGCCGCCCCAGCTCTCCGGTGGCCAGCAGCAGCGCGTGGCCATCGCGCGCGCCGTGGCGATGCACCCGAAGGTGCTGCTCTTTGACGAGCCGACCTCGGCGCTCGACCCCGAGCTCGTGCGTGACGTTCTGGGCGTCATGCGAGAGCTTGCCCTCTACGGCGACATGACCATGATCGTGGTCACCCACGAGATGGGCTTTGCGCGCGACGTGGGCGACCGCGTGGTGTTCATGGAGGGCGGCGTCGTGGTGGAGCAGGGCCTTCCCGAGGAGGTCTTCGACAATCCGCAGAACGAGCGCACCAAGCAGTTCCTCGGTTCCATCAACTAGTACCGCTACCTGACCTTTTTTCAAAAACGCGATACCAAGGGGCACTCGGACGACGTCTGGGTGCCCCTTGCACTTGTACATTTCGTTACATCTGTGTAGGAGCTGCCGCGCACATGCATTGTTTGCATGCAAAAAGCTGTTTTGTGATACTCTTCTACAGTTGTAGTAGAACTGCCCCTTAGGGGGCCGGTAGGCAAGGAGCAGAGGATGCATCATAAGAACATCCTGCTTATCGCCCGTACATCACGCTTCTACGAGCGTATGGGCGAGTTAAAGCACGCGCTCGACGCCTCCATTCTTCCCGCTACACCGCAGACCTTTCAGCAGGCTATTTCTACCGGTCAGGATTTTGACCTCGTAATTCTCGATCTTGATGGCCTGGAGCAGGAGACCTTGAACGCGGTCGACGCCTACGTCGCCGACAACGGTTTTATCCCCACGCTGTTCATCCAGGACGAGGACAAGCTATCCAATCTGCATATGCCCGCTCAGGGACGCAACGACTTTGTCCTGGCATCGGCCGGCAAGGCCGAGTTTGCCGTGCGCTGCGCACTGCTGCTGTGGCCGGGCGAGGAGAGTGCCTCGGCTGACATCGTGACCGTCGACAACATGACCATCAACCTGGCCACCTACCAGGTCTATATCGACGGCAGCCCCGTCGACCTGACCCTCATGGAGTACTCGCTGCTCTCCTTCCTGGCGACGCATCCCTCGCGCGCCTACTCGCGCGAGACCCTGCTGCACCGCGTCTGGGGCTTCGAGTACTGCGGCGGCACCAGGACGGTAGACGTGCACATCCGACGCGTCCGCTCCAAGGTGGGACCGCAGGTTGCCGCCCATATCGTCACGGTGCGTGGCGTGGGATACCTCTTCAAGCTCTAGCGACGCAGGCCCTTCGGGGCCTGTCTTTTTGCCCCAATGGTCGCCCCATGGTCGGGCGGAGCCTGGTTTTCAGGTAACGATAAAGCTTGTTTTACTTGCGTGACGTTGGACATGACTGACAGAGGCAACTTAAAAACGGGTAGAGTCTCATCGTGTCTACGCGCGGGCGTGTCCGCGCAGAAAGAAGGCAAGATATGGATGAGAACACCAACGGACGTCCTCCGTATCCGCTTCCCGAGGACGCCTACGACGCACAGCAGACGGCCCAGCGTCCCCTCGTGGATGCCACCGGCAGCACCAGCGGCGCTGACGGGACGAGCGGCTCCGCAAGCACGCGCCCGGAGACCTTTGTGCCAACCAGCCAGGTGAGCTATGGCACTTCCACCGAGCAAGCCCCGACCGGCAAGGGCGGCAAGGCTGCGGGAACCGTAAAGTCGCTCGTCGGCGGGCTTGTCGGCGGCGCGGTGGGCGCCCTGGCGGTCTCGCTTGCGCTCAACGCCGCGGGCATCACGGGCACCACCAAGGTGATCCAGACCACGCAGAGCTCTGCCGGCCAGACCATCTCGATCAACGCGAGCACCGAGGACGCCACGGTGGCAAAGGCCGTCGCGGCCAAGGCGCTGCCGTCGGTCGTCTCGGTCTACGTGACCTCGGCCGAGGGCGAGGGGCTGGGCTCGGGCTCGGTGCTGGACCTCGACGGCAACATCATCACCAACTACCACGTGGTCGAGGGCGCCGAGTCGATCTCGGTGACCATCAACGGCAAGAGCTACGACGCGACCCTGGTGGGCACCGACGCCTCGTCCGACCTGGCAGTGGTGCACGCAGAGCTCAACGGCGACACCGTGACCCCCATCGAGATTGGTGACTCCGACTCCCTCGTGGTGGGCGACTGGGTCATGACCATCGGTAGCCCCTTCGGCCTCGACCAGTCGGTGTCTGCCGGTATCGTGAGCTCGCTCAGCCGCAATCAGCTGATGACCTCTGCTGCGGGCAACACCCTCTACGCCAACCTCATCCAGACCGACGCGGCCATCAACCCGGGCAACTCCGGCGGCGCGCTGGTTAACGCGCAGGGCCAGCTCGTGGGCATCAGCACGCTCTACTCCAGCAGCACCGAGTCGTTTGCCGGCATCGGCTTTGCCATCCCGGGCAACTATGCCATCGAGATCGCCAACAAGATCATCGCGGGCGAGCAGGTGACCCATGCCTACATCGGCCTTTCGATGCAGACGGTCAACGCGCAGAACGCCCAGCAGTATCACCTGTCGGTCAACCAGGGTGCCTATGTGGCCGAGGTTGCCAAGGGCAGTCCTGCGGAGGCGGCCGGTCTGCAAGAGGGCGACATCGTCATCGCGCTGGACGGCGAGGACATCACTTCCGCCGACGGCATGATCCTGGCAGTGCGCGGCCACAAGATCGGCGAGACGGTCGAGATCGTATACATGCGCGGCAGCGAGCAGATGACGGCAGAGGTCACCTTTAGCGACGACGCCGAGCTGCAGAAGCTGCAGCAGCAGGAGCTCGAGCAGCAACAGCAGCAGCTCCAGCAGGACGAGAGCTATGGGCCGATGGGCCAGCGCGAGGACTTTGGCAATGGCAACGGCGGCGGTGACGAGATTACCTACGAGGACGTCATCGACTACCTCTTCAACAACAACCGTGGCGGCAGCTACGACATCAGCGAGTAGGACGGCCGTCCGTGCGGAGATAGAGCCCGTGAGGTAAACAGGGGAGGGGTCGCAGCAGTTGGCTGCGGCCCCTTCCTGCCTCTGGGGCCGCGTGCCTGCGCCACGAGCAACGTGGGCAGAAGCAAGGTCGAGGTCATGGCCGAGCGCATCAGGGACATCAACCCGCAGTGCGAGGTGACGTGCCACACGTGCTTCTATCTGCCAGCGACGGCGGGTCGCTTTGACTTCGCGCGCTACGACTATGTGGTGGATGCGGTCGACACGGTGACGGCAAAGCTGCAGCTTGTCAAGGCGGCACAGAGCGCTGGCACGTCCATCATCAGCGCAATGGGCACGGCCAACAAGTTCGACCCGACCTCCCTTGCAGTGGGCGACATCTATGAGACGAGCATCTGCCCGCTGGCGCGCATCATGCGCAAGGAGTGCCGCAAGCGGGGCATCGACCACCTGAAGGTGGTCTTCTCGACCGAGCCGGCGATGCGCCTGGTGGAGGACGTCCCAACCGAAGGCGGTGCCGAAGGTATGCCGTTGGGGGAGCGTCCGCAGCATGCCGCACGTCGCAATCTGCCTGGCTCGGTCTCGTGGGTTCCCCCGGTTGCGGGCTTCATCATCGCTGGCGAGGTGGTCAAGGACCTCATCGGCCGATAGCTGTCTGTGCGTCCGGATAGACGCCTTCAGTGTGATTGACATATACCCCCTATGGGTATATAGTCCACGTGTCACAAGAAGGGAGCCGACCTTGTCTGAGCATTGCCACACCAAGCACACCCCTCGCTCTGAGGAGCTGAAGAGAAACGTCACGCGCCGCCTCAACCGCGCCATCGGGCAGCTGGGCGGCGTCAAGACGATGGTGGAGGATGACCGCTACTGCGGTGACGTGCTCGCCCAGCTTGCGGCTGCCGAGAGCGCCATCAAGTCGGTCCGACGCCTCGTGCTGCAGGATCATCTGGAGACCTGCGTCGTCGAGCGCGTGCAGCAAGGCGACACCGAGGTCATCGACGAGCTGATGCAGCTGCTCAAGCAGTTCTCATAGGGCAGAACAAGGACTAATACCATGAAAGAGACCTTTGATATCACCGGTATGAGCTGTGCGGCCTGCTCCGCGCGCGTACAGAAGGCGGCCGGAGAGGTGCCTGGCGTCACCGACGCCAACGTCAACCTTCTCAAGAACAGCATGGAGCTGGACTACGACGGCAACCCCGAGACGATCGACGCCGTGTGCGCCGCCATCGACCGTGCTGGCTATGGAGCGCATCCGCGCACGCCGCAGAGCAAGGGTGCGGCTTCCGCACCGACGCAGGATGCGGCGCAGCAGCTCATCGAGGAGCGCCGTCGCCAGCTCATCGCCTCGGCAATCCTCTCGGTACCCCTCTTCTACATTGCGATGGGTCCGATGTTCGGCTGGCCGCAGATTCCGGTGCTCGCCGGCATGCAGGGCATGATGGCCAACGCCCTCACGCAGATGCTGCTCTGCCTGCCCATCCTCTTCATCAACCGCCACTACTTCATCGGTGGCTTCAAGTCGCTCTGGCATCGGGCTCCCAACATGGACTCGCTCATCGCCATCGGTTCGGCCGCCAGCGCGATCTGGAGCATCGCAGCCACGTATCGGATGTCCTTTGCACTGGGCGCCATGGACATGGGGGCTGCGCACCAGGCGCTGCACAGCCTCTACTTTGACTCCGCCGGCATGATCCTCACGCTCATCACGCTGGGCAAGTTCTTTGAGGCGCGCGCCAAGGGTCGCACCACGAGCGCCATTTCCGCGCTCATGGACTTGGCACCCAAGACCGCAACGGTGGTGCGCGATGGTCGCGAGCAGGTCATCCCAAGCGAGGACGTGCAGGTCGGCGACCGCGTGGTCGTGCGTGCGGGCGAGTCGATACCCGTGGACGGCGTGGTGGTCGAGGGCTCTGCCTTTGTAGACGAGAGCGCCATCACTGGCGAGTCGGTGCCCGTTGAGAAGGTCGTGGGCAGTCAGGTCACAGGCGCCACGGTCAGCAATCACGGATGGTTTGCCATGGAGGCCCGTGCGGTGGGCGATGACACCACCCTCGCGGGCATCATTCGCCTGGTGGACGAGGCGACCAGCTCGAAGGCGCCCATCCAGCGGCAAGCCGACGCCATCGCAGGCGTCTTCGTGCCGGTCGTGCTGGCCATCGCCGCACTCACCTTCGTGGCTTGGATCGCAATCTCGCACGACGTGGCCACGGCACTCACGCATGCCATCTCCGTGCTGGTCATCTCGTGCCCCTGCGCCCTCGGACTTGCCACGCCGACGGCCATCATGGTCGGAACGGGTAGGGGAGCTGCCAACGGGATTCTCATCAAGGACGCCGAGGCCCTCGAGACGGCCTGCGGGCTGACGACCGTCGTGCTCGACAAGACCGGCACGCTGACGGAGGGCTCGCCGCGCGTGACCGACGTCGTGCTCGCAGATGGTGTGACCGACGTGGAGCTGCTCTATGACGCGGCAGCCATCGAGCGCAAGAGCGAGCACCCGCTGGCGCTTGCCGTGGTGGACTATGTCGACGACTGCGCGGCGGGTATCGACAAGGCTGCCAAGGTGTCGGGCTTCGAGCAGGTGGAAGGCGGTGGACTCGTCGCCCTCGTCGATGGGCGCGAGGTGCTCGCAGGGAATGCGAAGCTCATGGCCAAGCGTGGCGTGGACGTGACCGCGCTGGTTGGTCGTGCGGGTGAGCTGGCTGACGAGGCCAAGACCCCGCTCTTCTTTGCCACCAAGAGAAAGCCGCTCGGCATGCTGGCCGTCGCCGACGCCATCAAGCCGACGAGCCGCGAGGCCATCGACCGCCTGCGTTCGTTGGGCATCAGGACCGTCATGCTCACGGGCGACCAGGAGCGTACGGCGGCTGTCGTGGCACGCGCCTGTGGCGTCGACGAGGTGGTGGCGGGCGTGCTTCCCAGCCAGAAAGAACAGCGCGTGCACGATCTGCAGCGTGGGGGAGAGCATGTGGCGATGGTCGGCGACGGCATCAACGACGCTCCCGCCCTCGCTCGTGCGGACATTGGCGTTGCCATTGGCGCAGGAACCGACGTAGCCATCTCGTCGGCAGACATCGTGCTGATGCACTCCGATCCGCGCGATGTGGCGACGGCCGTCGAGCTCAGTCGTGCCACCATGCGCACCATCCGCCAGAACCTCTTCTGGGCGCTCTTCTATAACGCAATCTGCATTCCCGTGGCAATGGGTGTCCTCTCGCCCCTGGGCATCACGCTCAACCCGATGATCGGTGCGGCCGCCATGGGATTCTCTTCGGTGTTCGTCGTGAGCAACGCGTTGAGGTTGCGTACGTGGAAGCCCACGAGTGACAAGGCTGTGACGAGCCCTGCCGCGACCGTCGTTTCGAAGGACAATGCCTCGGATGAGGTGGAAGGAGATCAGGAGATGAAGGAGAAGAGGCTCAACGTCGAGGGTATGATGTGCGAGCACTGCGTGGCGCATGTGACCAAGGCCCTCGAGGGCGTCAAGGGTGTCAAGAACGTGCGCGTGAGTCTCGACGAGGGAACCGCAGTGCTCGACGCGGGTCTGCTCGTGAGTGACAAGGCGCTCGTCTCTGCGGTGGAAGAGGCCGGGTACAAGGCCACCATGGCCTAGCCAGCGGGTGAGCGGTGCCTGAAGCCAAATAAATGCTAGTTGTAGTTCACAATATATCCATTTGCAACAATAATGTTGCACATTTGGTGCACAATGGCTGGTAATGTGGGCCGCGGCGTCTGACATGGCACAGGCGTCGTGTCCCATTCGGCCCCTCACCGGATGAGACTGCGAGTGCCCGGGTAGCCCGACCCGGGTCTCTCGTCGGTTGCGAGGCCGTGCGCATGCGCATGGCCTCGCATTTTTTCTTGGTTTGACGGCAGCTCTCTGGGGAACTACCACTATGGGAGGCATGCATGATCCGTTCCTCGGGAGGATTGCTTGGCGTCACGCCATGGTCCATTATGCTTTGCCTCAAAATGTGTGTGTGGGGGGGGGGGATTCTCTTGACCTCTGGTCAGTACGCTATTGTTGCCATTGCGGCCGACTCTTTCTCGATAGCGATAGTCCTCGTTCTCATACTCTCACTCCTCCATAAGGTAACCCTGCGCCGACGCAAGGTGCTGATGGTTGGTCTGGTGGCTCAGCTGATTGCGAGTGCGGGAGAGCTCGTCTGCTTGATCTGGTACGGGCAGCCAGGCGCATCGGCTCACATGGCTCTCGCCCTCGGAGCGTACTTTGGCTATGCCTTCAAAGTCGCTGTGACCGCGGCCATCGTGGTCTATGTGTACACCGATGCCTCGGTTGAGCCTCTGCGAACTCTCCTCACGAGGCGCGGTATCCTTGCCCTGCTCTCCCTCTATGTAGCCGACCTGCTGATTTGCCTAATTAATCCTGTCTGTGGCCTCTATTACTCTGTGACCGATGCGAACACCTTCCAGGCTGGTCCCCTGGTCGGCTTCTACGCGCTCATGATGGTGGCGCAAGCCTTCGCTTTGTTTGCGGCAGTGCCGCGCATGCGTCGGAGGCACGGGAACGGTCCCGCGCTGCGCCTTGTCGCTGGAGGCACCCTCATTCTGCTGTCCCTGTTGACGGGGTCGTTAACCATGAAGTTGCTCACGACGCCAGCCATAACGCTCGAGCTGCTGCTCCTCACCGTTGGTGTCCAGCTCCGGCTCGAAGAGGCGCTCATCGAAGCACGAGCCGAGGCAGCCGAGATGCATGCGCGCCTGTTGTCGGGTCAGATTCGCCCACACTTCATCTTTAACTCACTCAACACCATCAAGATTCTGATACCCGAGGATGCCGCCCTTGCGGAGCGTACGGTGCAGGACTTTGCCGACTACCTTCGCAGCCACCTTGACGAGATGTCTTCGGCCTATCTCATCCCCTTTACTGAGGAGATGAGCCACGTGCGGCACTACGTCTCGCTCGAGGCGACGAGCTCAGAGCGCCCCATCAAGCTGATCACCGACTGTTCCGTGGAGGACTTCTCCCTCCCGCCGCTTACGGTCCAACCACTGGTTGAGAACTCCATTCGCCATGGGCTGCGTTCTCGCAGGGATGGCGGCACCATCCTGGTGCGTACGCGCGAGACCAGTGATGCCATCACAATCAGCGTCATCGACGACGGTTGCGGCTTTGAATCCATAGAGAAGGGGCAGGAGTCTGACCGCCACGTGGGCATTGCGAACGTGCGCGAGCGTCTCGAGCGTCAATGCCATGGGACATTATCCATACAGTCTGGTTTGCAGGGGACGACGGCGACCATCACCCTGCCCAAGGAGGACCGATGAAGACACTTGTGGTAGACGACAGCAGGCGCGCAGCGACATCGCTCGCGCACATTATCGATAGCGTACTCAGCCAGGGTGCCTGCGAAGTTGCCCTTGATTCGCGAGAGGCTCTGGCCAAATGCAGGGATACCCGCTTCGACGTGGTGTTTCTCGATGTGGAGATGCCGGATGCCAACGGATTCGACGTAGCGCGCGAGCTCAGGGTCACCTCTCCGTCCACCAACGTGGTCTTTGTCACTGGCCATTCGCGCTACGCGCTCGATGCCTGGGACACGCAGGCCAGCGCCTTTCTTGTCAAGCCCGTTGACGAGGATGACGTGCGCAAAGCCCTGAGCAGCCTGAGGAATCCCATCGATCCGCACTATGGACGCGGGCTGTTTGTGCGGTGCTTTGGCAACTTCGAGGTGTTCTACGACAGCGAGCCCGTATGCTTCGAGCGGAGCAAGACCAAGGAGCTTCTGGCGTACCTGCTGGACAGGCGCGGCGCGCTCGTCTCGATGGGGGAGCTGGCGGCGGTGCTCTGGGAGGGGCTGCCCGACACCCCGTCCAGGAGGTCGCAGCTGCGCACCCTCATATCCGACCTGCGCCGCACCTTCGAGCGCCTTGGGTTGCCTGACGTCATCATCAAGCGCCGGGGGTGCATCGCGGTCAGGCTGACGGCGGCGGAGTGCGACTACTATGGGTTCATCCATAACATGCCCAGTGCCGTCAACAGCTATAACGGCGAGTACATGCGCCAGTACTCGTGGGCAGAGTCCACCGCGGCGCTCCTGGAGGCGAGCAAGGGCGGCAAGCGGCGCGGGTAGTCCATCGTATGCGCAGCGTGCCGGCGGATGCCTGCAAAAGCATGGCTGACGTCCGCGCATCGTGTCGGCCCAATGCGGTACAGTTCTTGGAGCAAAACAACGTCGTCCGCACGGAGGATGCCATGCCCGACATCGCACAAATGTCACTCTTTGGAGACTTCCCGGAGGAGCAGAAGTCAGCTGCCGTTCCCGAGCAGCAGAGTCCCGCGCTCCGTGCGGTCGAGCTGAGGGGCCTGCTAGACCACGCTGCCTACCAGTACTATGCGCTTGACGCCCCCGAGATGACCGATGCCGAGTTCGACCGCCTGCTCCAGGAACTTCTCGCCATCGAGGCGCTCCATCCCGAGCTGGTGACGCCCGACTCATACACCCAGCGTGTCGGCGGCTACGTGTCCGAGCAGTTCGAGCCGGTCACGCACGCGCAGCGCATGTACTCCATGGACGACGCGATGGACCTGGACGAGCTTGACGAGTGGCTTGCGCGCACGGACGAGGCCCTGGGCGCCAGCGAGGCCAACCCCGTCGCCTACACCTGCGAGCTCAAGATCGACGGTCTGGGGGTTGCGCTGACCTATCGCGACGGGCAGTTTGTCCGTGCGGCCACGCGCGGCGACGGCACCACGGGCGAGAACGTGAGCGCCAACGTGCGGACCGTCTCTGACATCCCGCGCTCGCTGGCGCCCGCGGGCCTTGCCAGCGTGGTGGGGCAGGGGCTTGGCCAGTCGGTCGAGGTGCGCGGCGAGGTGTACATGCCCAAGCGCTCGTTCGTCCGTCTCAACGAGGAGCGCGACAACTCCGGCCAGCCCGTCTTCGCCAACCCGCGCAACGCCGCGGCAGGGTCGCTCCGCCAGAAGGACCCGCGCATCACCGCCCATCGCGACCTCGCCACCTTCATCTATGCGGTGGCGGACGAGGGCCCCATCAGCGTGACGAGCCAGTGGGAGTTCCTCCAGTGGCTTCGTGACTGCGGCTTCGCGGTCAACCCCAACGCGCGTCGCTGCACGAGCGCCCATGAGGTGCACGAGTTCTGCGAGCAGGCGCTGGCGCATCGCGACGAGCTCGACTACGACATCGACGGCGTGGTGGTCAAGGTCGACTCCTTTGCCAGCCAGGACGCCTTGGGCTTTACCGCTCGCGCGCCGCGCTGGGCCATCGCGTACAAGTTCCCGCCGGAGGAGAAGCGCACGGTGCTGCGCGAGATCCGCATCCAGGTGGGGCGCACGGGCGTGCTGACGCCGGTTGCCGAGTTCGACCCAGTGGTGGTCGCGGGCTCCACCATCGCGCGCGCCACGCTGCACAACATCGACGAGATCCGCCGCAAGGACGTCCGCGAGGGAGACACCATCGTGGTCCACAAGGCCGGCGACGTGATTCCCGAGGTGGTGGGCCCTGTGCTGGAGGGCGATCTAGGGGCCGAGCATGCCGCCCGTCCCGAGTGGGACATGCCCACGCACTGCCCGAGCTGCGGCGCGCCTGTGGTGCGGGAGGAGGGCGAGGTCGCCTACCGCTGCGTCTCCATCGACTGCCCGGCGCAAGCCACGGAACGCCTCATCCACTGGGGCAGCCGCAACGCCATGGACATCGACGGCCTGGGCGACGAGCTTGTGGGCCGCATGGTGGAGCAGGGCCTGCTGAGCGACGTTGCCGACTTCTACGACCGCCTGAGTACAGAGGCGCTGGCCTCGCTCGACACCGGTCGCGTCTACGAGACCAAGTCCCGCGACCACGAGATGGGAGACTCCATCCTCGTGGGTGCCAAGATCGCCGAGAAGATCATGGCGCAGGTGGAGGAGTCAAAGTCCCGCGGTCTGGCACGCGTGCTCTTTGGTCTGGGCATCCGGCACGTGGGGGCCAACGTGGGCGAGGTGCTCGCACGCAGGTTCGGCTCGATTCAGGCGCTTGCCGCGGCGTCCGCAGAGGAGATCTCGCAGGTGGAGGGCATCGGCCCCAAGATCGCGCAGAGCGTGTGCGAGTTCTTCTCCGTGCGCGACAACATGGCCGTCATCGAGCGCCTGCGCGCTGCTGGCGTGGTGCTCGAGCAGGAGGCCCCTGCCGAGGTCGCCCCGCAGACGCTTGCCGGCCTCACCTTCGTGCTTACGGGCACACTCGAGAACTTCAAGCGCAAGGAGGCGGGCGACGCGCTCAAGGCGCTCGGCGCCAAGGTGAGCGGCTCGGTCTCCAAGCGCACGAGCTACGTTATTGCGGGTGCTGCCGCGGGCTCCAAGCTCACCAAGGCCGAGCAGCTCGGCGTCCCCGTCCTCGACGAGGCCGCACTCGCGGAGATCCTCTCGACAGGTCAGCTGCCGGCGGGGGAGTAGCCCTGACGCCAGCGGTTTGATGCCGATCCTTTCAGCTTGCTTTTATACCTGTGGTCGCCCCGTCACATCTGTGGCGGGGCGTCGCTCGCTCAGGGGCTTTTCAGGTTCGGGCCGTATCGTGTCATTGTCACAAGGAGGTGGCACATGGCACAGATGGTGTTCAAGCGTTACGAGATCAAGTACCAGCTGACCGATGCCCAGCGCGCGCGTCTGGAGCGCGTGATGGCCGGTCATATGGTCCCCGACGAGCATGGTCCGTCGACGGTCCGCAACATCTACTTCGACACGCCCACGTACCTGCTCGCACGCCGCTCGAGCGAGCATCCCCACTACAAGGAGAAGATCCGCCTGCGCAGCTACTGCCCCGCGACGGACGAGACGCCCGTCTTCCTGGAGCTCAAGAAGAAGTGCGACGGCATCGTCTACAAGCGTCGCTGCACGCTTGCGCAGAGGGATGCCCTCGACCTGCTGTCCGGTCGCCGCGAGCCCAAGACGCAGATCGAGCGCGAGATCGCCTTCTCGGCAGGGCGCTACGAGGGGCTGGCGCCGATGATGATGGTCGCTTACGACCGCGAGGCGTTCTATGCGGCGGATGACCACGAGTTTCGCATGACCTTCGACCGTGCCGTGCGCTGCCGATGGGACGACGTGAGCCTCGCGGGTTCCACCGACGGTCACGTGCTCACGCCTGCGGACAAGAGCCTGCTCGAGGTCAAGTGCGCCTCTGGCATGCCGCTCTGGCTGGCCGACTTTCTCTCGGAGGAGGGTATCTTCAAGGCGAGCTTCTCCAAGTACGGCGCCGCAGTGAGCTACCAGATGGGTGTCAGGCAACTCTACGTGGATCGTTCGCGTATGAGGCACGCGCGCAGACCGCGTCACAGCCTCGAGGTCTTTACAGCAAATCATGGCATGGCCGCAAACCCTGCGGCATGCGTCTAGGGGGGGTACTCAGCAATGTTCGATTCGATCTTCTCAACGTCAGCAACCGCCACGACTGCGTCGACCATCGCGCTCGTCCCGCTCATGACGGGTGTTGCGGTGGCATTGGCCCTGGGCCTGGCGCTTGCGCTCATCTACTGCTATCGCAGCCGCTACACCAGGAGCTTCCTCATCACGCTGGCAACCCTGCCGGCCATCGTGGCGGTCGTCATCATGATGGTCAACGGCAACCTCGGTGCGGGCGTGGCCGTCGCCGGCGCCTTCAGCCTGGTGCGCTTCCGCAGCGTTCCCGGCCAGGCCCGCGACATCTCCTTCATCTTCCTTGCCATGGCCATCGGCCTTGTGTGCGGCATGGGATACGTGGGCTATGCGGTGCTGATCTGCGCCATCCTTGGCGGGGCCAACTTTGTCCTGCAGCTCGTGGGCTTTGGCGGGCAGGGCGCACGTCTGGACCGCACCATCCGCATCACGGTGCCCGAGGACCTCGACTTCGTGGGCCTCTTTGACGAGGTGCTTGGCGCCTACACCACGAGCTACGACCTCGCCCAGGTAAAGACGACCAACATGGGCAGCCTCTACAAGCTCGTCTACAACGTGCAGCTGCGCGATGCGGGCAGCGTCCGCAGCCTGATCGATGACCTGCGCTGCCGCAACGGCAACCTCGAGGTTGCGATCTCCTACCAGGAGACGGTCGCCGACGAGCTTTAAGCCCGCACGGCTCGAAAAGGACATTCGTGACGGGGAAACAGGGGACAGGTACCTGTTTCCCCACCTGTCGCAGTGCGGGTAGCTATGCCAGTGTCATGCCGTCGTAGCGGCGCTTGATTGCTGATGCCAGCGCCTCGCGGTCTCCGCCGATGAAGACCTCAACGAGCTCGCTCCACTTGTCGAGCGAGTTGTAGAAGACGTCGGGGAAGCTGTCCATGCGCTGCTCTCCGGTTGATGGGTCAACCCAGGGGCGGCAGCCCAGGTTTGCGGAGGGGCAGTCCTCGCCGGCCTCTGCGGCATGCGAGAGGGCGTCGAGCAGCGAGTAGCGGGTGCCCAACTGCTCGGCGCCAGCGATCATGCGTCCGCGGGGGTTGCCGGTGGGATCGATGGCGCGATAGACGATCTCGTAGTCGCGCAGGCAGCCCTCGTAGCGTTCGGGGTTTATCGTCATGCCAAACACCTGCCACGCCACCTGCGAGAAGATCGTGCCCCCCACGCGCGAGACGCGCTTGGTGCGCTTGAGGTCGGCGTGCGCTGGCGCGTCGGCGATGGTCTGCTGGCGTGCGCTCCAGAGCATCCAGGTGTCCAGCTCGCTCTCGATGAGGGCATGCACCTGGTCGTGGGCGTCCGCAAGGTCTGGGTCGGCGCTGCAGATGGCATCCTCCTGCACCTGGATGAAGGCATGGGCCTCGCTGTCCAGCAGGTAGTGGGCGAGAAGTCCCAGCACAAAGGCCTTGCCAAGGCCCTGATCCTCCTGAGGGAGGTGCGACACGCTCTCGCGGGCGGCCATGAGGGCATCGACTACGTGGTCCTCGTGCATCTGGGCGGCAAATGCATGGCAGGCTTGGATTGCTATCGGCGTGGCGCTGAAGCAGAAGTAGTAGGGATCGGGCCCCTGGTTTGCAAGAAGAAACGCGAGGAGCTCCTCCTCGCCAAAGACAAGCCCGGCTGGCAGGCGCCGCGAGGCGTCCTCGCCAAAGAGGTGATGGGTGATTATGGCAGGCATGTCATGCCCTTTCGCTGGGGTGCGGCGGAGTGAAATCCATGTAGGTTTGACTAAAGGGTAGCGCATGGTGGGCGTCTTTGGGTTGCTCAAGGCAAGATACGCTACACTCTAAAACTCATGTCGAGGGGATGGAGCATACATGGGTCTTGCGGAGATACTACTACTGGGGCTTGCCCTGTCTGCGGACGCATTCTCTGTCACGATCTCCAACACCTTTGTCTATGACAACGAGCGGCGCAGGCGTCTGGCACTGATGCCCATCTTCTTTGGGCTCTTCCAGGGAGGCATGCCGCTCTTCGGCTACTTTCTGGGGAGCGTCGCGGCGGAGCTCATCGAGCGCTACGCAGGCATCGTCACTCTCGTCATCCTGGGCATCATCGGTGGCAATATGATTCGCGAGGGCGTGGAGGCGCTTCTCGCCCCCGAGGATGAACCCATCGAGCGTCCCAACGCGCGCCTCACCATCGCCACGCTGCTCTTTCAGGCGGTGGCAACCGCCATCGACGCCTTTGCTGTCGGCGTGAGCCTGAGGGCCCAGGCCGTCGACATCTGGGCCTCGTCGGCGATCATCTGTTGTACGACGGCGCTGTGCTGCGTGGTGGCGCTCTTCATCGGCAAGAAGCTGGGCCGCCTTCTGGGTGACCGCGCCGAGGTGGTGGGCGGCATCGTGCTGGTGTGCATCGGCCTGCGTGCCTTTCTGAGCTAGGGGCGGTCATGGGAAGCAGGAAGCGCTCAGCCCAGCAGAAGAAGATAGCCGAGTTCAGGGCTCAGCTTGGCGGCCTGGACGACCTCTATGGTCGCGAGCGGCGCTCCCAGGACAAGCTCTCCGAACGACGCGAGGCTGCCCGTCGCGAGCGTGGCTGCGAGCGCAAGCAGCGCTATGCCACCCGTGTGGACGCGCTCGAGGCCATCGAGCTCTGTGCCCAGCACGGCACGCGCGGCCTCTCGTGCTACCGCTGCGAGTACTGCCACGGTTGGCACCTGACCTCGCACCCGCATGCCCAGGGACGCTAGGCGGACATCAAACCGTACAAAAAGCGGGACCCGGTCGTTTGGACTGGGTCCCGCTTGCGTTTGTCTGCGTTCTTTTGCGTTAGACGTAGAAGAGCATGTCGTTGTAGCTGGGGACGGGCCAGTAGTCGCCGCCGCAGATCGTCTCCATCTCGTCCACGATCTTGCGCAGGGCGCTCATGGCAGGGATGACCTCGTCGCGGCAAAGTGCGTCCTGCTCGGTGGGGTTGGACTTCGCGTTGGCAACCTTGGCCACCTTCTCGAGTTCGTCTGCCAGGCGATAGATCTCGTCGAGGCCCGCGGTGAGGCGCTGGATGATGTCCTTCTCGGCGGCGGAGACGATGCCCAACTCGGCCTTGGTGGCGACGCTGGTCGCCAGGTTGCCCGAGTACTCGGAGATGGCGGGGATGTACAGGTGGCGCGCCATGTGGACCATGGTGTTGGCCTCGATGTTGATGAGCTTGCCGTACTGCTCCGCCTTGGCGATGTAGCGCGCGTGGCACTCGGGCTCGTTGAGCACGCCATAGCGCTCGAACAGCGCGATGTTATCGGGGTCCATGATGGCGCCGATGGCGTCGGGCGTGGTCTTGAGGTTGGGCAGTCCGCGACGCGCGGCCTCGGCCTCCCACTCGTCGGAGTAACCGTTGCCGTCGAAGATGATGCGCTGGTGGTCGCGGAAGGTGTGGCGCACGAAGCGCATGGCCACCTGCTTGAAGTCCTCGTCGCTGCGGGCGGCCACGTAGTCCACGAAGCGCTCGCACTGCTCGGCGACGGCGGTGTTGATGACCACGTTGCAGTCGGAGAGGTTCTGGCGAGAGCCCGGCATGCGGAACTCGAACTTGTTGCCCGTGAAGGCGAAGGGGCTCGTGCGGTTGCGGTCGGTGTTGTCGCGCAGGACGGCCGGCAGCTGCGGGACGCCCAGGTCCATGAGCTCGGCCTCGGTTGCGGTGGCATGCTCCTTGTGGATGAGCGCCTCGACGACCGGGGTGAGCGCATCGCCCAAGAAGACCGACACGACCGCCGGAGGAGCCTCGTTGGCACCCAGGCGATGGTCGTTGCCGGCCGAGGCCACGCTCATGCGCAGCAGGTCGGCGTGGTCGTCGACGGCGGCGATCAGGAACGAGAGGAAGAGCAGGAACTGCAGGTTGTCCTCGGGATGCAAGCCCGGCTCGAGCAGGTTCTTGCCATCGGCGGCGATGGACCAGTTGTTGTGCTTGCCCGAGCCGTTGACGTACTCGAAGGGCTTCTCGTGCTGCAGGCAGACCAGGCCGTGATGGCTGGCCAGAAGCTTCATCTTCTCCATCGTGAGAAGGTTGTCATCGATGGCAGTGGAGCCGTCCTCGTATACGGGCGCGAGCTCGTGCTGGCAGGGGGCGACCTCGTTGTGCTTGGTCTTGACGGGGATGCCCAGCTTCCACAGCTCGTCGTCGAGCTCCTTCATGAACTCGTTGACCGTGGGGCGGATGGCGCCAAAGTAGTGCTCGTCAAGCTCCTGGCCCTTGGAGGGCTCCGCGCCAAAGAGCGTGCGGCCGGTGAGGATCAGGTCAGGCCTCGCCTGGTAGTCCTCCTCCTTGATGAGGAAGTACTCCTGCTCCGGGCCGATGGTGGTCTTCACGCGGTGCGGCTCGTGCCCGAAGAGGGCGAGCACGCGCTTGGCCTGCACCTCAAGGGCGTTCTGGCTGCGCAGCAACGGCGTCTTCTTGTCGAGCGCCTCGCCGGTGTAGCTGACGAAGGCGGTGGGAATGCAGAGCACCTCGTCCTTGATGAAGACGGGGCTCATCGGGTCCCATACAGTGTAGCCGCGGGCCTCGAAGGTGGCACGCAGGCCGCCTGAGGGGAAGCTCGAGGCGTCGGGCTCGCCCTGCACCAGCTCCTTGCCTGAGAAGGCCATGAGGATCGTGCCGTCGCCGTTGGGCGTGAGGAAGCTGTCGTGCTTCTCGCTCGTGATGCCCGTGAGCGGCTGGAACCAGTGGGTGAAGTGCGTGGCGCCCTTCTCGAGCGCCCACTCCTTCATGGCGTGGGCGACCTCGTTTGCGATGTCGAGGTCGAGCGGCTTGCCATCCTTGATGACGCGCATCAGCTCCTTGTAGGTGGGCTTGGGCAGGCGCTCCTGCATGTCTTGGTCGTCAAAGAGCAGCTCGCCCCACTCGGCGCTGACCTTGTCCTTTGCCATGTGCATCTCCTTTTGCTCGACGCAGTGGGCACTTTTTTGCTATTAGGCACGTACCTTATCAGACACAGGTACTCTGCGGGTATGCTCCAACCTTATCCGCACAATGTTTCACGAGGGTGAAGGGCTGTCCGACACCACAAAAGAGAAACGCGCTCGTTACGACGTGCGTGGGGCGGATGGGCAAGACAATCCCGCCCGTGGTGCACTCGACTTGGGGTTGCCGCCCGTGCCATGACGCAGACCGAGCGAAAGGGGTATAAACCACCATAAGAGACTGCGCTCCAGTATGATGGTGCCGTCAAACGTTTGACTTTGCCCGCGCTGGGCAGGTCCCAAGGAGGTTCTCATGGGAAGAGGCGGAGGTCGCAGCGGCGGAGGCAGCTCGCATAGCAGCTCACGCGGAGTGACGTCCGGACGCGTCGGCGGAGCGAGCCGCTCGGCAGGCAAGAGCAGCTATCGCAGCAGTAGCAGCAGGGGCTCCTCGGGATCCTCGATGCATCGCGGTGCCGGTTCGTTCAGCGGTCCGGGTGGTGCGTTTGGCGGTCCGAGCTCACGCCGCAACGACTACGGTGGATACGGGCGTCCGACCCCGCCGCCCCCGCCACCGCCAAGGCCTCGCCCCTGGTATGGTGGCTACAGGCGCAGGACCTGGTACGGCGGACCCATCTACACCGGTGGTGGATACACTGGTGGCTACAGCTCTGGTGCGGGATTGGGCTGCGGCGGCTTCATGCTCAAGCTCCTGCTGATCCTGATCGTCCTCGCCATCGTCATGGCTCTTGTGCAGTCGTTTGGGTCGACCTCTGGCTTTGGCGGCGGCGGTTCGTCCTCCCAGATCACGCAGGTGACCCACACCCATGAGAAGCTGGCCAAATCCGAGTGCGACCTGTCAAAGAAGTGGATCGACGACCGGGCGGACTGGCTCGACGACGAGTCCGAGGTCGTCTCCGCCATGCGCTACTTCTATAACAAGACTGGCTCGCAGCCCTACCTCGTCATCGCAAACGACGTGGATGGCGAGACCGACTTCACCGACGAGGAGGCCGAGGACTGGGTCAACGACATCTACGACGAGCAGTTCTCTGACGACGGGCACACCGTGGTCGCCTTCGTCGAGTACTCCGAGAGCGAGTACGCCTACTACATCGTGGCCGGCCGCTCGGCGCAGTCGGTCATCGACGAGGAGGCGCGCAACATCATCGCGGACGAGATCAACCACTGGTACACGGACACGAGCCTCGACGACAGCGAGTACTTTGCCAAGGTCTTCACCGAGTCGGCTGACACCATCATGTTCGACTACGAGGAGACGGCCAAGACCTCCAACAGCAAGGCGCGCGTGCTCGTGCTGGGCCTGACCGCGGCTGGCGCGGCGGTGATCATCGGCATCGTCGTCTCGCGTACGAGCAGGCGCAAGAAGGAGGAGTACGAGGCCGCCCGCAAACTCGCGGAGACCCCGGTGTCCTCGAGCGCCACCGGCACAACGAGCTCGACGGGCACATCGGGCTCGAGCGGTGCGAGCGAGGTGCCGTCGGTGGCCTCCGAGTTGGAGGAGCTCGAGAAGAAGTACGGCACCGACTAGCTGCGTGCCGCCCTGCGGACGGAAGGGACATGCAATGGCATCGATTATGGAGCGCATCCGGCTTCTCGCCCGGACCGAGGTGAGCGAGCTGCGCGAGAAGTACGAGGACCCCGAGAAGGCCGTGAAGCAGGCCATAGCTGACGCCATGGTCACCTACGCGAGCCTCAAGCGCGACTCGACGGAGGTCTACGAGGCTGAGGCGCAGGCTCGCTCGCGCGTCGAGCAGCTCGCCCACGAGGCCGAGCGCTGGCACAAGGTCGCGCGCAAGGCCCTGGCCGCCGGCAACGAGGACGATGCACGCTTGGCCCTGTCGAGACGACAGGACCTGCTCGACCGCCTCAAGGGGCCACAGGAGCTCTATGACCAGGCCCACAAGGTGGCCGATGCCTTCCGGAAGCGCCTGGCAGAGCTGGAGGACGGCATCAACCAGCTCCAGGCCAAGATGGCGCTCATCAATGCCAAGGAGGTCACGGTGCGCGCGACCGAGGCCGCCGGGGAGGTTTCGAGCTCGTCGACCGGCGGCGCGGCTGAGTCGCTGCGCAAGCAGGAGGAGCGTCTGGACTGGGATCTCGCCGAGGCCGAGGGCAAGGTCGAGGCGCAGAGGGTTGCCGAGACCGATCCCTTCGAGGAGCTGCTTGCCGCGACGCAGGCGGCCTCGCAGCAGGCCCCGCAGGCAACCACGCACACCGATACCGACGTGGACCGCGCGCTCGCAGCCCTTCGCGAGCAGATCAAGGCCGACCAAGACTAGCAGCCACATTTCAAGTGCGACAGGGGGGCGACGTCAGGGTGGCGTCGCCCCTCATGTATTAGCCGTCACGGTCTGACTCTTGTCGGGCGTGCGCGGTACAATCGTGAGCACCCGACTTGAGAGGATCATCCATGTCCGAGACCGCAGCTCCCGCGCGCCGCACCATCGCCGTCATCGACGGAAACTCGCTCATGCACCGCGCGTTCCATGCCATCCGACAGCCCATGAGCGCTCCGGACGGCCGCGCCACCAACGCGCTGTTCGGCTTCTTCAACATGTTCATCAAGCTGGTGGAGACCTTCCAGCCCGACGGCGTCATCTGCGCCTTCGACAAGGGCAAGCCGCAGGTGCGCATGGACATGCTGCCGCAGTACAAGGCCCAGCGCCCGCCGATGGACCCTGCTCTGCGCGAGCAGTTCCCCATGGTCAAGGAGCTTCTTGGCGCGCTCGATGTCCCCGTGGCGGAGCTCGAGGGCTGGGAGGGCGACGACATCCTGGGCACGCTGGCCCGCCGCGGCGAGGCGGCCGGCTACGACATGTACCTCTTCACGGGCGACCGTGACATGTACCAGCTGGCCACCGAAAACGTCAAGATCGTCTCCACCAAGAAGGGTGTGTCCGACGTGGTGATCATGACGCCGGAGAGCGTCGACGACCTCTACCACGGCATCACGCCCGAGCTGGTGCCCGACTTCTACGGCCTCAAGGGCGACACCTCCGACAACATCCCCGGCGTTCCGGGCATCGGTCCCAAGAAGGCGTCGCAGCTCATCGTGCAGTACGGCAGCCTGGACGAGGTCATCGCCCACGCCGACGAGGTCAAGGGCAAGATGGGCGAGAACCTGCGCGCACACATCGATGACGCGCTGCTCTCGCGCAAGGTTGCCACCATCCGCACGGACGCACCCATCGAGCTCGAGCTTGCGGACGCGAAGTTCCCCACCTTCGACCCGGCAGACGTGGTCGCGGCCTTTAGTGCGCTCGGGTTCACTGGCATGACCTCGCGCCTCGTGCGCCTCGGTGGGCAGGAGGCTGCCGCTGTGGCACCCTCGTTCAGTGTCCCCGCCGTGGTGGAGGACACCAACGAGGTGCGTGCGGCCCTGGTCACGGGGAGCTGGGTTGCCGTTGCCGTCGAGGCTCAGGACGCACCCAAGAAGCGCGGCCAGATGAGTCTGCTTCTGGGTGAGGAGGAGCAGAAGCCCGTGGTGCTCTGGTTTGCCACGCGCGCCTCGCTGGCACGCGCCGAGGGTGATGACGCCCTGGCGCTGCTCGCGCGCATCGTGCGCGAGGGCCGCTTGGTTGCGGGCGACGTCAAGGCCGTGCTGCACACGGCTTGCCCGTCCGACTCGTCGCTTCCGGCGCTCTTTGAGCCGTACGAGGTCTCGCCCGAGCGTATCTTTGACACGGGCGTTGCAGCCTACCTGCTCGATTCCGACCAGGTGCAGGTGGCGTCCTTCGGCGTGCCCGACCTTGTGAGCCACTATCTGCAGACAACGTTGCCCGAGCCTACCGACGAGCTCCCGCAGGCGGCGCTCGAGGCTGCGGGTGCCTATGCCCTGCGTCAGGTGCTGACCGACGCGCTCGAGAAGGACGGCTCGGCCTCCCTCATGAGCGACATCGAGATGCCGCTTCTGCCGGTGCTGCTCGGGATGGAGCGTACGGGCCTGCATGCCGACGCGAGCGTGCTGCAGGAGCAGTCCGCAGAGCTCGGCATCGAGATTGACCAGATGGTCGCGCGCATCCACGAGGCGGCGGGGGAGAAGTTCAACATCGACTCCCCGATGCAGCTCTCCCACGTGCTCTTTGACGTGCTCGGGCTTCCGACCTATGGCCTCAAGAAAACCCGCACGGGCTTCTATTCCACCAACGCCAAGGTGCTCGGCGATTTGAGCTATAACCCCGTGGTGGCCGACGTACTCGACTACCGCGAGCGCGCCAAGATCAGGAGCACGTACCTCGATGCCCTGCCTACGCTCATCAAGGCCGACGGACGCATCCACACCTCGCTCAACCAGACAGTCGCGGCCACGGGGCGCCTGTCCAGCTCCGAGCCCAACCTGCAGAACATCCCCACGCGCTCGGCGCTCGGCCATCGCGTGCGCACGGCCTTCACCGTGCCCGAGGGCAGCGTCTTTCTCGCCTGCGACTACTCGCAGATCGAGCTGCGCCTGCTTGCGCACCTCTCCGCCGACGAGCACCTGGTGGCGGCCTTCAACGAGGGCGAGGACTTCCATGCGGCCACGGCGGCCCGCGTGTTCGGCGTTCCGGTGGACCAGGTGAGCCCGCAGCTGCGCAGCCGCGCCAAGGCGGTCAACTTTGGCATCGTGTACGGTCAGCAGGCCTTTGGCCTTGCGAGTTCCCTCAAGATCAGCCGCAACGAGGCGCAGCAGATGATCGACCGCTACTTCGAGGCCTATCCTGGCGTGCGCGCGTTCTTGGATGGGCAGGTGGCCTTTGCCAAGAAGAACAAGTACGTGTCCACGATGTACGGCCGCAAGCGCTACACCAAGGACATCGACAGCCGCAACTTCCAGCTGCGTTCGTTTGCCGAGCGCACGGCCATGAACCACCCCATGCAGGGCACCGCCGCCGACATCATCAAGATCGCGATGGTGAGGGTTGCCGAGCGCTTGCACGAGGAGGGCCTAGCGGCCAAGCTGGTGCTGCAGATTCACGACGAACTGGACTTCGAGGTCCCCGAGACCGAGGTCGAGGCACTGTCGCAGCTGGTGCGCGAGACGATGGAGGGCGTGGCCGAGCTGCGCGTTCCGCTGGTGGCCGACGTCTCCGTGGGCGCCAACTGGGCGGAGGCCAAGTAGCGTGGCCGGGGCAGGGCAGAGCCTGCAGCAGGTGGTGGTGTACACCGATGGCGCCGCACGGGGCAACCCCGGCAACGGAGGCTACGGGGCAGTGCTGCTCTACACCGATCCCGCAGGAGGGGAGCATCGCAAGGAGCTCTCGGCAGGCTATCGGCTGACCACCAACAACCGCATGGAGCTCTTGGCGGTCATCGTCGCGCTCGAGGCGCTGCTGCGCCCCTGCGCGGTGGAGGTGCACTCGGACTCGCAGTACGTGGTCAATGCCTTCAAACAGCACTGGATTGAGGGCTGGATCAAGCGTGGCTGGAAGACGGCCAACAAGCAGCCGGTCAAGAACGTGGACCTCTGGCAGCGTCTGCTCAGTGCCAAGGCACCGCACCAGGTGAGCTGGGTCTGGGTCAAGGGCCACGCCGGCCACGAGCTCAACGAGCGCTGCGACGAGCTGGCAACCACCGCTGCGGACGGGGGAAACCTGCTCGAGGACGAGGGCTTTGCCGGGTAGTACAAGTGCTTGGTGGCTGAAGGGGCTACAGTGTTTGGTTACTCGGCACTGTCCGTCAAACGGCAAAATGTAACGGTGGTATGGCAGCATCACTTGCATGGCGACCCGAGAAGGTAGGATGGTAGCGACATCCCCGACGCGATACCTGCTGTCCACCTCACATGATTGGACGACCATGTCTACCTGCAGCGTTGTCTCCCGTTCCCATGACGCTTCCCAGCTGAGGTGCAAGATTGCGGCATGCGTTGCCGCGTGCCTCCTGACCCTGCTGACGCTTGCTGGCTGTGCGGGAGCTCAGCAGAAGGAAAGCGCATCGGGCCAGCAGGCGACCCCGCTCGAGGAGACTCCCTTCATCCAGGCGCGCTACGGCTTCCCAGGCGTCTCCAACGCCATCGTCCTGGACGGAACGATCGAGCTTGTGACCGTTGAGATGGATGCCGCTGCCACGGACGCGGCCGATGACGCGACGGCAGAGGCGGAAGAGGCAGCGGAGGTTGAGAAGGCCGCAGAAGCGGAAGCGGCTGCAGAGGCAGATGCAGCCGCAGATGAGGCTTCCGACGAGCAGCAGACCGCATCGTTCTACGTGCTCAGGCTCGACCAAAAGACCGACTTCAGCATGCTCTACTCGGCGGCGGGCCTCCACGAGGACAAGGCGACCACTGACGCCGTGGTGCTCTATGCGGGTAACCACAACAGCGACCCTGCCAAGCAGGGCGTGGCGATTGACGACCAGCTGTGGGGGAGCCTCGTGGGCAGGCACCTCTCGGTCCGCGGCGAGCTCTGGGTGGGATACGACGAGGCGGTGGGTCTCGAGTATCCCCTGGCAGCCGATCCGGGCTGCCTGGCCCAGCAGATTGGGGTTACTCCCAATGCCTTGGGTATGGAGAACGCTGCGGATTACGACAAGGAGGGCTACACCTGGCAGCAGCTCGCCGAGCTCGCGCAGGTGATCGCCGCCACCAAGAACCGCGACTATGGCTTCCGCATCGCGAACGCCTATGGGCTTCTCACCGGCAACGACGATGTCAAGACGATAGAGGTGGGCGACCAGACCTGTGAGATGCGCCTGGTGGACGTGATGTCCGACGTCACGACCGACGAGGGGGGAGAGGAGCGCTACGTGGGCATGACCTTCATCAGCACGAACGCCTCCTTCGAGTCCGCCTTTGACACGCCCGCGGAGGACTCCACGCGCCTCTCGTTTGCCGGCTCGCAGCTGGCTACCATGCTCGACAACGACGTGTTCGGGCAGCTCCCCAAGGAGGTCCAGGAGCTGGTGACGCCCGTCAACAAGGCCTGCACCGTGGTGGAGGAGGCGCCGGCCGTCCCGACGATCGAGACCAACGCCTACAAGCTTTGGGTACCGTCGGTGGTCGAGTTGGGCGGGGCTCCCGAGTGGGGCTTTGAGAGCGCATGGATGGACGCCGAGGGAATCATGGCCAGCAACCAGGCCCTCGCGCAGGAGGAGTCCAAGACGCACGGCGCCAGCTCTGCGAAGAAGTACCTCTACTACTATCGCAACGATGTGAGCAGCGACGACATCGCCAACGACACGCTGGTCCTGAACGACCCGGAGACCGAGGAGGGGTACAGCTGGTGGACCCGCACCGTCGACCCGTCTGGCTATCCCCACTACGTGTACGTAGACGGCTCGCTGCAGAACGCCGACGCAAGCCCGGAGACCTCCCTGCACGTGGTGTTCGGGTTCTGTCTGGGCTAGCCTTTGCGTCCCGAGGGCCGAGTTTGTTGGGCGGGACAACGATAGCCCCGCCCCGGGCTTTTACACGTCGGTCTTGCCAATCATGATGTTCAGGATCTCCACGTCGGTGGGATGCATGCCCACGCGACCCACGTAGCCCATCGCACGGATCGACTCTTCCGGCGTGTCTCCCACCAGGCCGTCGCCGGGCTTGAAGCTCTCGCCGGTCAGCGCCTGGTCGCAGCCAAGAATGGCTGCGTCGACCGCCGCGCTGATCTTTGCGGCGCAGCTCGGCTTGGCGCCGTCGCACACGATGCCGCCGACGTTGACCAGCGTGTTGACCACGGTGGCCTCGTACTGCTCGAAGGTGCCGCCGCGCAGCATGCAGATGCCCGCGCCGGCGCCGCAGCTCGCGCTGACCGCGCCACAGAAGGCCGAGAGCTCACCCACGTAGTACTTGACGTGCACCGCCGTGAGGTCGGAGAGCACCACCGCGCGGACGAGGTCCTCGTGGCTAGCCCAGAGCTCGTGGGCGTACTCAAGCACCGGCATCGAGCAGGTGATGCCCTGGTTGCCGCTACCGCAGCAGATGACTACGGGCATGGCGCAGCCGCTCATGCGCGCGTCGGAGCCTGCCGCCGCGCTGGCGCGCGCCTTGCAGGTGATGTCGTTGGAGCGGGTCCTGAGAAGAGTGCTTCCGATGTTGGCACCCCACCTGTTGCGCAGGCCCTCGTCGGAAATGGCCTTGTTGGTCTCAATCTGCCCGGTGATGAGCTCGTCCACGTCCTCCAGCTTGACGGTGCGTGCGAACTCCCAGATGGAGGCAAGCGAGATGGTGGCACGGGGATCGTCGGTGACCTCGGCGTGATAGCTTGCCGGCTGGTACACGTCGCCGAGCGAGACGGGCTTGCCGTCGAGGGTGAGCTCGGTCACGTTGGTGTGGCGCTCCTCGATGCAGGCGACGGCTGTGTGGCCGTTTGCGATGGCGACGGTGCGCACGTAGAGGTTGGGCACGTCCTCCACCAGGCTCACCGAGCAGATGTCCTCCTCGAGCAGGGCCTTGGTGCGGATGCGGTCGGCCTCGGTCACGGCCTCGAGCACCTCGAGCGCACGGGTCTCCTCGCCACCCACGACGCCCAGCAGGGCTGCGGCCTCGATGCCGCGCATGCCCCCGGAGTTGGGGACGGTCACGCTCTTGACGTTCTTGATGATGTTGCCGCTGCAGGCCACGTTGACATGCTCAGGCACATCTCCCAGCACGGCGCGGGCGAGGGCCGAGGCGTAGGCCACGGCGATGGGCTCGGTGCATCCGAGTGCGCAGACGAGCTCCTCCTGCAGGATGGCGATGTGCTTGTCGTAAGCGGCGGCGTCCATGGTGACTCCCTATGCGAGGTGGTGTTTCGTCCATGATACGGCATGCGTTGCCGCGAGTTCAAAAGCGGAGAGCATAAGAGGAGCATAGTTCGACTGAGCGACAGCCTTCGCGAATGCGGCGGAACATGGCAAATTTTAGTCGTGTGACAAACCGTCATATCTTAAGAAATCCTAGGCTGATGCTTGAAATGTGGAGGTCGAAACGAGTACTCTTAAGAGCGCATGAGTAGGATGCTCATGCAACTGTATCTGTCGGCCCCCGAGAAGCATGTAAGTTTCCAACCGCGACCGGGCACGAGCCCAACGCCCACGGCAGCCATCATGGTGATCGGGGCCCCGTTTCCGAAAGGGGTCCACCTTTGAGTGAGATTCAGAACTCGTCCATCTTCTCTCTGGACGACGTGTCCGATGAGGAAATGAACCAGCTCATCGACGGCACCATCACCGCATTTGACGAGGGAGACCTGGTTACTGGTACCGTCGTCAAGATCGAGCACGATGAAGTCCTGCTTGACATCGGCTTCAAGTCTGAGGGCGTCATTCCTTCGCGTGAGCTCTCCATCCGCAAGGACGTCGACCCGTCCGAGATCGTTGCCCTGGGCGACGAGATCGAGGCGCTCGTCCTGCAGAAGGAGGACAAGGAGGGTCGCCTGATCCTCTCCAAGAAGCGCGCCGAGTACGAGCGTGCCTGGAACCGCGTCGAGGAGAAGTTCAACGCTGGCGAGAACGTCGAGGGCGAGGTCATCGAGGTTGTCAAGGGCGGCCTGATTCTTGACATCGGCCTGCGCGGCTTCCTGCCTGCCTCCCTGGTCGACCTTCGTCGCGTCAAGGACCTCACCGCCTACATGGGCACCCGCATCGAGGCCCGCGTCATCGAGATGGACCGCAACCGCAACAACGTCGTCCTCTCCCGTCGCGTCGTGCTCGAGGAGGCCCGCAAGGCCGAGCGCTCCGAGATCCTCTCCAAGCTGCAGAGCGGCATGAGGCTCAAGGGCGTCGTCTCCTCCATCGTCGACTTCGGCGCATTCGTCGACCTCGGTGGCATCGACGGCCTGATCCACATCTCCGAGCTCTCCTGGAACCATGTCAACCATCCCTCCGAGGTCGTCAAGGTCGGCCAGGAGGTCGAGGTTCAGGTTCTCGACGTCGACCTCAACCGCGAGCGTATCTCCCTCGGTCTCAAGCAGACCACCGAGGATCCTTGGCGCACGCTCGTCAAGAAGTACCCGGTCGGCGCTATCGTCGAGGGTACCGTCACCAAGCTTGTCACCTTTGGCGCCTTCGTCGACCTCGGCGATGGTGTTGAGGGCCTGGTGCACATCTCCGAGATGGCCAAGCAGCACGTCGACGCTCCCGCGCAGGTCTGCGCTGTGGGCGACACCGTGCAGGTCAAGGTCATGGAGATCGACCTCGACCGTCGTCGCATCTCCCTGTCGATGAAGGCTGCCGCCGAGACGCTGGGCGTCGAGGTTGAGGTCAAGCCGATCGACAAGCCCGAGGACGAGGAGGCTCCCGTCGAGGAGTAACTCAGCGTCACATATCGCTTGAGTAGGGGGTCGCCTTCGGGCGGCCCCCTTTTATGACGGGGGACAGATCGCTGTAACATCCTACTACCAACTCGTCGGTTGATGCTCTTCTTGTCCAGCATGTGGCGGGCGTCGTGCTTCTTTGCGATAATCGCATGTTGCTGCGTATGTTATAGGTTAAAGACGGCCTATATCGGGCAACATAGTTCACATGGTCAAAAGCGCACCAGGCACGTGCGTCAGAGCAGAAAGCATCGGGTGGTTGTATATGGATAAGCAGGCTCTCATCGATCGCATTACCAACTGGATGCGGGGCCGCAATGGCGCCGACGCGCTGGGCAACTTCGCTCTGGGCGTCTCGGTCGTGCTGCTTGTCATCAACATCTTTGCGCGCAACCAGATCGTGAGCGTGCTTGCCCTGGTGGCAGCTCTGTACGCCTGCTGGCGCACCTCCTCGAAGAACCTCGCACAGCGTCGTGCTGAGAATCGCGCCTTTCTCAAGATCGTCGCGCCGGTTGCCAGCTGGGTGCGCAACCCCAAGGCAAGCATCGACGAGACGCGCAACTATCGTCATCTCACCTGCCCCAACTGCGGGCAGAAGGTTCGCGTCCCGCGCGGCAAGGGCAAGATTCGCGTGACCTGCCCCTCCTGTCACGAGAAGTTTGACGCCCGCTCCTAGCGGAGGCTTCATGCGCACGGTTTTTCTTGCGGGGGGCATAGGCTCAGGTAAGTCGACGGTGGCCCATGAGCTGGAGCGGCTCGGTTGTCGTCGCATCGATCTCGACCAGCTCTCGCGGGAGGTCTTGCAGCCTGGCTCGCCGACGACGCTCGAGGTTGCCCGCGCCTTTGGCATGGATCTTCTCGACGAGAGGGGCGTAATCGACCGTCGCCTGTTGGCGGCGCGCGCGTTTGCTACGAGTGAGGATGCTGCGCGCCTTGAGCAGATAGAGCTGCCAGCCATCGCGAAGCTCCTCGAGAAGCGCCTTGTCGCTCTTGCTGGCGATCCAGCCGCCCCCGAGATTTGCCTGGTGGAGATTCCGCTGCTCGACCGTGCCGACGCCATGCGGAGTCTCGCCGATGAGACCGTGCTGGTTGACTGCCCTGTGGAGCTCAGACGCGTGCGTGCGATCGGGCGAGGCATGACCGGGGAGGACTTTGACGCGCGTGCGGCCAACCAGCCCACCGACGAGTGGCTGCGTGCCCATGCGGACACCATCATCACGAACACAGGAACATATGACGAGCTGGTTGCGCAGGTGCATGCCTGGCACGAGGCTCACAAAGGAGGTGAGTGACATGGCAAAGACGCGTTTTTGGAAGTGGTACCGCACGATACCCATCATGACCATGCTGCTCATCGCAGGACTCAGCCTGGGTTTTGTACGTCTGCCCGGTGCGCTCGCACGGCAGTATCTGTATCCGGTGAGCTACGAACAGGCCATTCTCGAGTCATCCGAGCGCCACGGGGTCGATCCGCTTCTGGTATGCGCGGTCATCAAGTGCGAGTCCAACTGGGACAGCGCGGCCATGTCGGACGCAGGAGCCGTAGGCCTCATGCAGCTCATGCCTGACACCTCATCCGAGCTTGCCAACTACGGCTATGTGGACGTCTGGGGCTATGACCCGGAGAACCTCACCGATCCTGCGACCAACATCGAGTATGGCTGCGCGTACCTCTCCCAGCTGCAGTCACAGCTGGGATCCACGGACGAGGTCATTGCCGCCTACAACGCAGGCCCCGGGTCGGTCGGGGAGTGGCTCGCCGAGGGCGGAGACATCGCCGAGGCAATCAAGTTTCCCGAGACGGCTCTCTACCTGAAGCGCGTGAACAAGACCTACGAGCGTTATCAGCAGCTCTACACGTCGACGCTGAGCGAGCGATAGACGCCCATAACCACGTCGTCACCGTTCATCTCGAAGATCGATGCCATGACCGGCTGCGCCGAGTAGAGCGCGCCGTCATCCATGCATGCCACGGCGGCACCAAGCAGGCGCTCGCCGTCACTGCGCACGCAGCCCAGGGGGATGCCCTCGCGAGCGAGCAGTGCGTCGGCCTGCTCCTCCGTCGGGCGCTCGAGGCTTGGGATGGACTTGACGAGGTCATCGAGCTCTTCGCGTGCCTGAGAGGCCACCGGCGAGTTGTGCCAGGTCATGGAGCGCACGTAGCAGGCTGCAGCGAGGTCCTCGCGGCCAAGCTTCCACTCCATGTAGGCAAGGCGGTAGTGGCATACGGACGCGTCGCGTGGCGTGATCGCATGGTGAAGGGTCTTGATGATGAGGTCGGCCGCCTCGTAGATGCGCGACTCGGACTCGAGCACGCGCACCCTGCGCAGGGCGGCATAGGTTGACGTGGGAGCGAGGCGTATGCAGGTGTCTGCATGTGCGAGAGCCTCATCGTTCTTGCCCAGCATGCCGAGCGCGATCGAGGCGTTGGCATGGGCGTTGAAGTAGGCGTCGGGTACCAGACGGATCTCGCGGCCGCCCTCGTCGATGACGAGGTTGTGGTTGATGCGCTCCTGGACGGAGCCGAAGTAACGGTACACGCAGGCGTCGTCGTCGAGGTAGGCGCCCATGTCGTCGATGGGGGAGAGGGCGTTCTCTAGCAAGGAGAGGGCGGCCTCGGGGTCCTCGTGTCCGTTCTCGTCGTCCAGCAGGTCGATGGCGCGTGAGACCGCGCGGTCGAGCGACGACCCATCGATGAAGAGCTTGGCCAGGTCGTCGTGGTTCTCCAGCTCCACCTCGCCGTTGATGAGCGCCTGCATCGTGCGGTTGCAGGCCTCGGCCACGGTGATGTCGGTGGCAGCGTCGCGCGCCGCGACGAGGGCCGAGACGGCCGTCTCCACCTTGTCGCCGAGCTCGTCGCGAATCTTCTTCCAGCAGGCGATGCGGATGGCGTTCTCGTTGATGCCCAGGTCACAGACGCGCTTTGCCCCGCAGTTGCGGACGACGGCCTCGGAGGTGGCGCGCGTGTCGAGCTCGGGATAGATCTCTGCGCCGTCGGGCAGCGCCTCCGGCGAACTGAGGGCCACGAAGGGCTCCACCGGAGCAAGCCATGCCTCGCCATCAATCTGGGCGCGGATGTGCTCGTCGGTGGGGAAGCCCTCGTCGAGGATGGACTTCTTTGTCACCTTGGTGAGGGATTCGAGCACCTTGGCGGTGATGTCCAGCGAGAGGATCGTCTCCTCGGAGTCATGCTCGTGGCAGTTGACCACCACGCGCGTCACGCGGTCGGAGGCCTCGAAGGCGTGGGCGGCCAAGAGGGTGGAGAGGCGCAGGGCATAGGCGCGCGCATAGGTGGCCTGCTCCCCCTTGTCGGCTGTGAAGATCGCGAAGCAAGCGGGACGTGGAGCCTCGAGGCCCAGCACCACGAGACCCCTCCTGATGTTGACGCGCAGGTCGTAGACCACACGGAAGGGGGTCCGCACGCACTCGGCGGCATTGCAGACGACCGAGCGCACGAGCCAGTCCCCGTTGCCGGTGGCGGTCTCGTCGTGATAGCACGCGCGTAGCCCCTCGGCCGTCAGCGGGCCGTGGTCGATGCGCTGCGCGACCATCTCGCGCATGAGCTTGAGGCTTGCGTCCTCGGCGGCGGAATCGGTGAGCGGGCGCTTGGCTATGCGCGGCAGATCCTGGTTGACGTTGAGAGCAGCCTCTGCGGAGATAAGGGTGTCGTAGTTCTCGGCGCTGAGGCCATCGACCGGCATGCGAATCCAGAAGTGCGTGTTGCGCGAGAGTCTGCCACCCTCGCATGCGGGGGCGTCCTGCCAGTCCATGACGCCGGCCGCCTCGAGCATCGTGGCCAGGTGGTACTTGTCTGAGCGCTCGGACGAGGCGTGACGCGCGAGGTCGCGCATGGTGGCAAACAGGTCGGTAGACCTGAACACGAGACGGGCCACATCCTCCGCCTCGGAGTTGACGGGGGTGGGGATGTCGGAGGGCGATGGCGCAGCCTGCTGAGGGTTCCCGGCAATGGGGACCGCGGACACGATGCGCTCGTCATCGGCCTCTGCTGCTGCGGTCTCTTTGTCAGCCTTGCCGATTTCCGTCTGCTTGATAATGATGAAGATACCGCCGAAGATGGAGGCAATGCTGCCCGGCAGGAGGAACAGGATGCTCATGTCGTCCTCGAGGGCGATCGCTATCGTGGCGAGGGTTATGACCGTCCCAAAGAGTATGAGGGTCAGGCCGACGATGAAAAGCAAGACGCGCAATGCGACCGATCCGCGCGTTGCCCTGCCCTGTGCCTGTCCGTCACGTCGCTGTGTCATTAGTGCCTCTCCAAACCATACGATTCCACAATGCTTCCTAGAGCATTCTACCGCGCAGCCCAGACACAAGTGCTTGTGGTGACTCACAAAAGGGCGCGACGGTATCCGCAGCTTGCGCTGTTGATAGGAGATAGTACACTAGTTCTTACTAGACAAAGGGGGAGCATGTCAGAGACCTTTCAGCAGATTGAGCATTTTGGCGGCGAGCTGCGCCGCTTTGGCCGCACGACCGGGGACGTCCGTCTCGAGGTGGTGAGTCCCTATCAGCCTGCGGGCGACCAGCCCCAGGCAATCGAGAAGCTCGCGCGCGGCGTGGAGGAGGGCCTGCGCTACCAGACGCTTCTGGGCGTCACAGGCTCGGGCAAGACCTACTCCATGGCAAAGGTGATCGAGGCGACGCAGCGTCCCACGCTCATCATGGAGCCCAACAAGACGCTGGCCGCGCAGGTTGCCAGCGAGATGAAGGAGCTCTTCCCCAACAACGCCGTGGTCTACTTCGTCAGCTACTACGACTACTACCAGCCCGAGGCCTACGTGCCGCAGACCGACACCTACATCGAGAAGGATGCCTCGATCAACGAGGAGGTTGAGAAGCTGCGCCACCAGGCCACCTCAAGCCTGCTCTCGCGCCGCGACGTGATCGTGGTCGCCTCGGTGAGCTGCATCTACGGCATCGGCAGCCCGCAGGACTACGCGGGCTTGGCGCCCACGGTGAGCAAGGACGAGCCGCTCGAGCGCGACGACCTCATCCATGCGTTGATCGACATCCAGTACGACCGCAACGACTACGACCTGCAGCGCGGGCACTTCCGCGTGCGTGGCGACACCGTGGACGTCTTTCCGCCCTACGCCGAGAACCCGCTGCGCATCTCCTTCTTCGGCGACGAGGTTGAGCTGATTGCCGAGGTTGACATCGTCACCGGCGAGCTCGTGCGCGAGTTTGACGCCATCCCCATCTGGCCGGCGTCGCACTACGTGACCGAGCGTCCCAAGGTGAGCCACGCCCTCAAGACCATCAGCGAGGAGCTGGAGGCGCGCGTGGCGGAGCTCAAGGCGGCCGACCGCCTGCTCGAGGCGCAACGCCTCTCGCAGCGCACCGCCTACGACCTTGAGATGCTCGAGACCATGGGCTTCTGCTCGGGCATCGAGAACTACTCCCGCCACTTGGATGGCCGCAAGGCCGGCGAGCCGCCCTACACGCTCATCGACTACTTCCCCTCGGACATGCTCTGCTTCATCGACGAGAGCCATGTGACGGTGCCGCAGATCCGTGGCATGTACGAGGGCGACCGCTCGCGCAAGGTGACGCTCGTGGAGCATGGCTTCCGCCTGCCCTCGGCGCTCGACAACCGACCGCTGCGCTTTGACGAGTTCGAGCAACGCGTGCCTCAGTACATCTACGTGTCGGCCACGCCCGGCGACTACGAGGAGCGCGTGACCCAGCAGTACGTCGAGCAGGTCATCCGCCCCACGGGCCTGCTCGATCCCAAGGTGGACGTGCGTCCCGTACGCGGGCAGATCGACGATCTCATCGACGAGATCAAGACGCGCACCGACAAGGGCGAGCGCGTGCTGGTGACCACGCTCACCAAGCGCATGGCCGAGGACCTCACCGACCATCTGCTCGACGAGGGCGTCAAGGTCAACTACATGCACTCCGACACGGCCACGCTCGACCGCGTGGAGATCATCCGCGACCTGCGCGTGGGTAAGATCAGCGTGCTGGTGGGCATCAACCTGCTGCGCGAGGGCCTCGACATTCCCGAGGTCAGCCTCGTGGCTATTCTCGATGCCGACAAGGAGGGTTTCCTGCGCAACCGTCGCTCGCTCATCCAGACGATGGGCCGCGCGGCACGCAACGCAGGTGGCGAGGTGATCATGTATGCGGACACGATCACCGACAGCATGCGCGAGGCAATCGACGAGACGGCGCGCCGCCGCTCGATCCAGGAGGCCTTCAACAAGGAGCATGGCATCGTGCCCAAGACCATCAAGAAGTCGATAACCGACGTCGCGAGCTTTATCGACGAGGCTAACTCGACGCTCGAGGGCAAGGGTCGCAGCCGTGGTGACTCGCTCGGGCACGGGGCCTTCTACAGTGGTGAGGACGGAGCGCCCGAGGAGCATCGGGATGCCGTGCAGAGCGTGGCGGACGAGCTCTCGCAACTGCCGCCTGAGGAGGTCTCGCAGGTGCTTTCCGCGCTCGAGGAGGAGATGGCGCAGGCGGCGGCCAGCATGGACTTCGAGCGGGCTGCGCAGCTGCGTGACCAGGTGGTGGCCCTGCGCGGAGCGCTCGAGGGCGAGAGCGAGGACGACGTCATCGCTCGCCTCAAGCGAACCGACCGCAAGGGTTCCGCGCACGCGACCCGTCGTCGCTTCCGCAAGCACAAGAAGTAGAATCAGGTAAGGGGCTATTTGCTGCGGAGGGAAACAGAAGCGTGCCGGGGTCTTTCAAGAACATCATCGACTACGTGTGGGAGCGCAAGGAGACGTTCGAAGAGCTGCCACTCAACCGAGTTGATAGCCTGGTGCTCTCGCAGTTGTGCTACTTCCAGCTTCCGACGGCGGCCGAAGACGCCTGGGGCTGGGAGGGGCTGCCGATTCACGACCTATGGCGCTCCGACTGGCTCGACGAGATGTGCGGCCACATGTATGACCCTCCTGGTGCGAGAAGGCTCGCGTCAGCCCTTGCGGCCAGCCCGCGCTATCGTGACGTCCGGATCTTCTGCTACATCATGCAGATTGACCGCATCAATGAGATGCAGTTCTCTGCGATGTCCTTCGCGCTCACGCCACAGGACACCTACATCGCCTTCCGCGGCACCGACAACACGATTGTCGGCTGGAAGGAGAACCTCAACATGGCCTTTCAGGTGCAGGTGCCCTCGCAGGCGCAAGGCCTGCGCTACTTCGAGCGCATCGCCTCGCAGGTGCCGGGGCGCCTCTGGACCGGTGGCCATTCAAAGGGCGGCAACATCGCCATCTACGTGGGCATGACCTGTGCCCACGAGCTGCGTCGGCGCCTGCAGTGCTGCTTCTCGCACGACGGTCCCGGCTTCACTTCTACCACCCTCGACGACCTCGAGGACATCGGGATCAGCGTCCCTATCGACAAGACCGTGCCTAAATCCTCGATCTTTGGGATGCTCTTCGAGCAGGACAACCAGGATGCCCGCGTGGTGCGCAGCATCAGCAGCGGCTTTGCGCAGCACGACCCGCTGAGCTGGGAAGTCGATGGCTGCGACTTCGTGATCGAGGAGCGCATGGGCAGGACCGCAAGCTATGTGGACACCTCGCTCAATGCGTGGATTCGACGGGCGTCGCTGCAGGAGCGGCGGCAGTTTGTGGACGCGATCTTTGCCATCATGACCGCCGGTGACGAGAAGTACACCCACGACCTGCGCACCAACTGGCGCGTCACCGCACCGCGCATGGTACGCGCCGCGCTCGACCTCGACCCCGAGGTGCGCGATGTGCTCGTGCAAGAGGTGCTCGAGCTGGTCAAGGAGCTTGCGCCAGGCGGCGAGTGATGGCTCTGATAGCCGAGGCATAGGTTGTGTAGGCTGGCGGTTGGCATGGGGCTGCTAGGCGCTCTGCCGTGCCCTCGCCTTATGAGGTTGGGAGGAGGGGGCGTGGCTCGCGTTCCGTCCCCGGTGACGGACGGGTCGCAACGGGTCCGCTCGCAGAGCCGCAACGGGGCCAGGTTCCGTCCCCGGCGACGGACGGGTCGCAACGGGTCCGCTCTCAGAGCCGCAACGGGGCCCGGTTCCGTCCCCGGCGACGGACGGGTCGCCACAGGTCCGCTCGCAGAGCCGCAACGGCGCCCGGTTCCGTCCCCGGCGACGGACGGGTCGCAACGGGTCCGCTCGCAGAGCCGCAACAGTCCCCGGTTCCGTCCCAATCCGCGGACGGGTCGCCACAGGTCCGCTCGCAGAGCCGCAACGGCGCCCGGTTCTGTCCCCAGCGACGGACGGGTCGCAACGGGTCCGCTCCGAGAGACACATTTGTCCAATAACCCCATGTCTGAGCGGCTACAGTCCGCGTCCTCTACAGACCGAGAACCCACTCGGCGCAGCGGATGCCATCGGCGGCAGCCGACATGATGCCTCCCGCATACCCGGCGCCTTCGCCGCAGGGGTAGAGGCCCAGCGTTCTGACCGCCTGACCATCGCTTCCGCGCGTGACGCGCACGGGCGAGCTCGAGCGCGTCTCCACGCCCGTGAGCACGGCATCTGCCACGTCAAAGCCGCGCAGACGCCGTCCCATGAGAGGGATGGCTGCGCGCAGGGTCTCGCTCACGTAGTCGGGTAGGCAGGGGTCGACCTTGCCCCATGCCACACCGCGGGGGTAGGTGGGGACCACCGATCCGCCTGCGTTGGAGGCCACATCCTGCAAGAAGTCTCCCACGAGCTGCGCGGGTGCCACGTAGCCGCCTCCTCCGGCAGCATAGGCGGCCTTCTCGCAGCTACGCTGTAGCGCAAGGCCAGCAAGCACGTCGTCGCCAGGCAGGTCGTCGGGAAAGACGTTGGCCAGAAGTCCCGCGTTGGCATTGGTCCCGGCGCGGTCGGAGAGGCTCATGCCGTTGGTAACCACGCCTTCGGGTTCGCTCGCGGCGGCAACCACGTATCCGCCCGGGCACATGCAGAAGCTGAAGGCGCCGCGTCCGGAGGGCAGGTGCACAGCCAACTTGTAAAGGGCAGCCCCCAATGAAGGGTGTCCTGCGAAGTGCCCATACTGGCTGCGGTCTATGTCTGCCTGCAGGTGCTCGATGCGCACGCCCATCGCAAAGGTCTTGCGCTCGAGCATGACGTCCCGACGCTTGAGCAGCTCGAAGACGTCACGCGCAGAGTGTCCGCAGGCGATGACCAGCTGCGAGCAGCCCAGCTGCTCCTCGCGCAGGATTCCCGTGGCGCGGTCGTGGGACACGAGCGTGACCGACTGCACGCGTCCGCCAGTGACGTCGAGGTCGCACATGCGCGTGCGCAGGCGCACCTCGCCTCCGAGCTCGGCGATGCGGGCGAGTACGTTCTCGACCACGCGCGGCAGGATGTCGCTTCCCACGTGGGGCTTTGCGTCCCAGAGGATACGCCTGGGCGCGCCTGCCTCCACCAGCGTCTCGAGGACGAGGCGATGGAAGGGGCTCTTGGTTCCGGTGGAGAGCTTGCCGTCCGAGAAGGTGCCCGCCCCGCCGAGGCCAAACTGGATGTTGCTCTCGGGGTCAAGCACGCCCGTCTCGTTGAAGGTGGCGATTGCGCGCGTGCGCTCGCGCGAGCCGTCACCGCGCTCGACCAGGATCGGCGCGCGCCCGGCCTCCGCTAGGGCAAGCGCGCAAAAGAGGCCCGCGCATCCAGCGCCCACCACCACGGGTCGGTCGTCGGCGGGCAGCACGGTCGTTCTCTTCCAGGCGACGGGCTTTGCCTCGACGGTCTTGAGCTGCTTGCCCACACGCCACTTTGCGGCCTTCTTGAGCAGGGTGCGCTCGGCATTCTGGCCGCCGCGCAGCGTGATACGGGCGGTGAAGAGCAGCTGCACCTCGTTCTTCTTGCGGGCATCGATCGAGCGTTTGCGCAGCTCAAGCGATGCGAGGTCGTCGGGTGCGAGCCGCAGCATCCTCAGCACCGCCTGACGCACGGCGCGCAGGTCGGCGTCGTCCGTGCCGTCCAGGCGCTCAGGCGCCACGCGTATGCCCGTTATCTCGATCATGAGAGGGCCCACCTTGCCGCAGCCGTGCCGGCCACCATGCCGCTCTTCCAGGCCCAGGCGAGGTTGAAGCCGCCACAGTCGGCGTCCACGTCGAGGGCCTCGCCGCAGGCGTAGAGCCAGGGCAGCTCGTGGTGGGCCAGGGTCGTGGGGTTAAACTGGTCGTTGGCAAGGCCACCGCGGGTGACCTGCGCCTTCTCGGTCTCGGCGGGACCCTTCACCACAAAGGGCAGGCGCTTGACCAGCATCATCAGCGTCTCGGAGTCGCTCTGGGGCTCCTTGCGCTCGTCCCAGTCGATGTGCCAGCGCCTGCGGGCCAGGTGCTCCAGCTGCTCTGCGATGGCAGGATCGAGCACGCCGTCCAGGCAACCCGCCTCGAAGTCTCCCGAGGCAAAGGGGTCGACCAGCTGGCGCAGCTGCGACTCGTTGAGGTCAGGCGCGAGGTCGAGCTCCACGAGGTCGCCCGTCCCGGCCCGCCGCGACAGGTTGAATGACACGATGCCCGATATCCCATAGCTGCGCAGGAGCACCTCTCCGCGCTCCTGGTAGCTGGGAAAGAGGCTGTCCTTCTTGGTGAGACGGGCCAGTACGTGCGCGCGCCGGCCGTCAAGTACGGAGAGGGGAGAGTCCTCGCAGGCGAGGGGGCACAGCACGGGCGTGCGCTCGACGAGGGAGAGTCCCAGCTCGCCCATGAAGGGCAGCGGCTCTCCGCCGCTGGCGAGCACGACCGCGCGGGCACCAGGTAGGTAGAGCGCGCCGTTCTCGCTGAGGGGCAGGGTGTGGGCCACCTCGGCCATCCCGGCGGGTTGGGTGGTGCTGGTCTCCGGACGGTAGTGCACGGCATCGTCTATCTCGCCCAGCCACTCCGCCTTGATCCAGCTTGCGCTCTGGAACTCGCGCGCCGGGGCCAGAACGACGCCTGCCTTGCGCGCTCGTGCCAAAAGCACGTTGCGCACGCTCGCGGCCTGGCGACTCATCGGGTAGAGGCGGTCGTCCTCCAGGCACCACCGCATGCCGCAGTCGCGGAAGAATCCCAGCACGTCATCAAGCCATCGCGCACCGCAGACCTCCGCGACGAAGGACGGGTCGTTGAAGCGACGCGCGTCCAGTTGAACGTTGGCAAAGTTGCAGCGTCCGGCACCCGTGGCCAGAATCGAGCGTCCACACTCGAGGTCGCGCTCCAGCACCACCACCGACGCGCCCTCCTCGGCAGCGCAAATGGCGGCAGTGAGGCCGGCCGCGCCTCCGCCTATGACCATGACGTCGCAGTCGCTTGGAGTCTTGACGTCTGCCGCGGCCTGCAGCAGGCGTTCCCTTTGGGCCGCGCGCGATTCCTTCTTTGCCATGAACTCTCCTACAGCGCGGCCTTGAACGCCTCGAGAAGGTCGTCGAAGTCCTCGTAAGCCGGAAGGTCCGGGTTGTCAGCGATGATCGCCTCGGTGGAACGGAAGAGGAAGCCCGCCTTGCTGGCGCGGATCATGACGAGGTCGTTGAAGGAGTCACCGACGGCGATGGTGTCAAAGCCGATGGACTGCAGGCCGCGCACCGTGGTCAGCTTGGACTCGGGGCAGCGCATCTTGAAGTCGGTCACCATGCCGTTCTCGTCGATTACGAGGCTGTTGCAGAAGATGGTCGGCCAGTCGAGCTTCCTCAACAGGGGTTTGGCGAACTGCTCGAAGGTATCGGAGAGGATGATCACCTGCGTCAGGCTTCGCAGCTCGTCGAGGAACTCCTTGGCGCCGGGGAGCGGGTCGATGGTGGCGATTACGTCCTGGATCTCCTTGAGGCCCAGACCATGCTCGCGCAGGATCTCGATGCGGCCGCGCATGAGCTTGTCGTAGTCGGGCTCCTCACGGGTGGTGCGGCGCAGCTCGGGAATACCGGAGGCCTCGGAGAGCGCAATCCAGATCTCTGGGACAAGCACGCCTTCCATGTCCAGACAGCAGATGTTCATGGGGTTCCTTTCGGTCGAGGTCGAAGACGACGGACGGGTGGAGGTCAGATGACGGTGACGCCCTGCTCGCTGGCGCGCATCGTCCGCAACCAGAGCTCGGGCATGAGACTTGACACGGCCTTCTCCACCTGGGCTGCCGCACGGTCGCCGTCGCAGATGGCGAGCATCGTGGCACCTGAGCCCGAGATGAGGAAGGTGCAGGCTCCCGTCTCGAGCGCGCAGGTGCGTAGACGCTCGAAGTCGGGGATGAGCGGCATGCGGTAGGGCTCGTGGATGCGGTCGTGACAGCAGGCGGTGATGTCGGCCGCGCGACCCGAGGCCAGCGCGCTCACCATGGCGAGGCAGCGTCCGACCTGCCAGGAGACCGAGCTCATGGGCACCATGGCGGGAAGCGCCTTGCGCGCGTCGGCGGTCAGCACCCGATAGGGGGGAGCCATGCACACGAAGCGCAGGTTAGGGGCTACCACCCAGCGCGTGGTGACGGTCTCGTCGCCCTCCACGTAGCTGCTCACCAAGCCGCCCATCACGGCAGGGGCCACGTTGTCGGGATGGCCCTCGATGCGTGTCGCGAGGCTTGCGGTGTAGCCGCGGTCGATGTCACGGCCCGCAAGCGCCTGAGCTGCGGCGATGCCGGCAACCACGCAGGTAGAGCTCGAGCCGAGCCCGCCGGACCTGGGGATGGGACTCTCCTCGTGGACATGCAGCGTCTGGGGCTCCATCCCCAGGTCGTCGCAAGCGGCGAGGTAGGAGGTCCACACTAGGTTGTCGGGACCACAGAGGCGCTCATCGCAGCCCGTGATCAGGAGCTCGTCGGCTGGCGTGAAGGTGTAGTTGGCCGCAAGGTCTAGCGCCAGACCCAGCACGTCAAAGCCCACGCCCAGGTTGGCGGTGGTCGCGGGGACGCGTACGGTTATGCTGCGGGGACGTTCCGCCTGGATCATGCGAAGACCCTCTGGCAGGCAGCCTCGACGAAGCCGGACATCTCGTCCTGGTCGCAGACGTCGGGGTGCAGCACGGGAGCCGTGCGCAGGCCCGCGAGCTGTGCGGGAGCCTCGACGCCAGTCATCTCCTGCAGGGCGTCCATGCAGGCGAAGCCGTCCATACCGGTGGTGTCGGTGCCGAGTGCCGCCAGCACGTCGGCGGAGAACTTGTAGGGGTTGGCGGTGGACAGGCACACGCGCTGACGACCCTCGCTCTCGCGACGGTAGGCCACGCAGGCGCCGACGGCGGTGTGCGGGTCGATCAGGATGCCCAGGTCCTCCCAGACGGAGGCGATGGTCGCACGAGTGTCGTCATCAGTGGCAAACCCGCAGGCAAAGGTCTCGCGCATGCGGAACATCACGTCTGCGGGCAGCGTGTATACGCCCGTCTGCGAGAGCTCGGCCATCCAAGCGGCCACACGCTCGCAGTCGCCATCGGTCAGGTAATAGAGCAGGCGCTCGAGGTTGGACGAGATGAGGATGTCCATCGATGGCGAGATGGTCTTGACGAAGTCGCGACGGCGGTCGTAGGTGCCCGTCTCGATGAAGTCGGTGAGGACCTTGTTGGTGTTGGAGGCAACGATGAGCTTGCCGACGGGAAGGCCCAGCTCCTTGGCGTAGTAGCCGGCGAGTACATCGCCGAAGTTGCCGGTGGGAACGCAGAAGTCCACGGACTCGCCGAGCTTGATGGCGCCGCGCTTGACGAGCTGCGCGTAGGCGTCCATGTAGTAGGTGACCTGCGGCACGAGGCGCCCGACGTTGATGGAGTTGGCGCTGGAGAGCACGGTGCCGGACGCGGCGAGGCGCGCCCCCAGCTCGGCGTCGGCAAAGATGCGCTTGACCTGCGTCTGGGCATCGTCGAAGTTGCCGCGGATGCCGGCAACGGCCACGTTAGCGCCGCGCTGGCAGGCCATCTGCAGGTGCTGGATGTCGCTGACCTTGCCATCGGGGTAGAAGACGGTCACGCCGGTGCCGGGCACGTCGGCAAAGCCCTCGAGCGCGGCCTTGCCGGTGTCGCCGGAGGTGGCGGTGACGATCATGATGTTCTGGCCGCGGCCCTCGCGTGCCACGCTCATCAGGCGCGGCAGCATCTGCAGGGCCACGTCCTTGAAGGCGCAGGTAGGGCCATGGTAGAGCTCGAGCAGCCAGTCGGTGCCCAGCGGGGTGAGCGGGGTCACGGCGGGGGAGTCGAAGTTGGAGCCATAGGCGCCGGCGACGCAGGAGGCGATCTCGTCGGCGGCGTAGTCGGTGAGCAGCGTGCCCAGCACGTCGCGTGCGGTGGCGTGGTAGTCCTGGCTGGCGATACGGGCCAAGTCAACCTTGGTCTCGCCGAGCTGGTCGGACACGTACAGGCCGCCGTCGGGGGCGATACCGGTAAGAATTGCTTGCTTGCTTGTTACGACCTCGTTTGCGCTGCGCGTGCTGTGATACAACGTTTCCACTGGTCACTCCTCGCGTGTTTTGATGGATGTATTGCATGTCAGTATCATAACCTCGCGAAGGCACGTACCATACTCGTGTCACACAAACGAAAGAAGCCCTCTCGGCTCTGAGGCGTTGCATGGAGGCATCCGCCCCGGACGAGGTTGCTCGAAAGATTGGATTCTGATGGATATCGCCATCCTGGGCTATGGCACCGTCGGTCGTGGCGTCGACCAGATTGTCGCCGATATCGACGGCATCGAGGTCAGGCGCATTCTCGACCTGCCTGACCATTGCGTCGGCCCTCGCATGACGCCGGACTACGCGCAGATCGTGGGCGATCCCGCCATCGAGGTGGTCGTCGAGTGCATGGGAGGCCTGGAGCCCGCCCACACCTTCATCTTGCAGGCCCTCGGCGCCGGCAAGAGCGTGGTCACGTCCAACAAGGCCGTGGTTGCCGCCTTCTTCGACGAGTTTGCCCGCACGGCCGAGGCAAACGGGGCCTGCCTGCTCATCGAGGCCACCTGCGGCGGAGGCATCCCCTGGATCGCCAGCATCGAGAAGGCCCGTCGCATCGACGAGGTTACCCGCTTCTCGGGCATCCTCAACGGCACCACCAACTTCATCGTGGACAGCATGCTCAAGAACGGCGCTGACTTTGCCGAGACCCTCGCTCGGGCACAGGAGCTGGGCTATGCGGAGGCAGACCCCTCGGCCGACATCGACGGCATCGACGTCAAGAACAAGACCATCATCTCCGCGAGCGTGGCCTTTGACGTGGCCTGCACGGCGGAGTTTCCCGTGACGGGCATCCGCAGCCTCACCAAGGCGGACCTCGACCTGCTGGGCGCCACGGGCCGCGTGGTCAAGCTGATCGGTCACGGCGTCGCGCGCGACGGCCGCTACGCGGTGGCGGTGGAGCCCATGGCGCTCCCGGCCGCGTCGCTCGAGGCCAACGTGCCCTCCAACTTCAACCTCGCCACGCTCGAGGGAACCACCATCGGCGAGCTCAAGTTCTACGGCCAGGGGGCGGGAAGCCTGCCCACCGGCAACGCAATGGTGCAGGACGTGCTCGACTTTGCCGCCGGACGGCGTCCGCACTACGACTTCTCGCGCGGGCTCACGTACGACCCCGCGCTCCTCACCGGCGACTACGTCTTTCGAACTACCACACCGCCGGAGGGAAGCGAGCCCTTTGGCGAGGGCGCGTGGCTCGTCAGCGGCATCACTGCCGAGGCCGCCCGTGCCCTGCTCGACAGCATAGTCACCACGGACCAGAACGCGTTCATGGCCCGTCTCGTCTAGAAGGAACGACCCCATATGATCAAAGTCTCTAAGTTTGGCGGGTCCAGCGTCGCTGACGCGGGCCAGTTCAAGAAGGTGCGCGACATCGTTCGCGCGGACCCCGACCGCCTGTACGTGGTGGTCTCCGCGTCCGGCAAGCGCTTTGCCGACGACAACAAGATCACCGACCTGCTGCTGCTCGTCAACGCCCACATCGCCTACCACGTCGACTGCTCCAGCCTGCTCAAGGACATCGAGGACCGCTTTGTGGCGATTGCCGAGGAGCTGGGCGTCAAGTATCCGGTGAGCGAGAAGTTCGAGGAGTTCGCCTCCGTCATCAAGAGTCTCTCGCCCGAGTACATCGTAAGCCGCGGCGAGTGGTTCACCGCACGCCTCATGGCCGAATACCTAGGCCTGCCCTTCCTCGATGCGGCTGACGTCATCGTCTTCCATCACGACGGCTCCGTCGACATGGAGCGCACGCAGATTCGTCTGCGCGACGCGGCGGTGCGCCTCGGCCGCTTTGTGCTGCCTGGCTTCTATGGCGCCACGGTCGACGGCACCATCAAGCTCTTCAAGCGCGGCGGCGGCGACATCACCGGCGCCATCGTGGCCCGCTGCCTCGACGCCACCGTCTACGAGAACTGGACCGACGTCTCGGGCTTCCTCTCGGCAGACCCGCGCATCGTGGACAACCCGCGCACCATCCACCGCATCACCTTCGACGAGATGCGCGAGCTCTCCTACATGGGCGCCTCGGTGCTGCAAGAGGAGGCCATCTTCCCGGTGCGCGAGGTGGGCATCCCCATCCAGATCAAGAACACCAACCTGCCCGAGAAGCGTGGCACCATCATCCGCGAGACCGCCGAGGACAACGAGCGCGAGCACCTCATCACCGGCATCGCCGGCCGCAAGAACTTCATGGCCGTGCACATCCAGAAGGCGCACATGTCCAACAAGGTGGGCTTCCTGCGCCGCGCGCTCACCATCTTCGAGCGCTACGGGATCTCCATCGAGCATGTGCCCACTGGCGTCGACTCCTTTGGCGTGGTGGTAAACGGTGCCGACGTCAAGGACACCATCTATTCCATCGTCAACGACCTGCAGCAGGAGCTCAAGCCCGACGTGATCAACGTGGTGGACCAGCTGGCGCTCATCAGCGTCGTCGGCCGCAACATGAACCGTCGTGCCGGCACCTCGGGCCGCATCTTCGGCGCGCTTGGTGAGGCGGGCGTCAACATCCGCATGATCACGCAGAGCTCGCAGGAGATCAGCATCATCATGGGAGTCAACAATGCAGACTTCGACCACGCCATCAACGTGATCTACCAGACCTTTGTCGAGGGTGAGATGGTCGAGATTCCGAGCGAGGGGATTACACAATGAGCAAGGTAGTAGCAATTCTGGGTGCCACAGGCGTCGTGGGCCAGCAGATGCTCCAGTGTCTCGAGGAGCGCAACTATCCGGTCGAGCGCCTCGTGCCGCTGGCAAGCCCGCGCTCGGTTGGCAAGACGATCGCCTTTGCCGGCGAGCAGGTTCCCGTCCAGCTCGCAGAGCCCGATGCCTTCGAGGGCGTCGACATCGTGCTCGGTGCCGCGGGCGACGGCACGGCCAAGGAGCTGCTGCCCGAGGCCGTCAAGCGCGGCGCGGTCTGCGTGGACAACAGCCACGCCTTCCGTCTGGAGAAGGACGTGCCCCTGGTCATCCCCGAGATCAACGCCGACGACGTCAAGTGGCACAACGGCATCATCTCCAACCCCAACTGCGCTACCATCATCGGCCTCGTGCCGCTGTGGCCGCTGCACCAGGCAGCTGGTCTCAAGCGCATCATTGCGAGCACCTACCAGGCCGCCTCTGGTGCGGGCAAGCCTGGTCTCGACGAGCTTGTCCGCGAGATGAACTGCGTGGCTGCCGGCGAGCCGGTGGGGGAGAGCGCGCCGTTCGCCTACCAGCTGGCCGCCAACCTCATCCCGCAGATCGGTGGCGAGAAGGAGGACGCATACACCTCCGAGGAGGTCAAGATGGGCAACGAGGGGCGCAAGATCATGCACCTGCCCGACCTGCGCGTCAACTGCACCTGCGTGCGTGTGCCCGTCATGCGCTCCCACTCCGAGTCCATCACCGCCGAGTTCGAGAGGCCCCTCTCGCCTGACGAGGCGCGCGAGATCCTCTCCGCCGCCCCGGGCGTCAAGGTGGTCGACGACCTTTCTGCAGCCCAGTACCCCATGCCGCTTGACACGAGTGACCAGGACCTGATCTTTGTGGGCCGCATCCGTCGCGACACCTCCGCCCCCGACGACGTCAACGCGCTCACGCTCTTCTGCTGCGGTGACCAGATCCGCAAGGGTGCCGCCACCAACGCGGTGCAGATCGCCGAGCTGCTGCTGGACTAACGGACCGAAACCATGCAGAAAGGGCGCCTGCGAGAGGGCGGGCGCCCTTTCTGCAGGATTCGTACGACATGAAGAGCCAAGAGGAGGCCTCCCATGATCAAGCTCGTGGTCACCGACATCGACGACACCCTGATTGCCGTGGGACGTCCCCACGCGACCGACCATGCCCGCGCCGCCATCCACGAGCTGCAGGACGCAGGTGTGGAGTTCTCGGTGGTCACGGGCAGGCGCATGACGGCCATCCAGCACCTCTTTGACGGGGACGAGCGCTGCTACCAGACGGCGATCACCTCCAACGGCCAGCGCATCTATCTTGATGGCGAGTGCATCCACACGCAGTACCTCTCCCATGACGCGCTCGTGCGGGCCGCTGAGGTCATCAAGAACTTCGAGGGCTACGCCATTGGCCTCTACAAGGGTCACGAGGTGGAGCTTGTGGCAACCTCTGCCGAGGAGGTCGAACACTACGGTCTTGCCTTCTGGAACAAGGCCTACCTCGTGGACGGCGTGTCCGACCATCCGTACTACAAGGCCAACGTGCGCGTGGGCCACGGCCCTGGCGTCGCGTCGCGCGCCGAGGTGCGCACGGCCATCGCCCGCGTGTGCCCCGAGTTCAGCCTCTTCTATCCCGGCCCCAACTACATCGACCTGCTGCCCTCCGGATGGGGCAAGGACTCCGCCGTCTGCATGCTGGCGGGCAGGCTCGGCCTGGAGTTCGAGGAGGTTGCGGCCTTTGGTGACGAGGAGAACGACCTCAACATGCTCTACTCGGTGCCCAACTCGGTGGCCGTGGCAAACGCCGTGCCCGCCGTCAAGCGCGACGCCCGCTGGCACATCGGCGCCAGCGCCGACGATGCCGTTGCCGACGCGTTCTACGACATTGCCGCGGCGACGCGTGCAGGCCGCATGCCCACCTTCATGAACGAGGAGGAGCAGTGGGAGGCCGTGCAGGAGCCGCGTGGCTGGTAGGCCTGCGGGAAGAAGACCGTCTGACCGAGAAGTCCCCTTTGCGCGCAAAGGGGACTTTCTTTGTGCACAAAATGGTTCATAATTGCCCTGTTAGGCAATCCACAGCAGAAAGGTGGGACATCATGGCAGCAATCGATGAGGTCTGCACGTTCCTGAAGGAAGCTGGCACCTACTACCTGGCCACCAGCGAGGGCGACCAGCCGCGCGTACGCCCCTTTGGCACCGCCAACATCTTCGAGGGCAAGCTCTACATCCAGACCGGCAAGGTCAAGGAGGTCGCCAAGCAGATCGCGGCCAACCCCAAGTTCGAGATCTGCGCCTTCGCCAACGGCGAGTGGGTGCGCGTCGCCGGCAAGCTCGTCGAGGACCCGCGCATCGAGGCCCAGCAGGCCATGCTCGACGCCTATCCCAGTCTGCAGAAGATGTATGCGGCAGGCGACGGCAACACGGTCGTGTACGCGATCGAGGACGGGGAGGCCACCTTCTCCAGCTTCACCGCCGCCCCGAGGACCGTCCAGTTCTAGGACTGGCAGCATAACCCAGCAGAATATGCGCATGTAAGAGCAGGTATCGTGCATAAACCGTGCACGATGCCCGCTCTTGTTTCACATATGTGAGCAGACGGGCCTGCATTCGGGAATTGTGCTATGGTGTACAGCCGTATGTATATCTACCTTTATGCAAGGAGTCATCTTGGGTGCTCTCAACGTCATTCTGCTTGTGATCATGTTCCTGTCTGGCATCGCCACCGTCCTTCTGGTGCTCATGCACTCCGGCAAGGGCACGGGCGTCTCTGACATGATCGCTTCTACCATGTACAACTCTGCCGCGGGCTCGGCCGTCATGGAGAAGAACCTCGACCGCCTCACCGTCATCACCTCGGTCATCTTTGGCCTGAGCATCATCGTGATGGCGCTGACCTTCCCGCTGGGCACCATCTAGGCCAAGCGGCCCTAATCCGCCTTTCACGAAGCAATGCGGCCCTGTCGCATAGGCTTCGTTGCTTTTGGGGCCACGGTTGCCCCAAGATTGAAAACCGTGTAGTTTCGGCCGATCAAAAGGGAGAGAGGCCGATGGTGCGATGCGGGACACGACCGCACCGCTTACGTTCGAGGAGGAACAATGGCTGATATGACGATGAATCGTCGCACCTTTGTCTCGGGTAGCCTCGCTGCCAGCGCTCTGGCTGCACTCGCCGCCTGCGGCAACAATGCCGGTGGCAGCGGCAGCGCCGAGGGTGGCGCCTCTGGTGACAAGGTCATCAAGTTCTACATCAACAACCCCGTCGCCATCGATCCGTACAACACCCAGGAGTCCGAGGGCACGCAGGTCGAGCACATCCTGTTCGACGCCCTGACCGACTACGACTGGGACAAGGGCGAGATCGTGGGCAAGGCTGCCACGTCTTGGGACGTCAACGACGACGCCACCGAGTTCACCTTCCACCTGGTCGAGGGTGCCAAGTTCCACAACGGCGACCCCGTCGACGCTGCCAGCTTCAAGCGCGGCTGGGAGCGCATCTGCGACCCGACCATGACCACCCCCTCCGAGATCCGCTACCACCTCGACCCCGTCAAGGGTGCCGCCGAGATGGCTGACGGCTCCGCCACCGAGCTCGAGGGTGTCGAGGCTGTTGACGACCTCACCCTCAAGGTGACCCTCACCGCCCCCATGGCCGACTTCCCCTACATCTGCGCGCACCCCGCCCTGGCTCCCGTGCCGCAGGCTGCCCTCGACGACCCCGAGAGCTTCCTGGTCGCCCCGATCGGCAACGGCCCCTTCATGATGGACGGCGAGTGGGTTGCCGACCAGTACATCAACACCGTCCGCTTCGACGACTACTATGGCGAGCCCGCCAAGATCGACGGCATCTACTTCTCCATCCAGAAGGACCCGGATACCGCCTTCCGTGAGTTCGAGGCTGGCAACATCGACTTCACCAGCGTGCCCTCCGGCCGCCTGGGCGAGGTCTCCGACAAGTACGGCGTCTCCGAGGACGGCTACACCGTCACCCCGGGTGCCCAGACCCTGACCGGCGCCGAGGCCTCCATCTACTACCTCTGCGTCAACGTCGAGGACGAGGTCATGAAGGATCCCGTCGTCCGCAACGCCATCTCCCTGGCCATCAACCGCGAGAACATCTGCGAGACCGTCTTCGAGGGCACCCGTCAGCCCGCTGACTGCGTCTTCCCGAAGGTCATCGACGACGATCCCTCCAACACCTGGGAGAACAGCCACTACGACCTCGAGGCCGCAGCCGCCCTGCTCGACGAGAAGTATCCCGCCGACGCCGACGGCAAGCGCGACATCCAGATCAAGCTCTCCTACAACTCCGGTGGCGGCCATGAGGACATCATGTCCATCATCCAGGGCGACCTCGAGAAGATCGGCATCACGGTGACCCAGGAGTCCCTCGAGTGGGCTGCCTACCTCGACGCCCTCTCCGACGGCAACTACCAGATCGGCCGCCTCGGCTGGATCGCCGACTACCCGACCATGGACAACTTCCTGTATCCCAACTTCCTGTCCACGGCCGAGAACAACTACTCCAAGTATGTCAACGAGGACGTCGACAAGGCCCTCGCCGACGCTCGCCAGATCGTTGACGACGAGGAGCGCAAGGAGGCCTACCGCGAGGCCAACCGCATCATCGGCGCTGATATGCCCATCATCCCGGTCATGTTCTACAGCCACAACCACGTCGGCTCCGAGCGCCTGAGCAGCTTCTTCTATGACGCTCAGGGGAAGGCCGAGTTCGCCATCGCCGAGCTTGCCTAGTCGCATAAGCTCATAGCTAGACCGTCCGAGGGGCGCCGAGCAGTCGGCGCCCCTCTTCTGTTGAGGCTCTGACGCGCGCACGGCGGGCGCGCACGAGCCACCTTTCGGCCGCCGCGCCGCGGCCCATGGGCGCCCACCCTTTTAAATGTGTTTCAGAAAGGTTCCAGAAGTGGCGCATTAGGGCCTTGCGGGGGTAACGCCATCGTAACTTCGGGTACTATTTGAGCACTGCGCCGCTTGGGTCGGCGCATATCGACAGGGACGAACCAAAGGGGAGTCCAACCATGCTCAGATATATTGCAAGACGAATCATCCAGTTCATACCGGTCTTCCTCGGCGTGACGCTCATCCTGTTTGTGATGCAGAACGTCGTGCCGGGCGACCCGATCAAGCTGATCGCCGGTGAGAAGAAGCTCGATCCTCAGACCGAGATCAATCTTCGCGCCAGCTATCACCTGATCGAGACCGACGAGAACGGGGCGCCCATCTTCGACGAGGAGGGCAACACCATCGAGACGCCGCTGTGGAAGCGCTACATCTCCTACATCACCGGTCTGCTTCATGGCGACCTCGGCCGCTCGTATCAGCAGAACGGCAAGGAGGTCACCAAGATCCTCTCGCAGAAGTATCCCTACACCTTCAAGCTGGCCGTGGTGGCCATCGTGCTGGAGTCGATCATCGGCATCGCAGCGGGCATGGTGAGCGCCATCAAGCGCTACTCGGCCTGGGACGTGGGCGTGACGCTCGTGACCTCCGGCCTCGTGGCGATGCCCGCCTTCTGGTTCGGTATGCTGCAGCAGCTCTTCTGGGGCATCCTGATGAAGCAGTGGACGGGCGGAGGCTTCTACCTGCCCATCTCAGGCACGGGTGGCCCGTACGCCGAGTTCCCCAGCTGGGTGTACTACATCCTGCCCGCCCTCACGCTGGCAGCCGTCTCGACGGCCTATACCGCCCGCATCATGCGCTCCCAGCTGCTTGAGGTCCTGAACCAGGACTACATCCGCACCGCCCGCGCCAAGGGCCTCTCGCGCCGCGCCGTCATCTGGCGTCACGCGCTCAAGAACGCCCTCATTCCGGTCGTCACCTACATCGGCATGGACTTCGGCGGCATGCTCGCCGGCGCCATCCTGACCGAGACGGTCTTCAACTGGCCCGGCGTCGGCTTTGAGACCTACCGCGCCATCTCGCAGCGCGACTGGCCCATCGTCATGGGCTCGGTCACGGTCATCGTCATCGTGGTCATGGTCATCAACCTGATCGTCGACATCAGCTACGCCTTCCTCGACCCGCGCATCCGCTTCGACGGGTCCAACAACGAGTAGGGGAGGAGACATCATGTCAGACAACACCACCCAGCCCGCCGGCGAGCAGGCCGTCGAGCAGGCGCAGGCGAAGGAGTTCTCCGCGGCTCCGTCGCGCACCCTGTGGGGCGACGCCTTCCAGCGCCTCAGGCGCAACAAGCTCGCCGTGGCAGGCGCCATCTGGATCATCCTCATGGTCATCATCGCCATCTCCGCCGACCTCTGGGTTCCCCAGACGCTCGGCAACCCCACCCAGACCGACTCGACCACCATGGCCTCGATGTCGCGCCTACCGCCATCGCTCGAGCACCCCTTCGGCACCGACACGCTCGGCCGTGACGTGCTCTGCCGCGTCATCTACGGCGCGCGCATCTCGCTGGCGGTCGGCGTCCTGGCGACGGCCATCTCCACGCTCATCGGCCTGGTCATGGGTGCGCTGGCTGCCTACAACGGCGGCATCTGGGACACCATCATCATGCGCTTCGCCGACATCTTCCTGGCCTTCCCGTACACGCTGTTCGTCATCGCGATGCTGGCCGTCATCGGCCCGGGCATCCAGAACGTGTTCATCGCCATCGGCGTTTTGGGCTGGCCCTCCATCGCCCGCGTCTTCCGCTCGGCGATCCTGTCGGTCAAGGAGAACGACTACGTCGACGCCGCCCGCGCGATGGGCGCCTCCGACGCGCGCATCATCGTGCGCCACATCTTCCCCAACTCTGTGGCCTCCATCGTGGTCTACGCCACGATGAACATCGGCGGCGCCATCCTCACCGAGAGCGCGCTTTCGTTCCTTGGCATGGGCGTCGTGCCGCCCGATCCCTCCTGGGGCATCATGATCCAGGACGGCCAGACCTACCTCGCCACCCAGCCGTGGCTCATGATCATGCCGGGCATCGCTATTCTCACCACCGTGCTTGCGTTCACGCTGCTCGGTGACGGCCTGCGCGACGCCCTCGATGTCAAGATGAAGGATGCATGATGTTTGGATTCGGACGCAAGAAGAAGCAGGCAACCGACTGGGTTGACCTCAAGACCCAACCGGTCCCCGAGGGACACCACCTGCTGGAGGTCAATGACCTCAAAATGTACTTCCACACGCAGGACGGCGTGGTCAAGGCCGTCAACGGCGTCTCGTACACGCTCGACCGCGGCGAGACCCTGGGCGTCGTGGGCGAGTCCGGCTCGGGTAAGTCGGTCACCTCGCTCACCATCATGGGCCTCATCGACATGCCCCCGGGAAAGATCGAGGGTGGCGACGTCCTCTACAGGGGCCGCTCGCTCGTCAAGATGACCGAGGAGGAGATGGAGCACATTCGCGGCAACGACATCGCGATGATTTTCCAGGACCCGATGACCTCGCTCAACCCCGTCTACACCATCGGGCGCCAGCTCTCCGAGGGCATGATCCTGCACCGCGGCTACTCCAAGCAGCAGGCGCTGCAGCGCTCCATCGAGCTGCTGCAGATGGTGGGCATCCCCAACGCCGAGCAGCGCGTGAAGGACTACCCGCACGAGTTCTCCGGCGGCATGCGCCAGCGCGTGATGATCGCCATGGCGCTCGCCTGCGACCCTGACATCCTCATTGCCGACGAGCCCACCACGGCCCTCGACGTGACCATCCAGGCGCAGATCATCGAGCTCATGCAGAAGATGCAGGAGGAGAACGGCAACGCCATCATCATGATCACGCACGACCTGGGCGTCGTGGCCGACATCGCCGACAAGATCATGGTCATGTACGCGGGCCAGCCTGTGGAGTTCGGTACGGCCGAAGAGATCTTCTACGAGCCGATCCACCCCTACACCTGGGGCCTCAACCGCTCGATCCCCGACCCCGTCATCGACGAGAAGCGCCCGCTCACGCCCATCAAGGGCAACCCGCCCTCGCTGGTGAACGCACCGGCCGGCTGCGCCTTCTCGCCGCGCTGCCCCTACGCGACCGACCTCTGCCGCACCGAGCAGCCGCCTACCTACGTGACTGAGACCGGCCACTACTCGCGCTGCCACTACGCGCACGATGCCAGCTTCGTGAGCGCGAACGCGCCCGAGACCTCGCGCACCAAGACGATGCTCGACCACGCCGCCGACGCGGTGGCAGCCGCCCAGGAAGGAGGCGAGGCCTAAGATGGCAGACGCACCCAAGCCCCTGCTCCATGTGGAGCACCTCTGCAAGGAGTTCCCCGTCGAGAGCGGCCTCATCGCCAGCCACATGAAGAACGCCCGCAAGGTCCATGCGGTCAACGACGTCTCGTTTGACATCATGCCTGGCGAGACCTTCGGTCTGGTGGGCGAGTCGGGCTGCGGCAAGTCCACGACCGGCCGCTGCATCATGCGCCTCACCGAGCCCACGAGCGGACTGGTGGAGTTCGAGGGCAAGGACGTGGGCAAGATGAACAAGCGCGAGCTGAAGGCCCTGCGCCGCGACATGCAGTTCATCTTCCAGGACCCCTACGCCTCGCTGAACCCCCGCATGACCATCGGCGAGATCATCTCCGAGCCGCTCATCATCCACAACGTCATGCCCAATGCCGACGAGCGCATCGCCTTCGTGCGCGAGCTGCTTGACGTGGTGGGCCTCAACCCCGAGCACATCAACCGCTACCCGCACGAGTTCTCCGGCGGCCAGCGCCAGCGCGTGGGCATTGCCCGCGCCTTCGCGCTGCGACCCAAGCTGATCATCTGCGACGAGCCGGTCTCGGCGCTCGACGTTTCCATCCAGGCGCAGGTCCTGAACCTGCTCACCGACCTGCAGAAGGAGTACGGCACCGCCTACCTCTTCATCGCGCATGACCTCTCGGTGGTGCAGCACATATCCGACCGCGTGGCCGTCATGTACCTCGGCTCGATGATGGAGTACTCCGACTGGCGCTCGCTCTACGCCGAGCCGTGCCACCCCTACACGCAGTCGCTGCTTTCGGCCGTGCCCATCCCAGATCCCGACGTGCAGCACTCGCGCAAGCGCATCATCCTCAAGGGCGATCCGCCCTCGCCGATCGAGCCGCCCTCGGGCTGCCTGTTCCACACGCGCTGCCCGATCGCGCAGGCGCGCTGCTCGAGCGAGACGCCGCAACTCCGCGAGATTGCGCCGGGGCACTTCTGCTCGTGCCACTTCGCCGAGCCCAACCCCATCAAGGACGCGTCGATCGAGCTGTAAGGCCTTGGGCTCCGAGGCCCGTGCGGCTGGCTTGCCACCCGCACAAGGCGCCCATCCTGGTGACAAGCTGGCGGCCTGCTCCGACTGCATCGGAGCAGGCCGCCTTCGTCTAGGGTCCTCAACCCTGTGCCGCGCGGCACGCGCGGCACCAAAACCCACCCGCTACGCGAGTGGATGGCAAAAGGCGCCACACGACAGGAGGCCCTCCCCCTAGGATGGTGATTGTTCAGGTCGCCAGCCCCTAGGGGGAAGGTGAAAGCCATGGCCCAGAAGGCCAACAGCCTCTCGCACCGGACCTGGGGGAGATCTTCAGGTCGCTTTGCGACTGGAAGGGGGTCGAGATATTCGAGGGGCACCTGATGCCCGACCACGTCCAAATGCTGGTGAGCATGCCTCCCAAGCTGAGCGGTCGTCCTTTATGGGGTACCTGAAGGGCAAGAGCTCGCTCATGATGTTCGACTGGCACGCGAACCTCAAGTACAAGTTCGGCAACAGGAAGTTCTGGGCGGAGGGCTACTACGTGTCGACCGTCGGCCTGAACGAGGCCACGATCGCCAAGTACATCCGCGAGCAGGAGAGGGCCGACATCGCCCTGGACAGGCTGGGCGTCAAGGAGTACGAGGACCCGTTTAGCAGGTAACCGCGCGGAGCCGGTTCCACCGGCACGCCACGAGTCAAGGGGCTATTGGGCCTGAACGAAGTGAGGGCCAGGGACTTGAGTCCCTGGCCCGGGGCCCTTAGGGTTACACCCTAAACCACCCGCTATGCGGGTGGTTCTGATTGGGGGAGAACTGCATAGGACTTGGTGTATTACTCAAAAGTACTCACGTTTGAGACCAGCCTTTTACCCTTACGAAACCTAGCGACGAATCGTTTTGCGTACTATCTCTTTTGTCAGTAATCTGGGCAGTTCTTCTGCCCTCAAACAAGGGAGAGAGCAATGAGCAAGAACATGTTCTCGCGTAGGAACTTCCTCAAGCTCGCAGCAGCCACTGGTTCCGCCAGCATGCTGGCCGCCTGTGGTGGCGGCTCTGGCAACGGCGGCGGCGACGCAGCCGGCAAGGGCATCGGCGTCATGCTGGGCACCAACGTCATGTCGCTCGACACCGACCTCGCCACCGACGGCGACTCCTTCGAGGTCATCGCCGACTGCATCGACGGTCTCATGCAGATGGACGCCGACGGCGCAGCCATCCCCGCTCTCGCCGAGAAGCCCGACGTCTCTGACGACGGCTGCAAGTGGACCTTCCACCTGCGTGACGCCAAGTGGTCCAACGGTACGCCCGTCACTGCCAACGACTTCGTCTTCGCATGGCGCCGCATCGTCCAGAACCAGGGCGAGTATGCCTACATGATGAGCGACATCGGCCAGATCAAGAACGCTCCCGCCCTCGCCAAGGCCATCGTGGCCGGCGAGGATGCCGACGTCACCACCCTCGGCGTCACCGCTGTCGACGACAAGACCCTCGAGGTCGAGCTCGAGGTCCCCGTGCCGTACTTCGACTCCCTCATGTACTTCCCGACCTTCTATCCCATCAACGAGGAGTTCTACACCAGCCTCGACGACGGCACCTATGGCACCAGCCCGGACACCTTCCTGTCCTGCGGCGCCTTCGTGCTCTCCGACTACACCCCCGGCACCGCCAGTCTCACCGTCACCAAGAACGAGGACTACTGGGATGCCGCCAATGTCTCGCTGCCGAGCATCAACTACCAGGTCGTCGGCTCCTCCGACAACGCCCTGACCGCCTTCAAGAGCGGCTCCCTCGACGTCGTCATGATCGGCGGCAACCAGGTCGCAGCAGCCGAGGAGGACGCTGACCTCGCCGACAAGCTCGTCGTCACCGGTGCCGGCTACATGTGGTACCTCACCTTCTCCCAGACCGAGAAGAACGCCCAGGGTGGCATGCTCGCCAACAAGAACCTGCGTCTGGCCTTCACCAACGCCATCGACCGCGAGGCTCTCGTCGACAACTACGTGATGGATGGCTCGCTGGCCACCTACACCGCCGTTCCGCCCCAGTTCGCCGCCTCCGCCAGCACCGGCGAGGACTTCTCCGCCGACCAGGAGAAGTTCAAGGACTACATCGGCTACGACGTCGAGAAGGCCCAGAAGTACTTCGAGGATGCCAAGAAGGAGCTCGGCGTCGACAGCTTCGAGTTCACGCTGATCTTCGGCAACAACGAGGGCGACGAGGTCACCAAGGTCGCTCAGGCCATCAAGGAGCAGATCGAGGCCAACCTGTCCGGCGTTACCCTGAACCTCCAGGCCATGACTAAGGCCGAGCGTCTCGACAAGATGCAGGAGGACAACTACGACGTGGCGCTCACCCGCTGGGGGCCCGACTACGCCGACCCGATGACCTACCTTGGCATGTGGATCACCAACAACGCCAACAACTATGGCTTCTGGAGCAACGAGGAGTACGACAAGATCATCGCCGACTGCACCACCGGCGCTTACGTCTCCGACTACGACGCCCGCTGGGCCGCTCTGTACGACGCCGAGACCCTGGTCATGCAGGAGGCCGTCATCGCCCCGCTGTACACCAAGGCCAACGCCAACCTCATCAACCCCGACGTCCAGGGCATCGAGTTCCACCCGGTCGCGCTGAACCGCGTCTACAAGAACACCACCGTCGCGTAAGCTCGAGTAACCTCGATACCTTTCACATGGTGTGACGGGCGCTGGGGCGACCCTCAGGGGATGCCCCAGCGCCTGTTTCGTGAGGAAGAGCCTCTATGAAAAAGTACATCCTCAAGCGTGTCGCCATGTCCGTGGCGACGTTGCTGCTCATCATGTTCGTCCTGTTCGTGCTGGTGCGCATCATGCCGGGCAACCCCTTCCCGTCCGAGCGCATGAACGCCGAGCAGATCGCCAACAAGCGCGCCGAGCTGGGCCTCGATGACCCGGTTCTCGTGCAGTTTGGCCGCTATATGGCAGGTCTCGCGCACGGTGACTTCGGCAAGGGCACCTCGCTGTACTACGGCGCGCCAATCACCACGGTGCTGGGCACCTGCATCTCCAACTCGTTCCGCATCGGCGGGCTTGCCATTCTTATCGGCACGGCTGTCGGCCTCATTCTGGGCATCACGGCTGCCCTCAACAAGGGCACCTTCATCGACGCCTTCTGCACGGTCTTCTCGATCCTGGGCGTCTGCGTGCCTGGCTACGTGTTCCTGATCTTCCTGCAGTACTTCTTCTCGTACAAGATTCCCTTCTTCCCGTACTTCTTCGACAGCTCGCGGTTCCTGTTCTCGTCGGTGCTGCCGGCGCTGTCGCTGTCGCTCTTCACGATGTCGACCGTCGCGCGCTTCACGCGCAACGAGATGGTCGAGGTCATGGACAGCGACTACGTGCACCTGGCGGAGAGCAAGGGCATGTACGGGAACATGCTGGTCACGCGCCACATCCTGCGCAACGCCCTGATCCCCATCGTCACGGTGCTTGCACCACTGATCGTCGACCTGCTCACCGGCGCGCTCGTCGTCGAGAAGATCTACGGCATCAACGGCATCGGCAAGCTGATGGTCGACTCCATCGCAGGCGAGGGTGTCGACTACAACTACGTGCTTGCGCTCGGCATTCTCTACTCTGCCCTCTACATCGGCATCATGCTGGTCGTCGACATCCTCTACGGTCTGCTCGATCCGCGCATCCGCGTCGCGTCTTCGAAGGAGGGTGATGCCTGATGGCCGAGACCGCCTACGTTCCCACCAAGGAGGACTTCGAGCTCCTCACCGGCAGGGACATCACTACCGACAAGAACTTCGCCTCCCAGAGCTACTGGAAGGGCGTTGCGATCATCGTCACGGCCATCATCCTTCTGGCCATCTTCGGGCCGATCCTCAGCCCCTATGGCTACCGTGACATCGTCTCCTACACGGACGAGGCCGGCAAGCAGGTGGTTGCCAAGGGCATCTCCCCGCAGATCGGCCATGCCGGCGACGGGGCCTTCGACCAGTACACCTTCCTCTTTGGTACCGACGACCTGGGCCGCGACCAGTGGACCCGCACCTGGCACGGTGCGCGCGTGTCGCTGATCATCGCCTTCGTCACCATCATCATCGACATGATCATCGGCATGAGCTACGGCCTGATCTCCGGCTACTTCGGCGGAGCGGTCGACGCGGTCATGCAGCGCATCGTGGAGGTCGCCAACTCCGTGCCGCGCCTGGTCATCGTGTCGGTGCTGGCCATCTTCATGCCCAAGGGCATGGGTCTGGTCATCGTGGCGCTGCTGCTCACCGAGTGGATCGGCATGTCCAAGATCGCCCGCGCCGAGATGCTGCGCATCAAGGAGCAGGAGTACGTGCTGGCGAGCCGCACCTTGGGCGCGCACAGCATGCACATCATCTTCAAGCAGATCCTGCCCAACACCATCGGCCCGATCATCACGCAGGTCATGTTCTCGATCCCGACGGCCATCTTCACCGAGGCCTTCCTGAGCTTCGTCGGCGTCGGCATCATGCTGCCGCAGTGCTCCATCGGCTCGCTGATCGAGAACGGCTTCAACAACATCACGACCCTGCCGTATCAGATCCTGCCGCCCATCATCGTGCTGGCACTGCAGATGCTGGGCTTCAACTTCATCGGCGACGGCTTCCGCGAGGCGCTCGCCCCCAAGCTGGAAGACATGTAAGGAGGTGCGACGATGGAAATGCATGAGAACACGATCCTCAAGTTTGAAGACCTCGACATATCCTTCCGCACCAACGCCGGCGTGGTCCACGCCATCCGTGGCGTCAACATCGAGCTCAGGCGCGGTGAGACGGTGGCCATCGTTGGCGAGTCCGGCTCGGGAAAGTCGGTGACCGTAAAGGCCGCCGTGGGTCTGCTCGACGGCAACGCGACCGTCAACAGCGGCAAGATCCTCTACCGCTACAAGAACGACGACGGCACCGAGAAGATCGTCGACCTTCTCGCCATGAGCAAGCGCGAGCTGCGCACCACCATCAACGGCAGCCGCATTGCCATGGTCTTCCAGGACCCGATGACCTCGCTTGACCCGACGATGACCATCGGCAAGCAGATCATGGAGGGCATCCTGCTTCACAAGCGTGGCGATAAGGCATTTGCCTACGCCCGCGCCTTAGAGCTGCTCAACCTCGTCGGTATCACCGACGCCGAGAAGCGCATGAAGAACTACCCGCACCAGCTGTCCGGCGGCATGCGCCAGCGCGTGGTCATCGCCATCGCGCTCGCCTGCGACCCCGACATCCTGATCTGCGACGAGCCCACCACGGCCCTCGACGTGACCATCCAGGCCCGCATCCTCGAGCTGATCAAGGACGTGCAGGACCGTCTGGGCCTCTCGGTCATCTACATCACCCACGACCTGGGCGTGGTGGCCAAGGTCGCCGACTACGTCAACGTCATGTACGCGGGCAAGATCATCGAGGTCGGCAAGGTCAACGAGGTCTTCTACGAGCCCAAGCACCCCTACACCTGGGGTCTTCTGGCCGCCATGCCCGACCTCGAGACCGACGACGACCGCCTTGCCTCCATTCCCGGCAGTCCTCCCAACCTGCTGCACGAGCCCGTAGGCGACGCCTTTGCGGCGCGCAACGCCTTCGCGCTCAAGATCGACGAGAAGGCCGAGCCGCCCCTGTTCAAGGTGAGCGACACGCACTACGCCGCCACGTGGCTGCTGCACCCCGACGCGCCCAAGGTCGAGATGCCCAAGGAGCTGCAGACGCGCATCGAGCGTGCACGGAAGGAGGCTGAGAGGTACCAATGAGCGAACCATTGCTTCAGGTCAGAGACCTCAACCAACACTTTCACGTCTCCCGTAACTTCACGGTGAAGGCCGTCAACGGCGTATCCTTCGACATCTATCCGGGGGAGACCTACGGCCTGGTCGGCGAGTCCGGCTCGGGCAAGACGACCATCGGTCGCTCCATCATCCGCCTGTACAACCCGACCTCGGGAAGCATCATCTTCGAGGGCAAGGAGATTGCCGGCAAGCTGGACCGTCCCACCGAGAAGATGCTGCGCGAGGACATGCAGATGATCTTCCAGGACCCGATGAGCTCGCTGAACCCCCGCAAGAAGGTCGGCGACATCATCGGCGAGGGCCTCGACATCCACCATCGCTTCTCCTCCGTCAAGGAGCGCGACGACGCGATCGCCGAGATGCTCGACAAGGTGGGTCTCTCGCAGAGCCACGCCGAGCGCTACCCGCACCAGTTCTCGGGCGGCCAGCGCCAGCGCGTGGGCATCGCGCGAGCCCTCATCATGAACCCCAAGCTGATTATTGCCGACGAGTGCATCTCCGCACTTGACGTGTCGATCCAGGCGCAGGTGGTCAACCTGATGAAGGACATCCAGGACAGCACCGGCTGCGCGTACCTGTTCATCGCGCACGACCTGTCGATGGTCAAGTACATCTCCGACCGCATCGGCGTGCTGCATCTGGGCTACATGGTGGAGACGGGCACCACGGAGGAGATCTTCGCCAACCCGGTGCATCCCTACACCAAGAGCCTGCTGTCGGCCGTGCCGCTGCCCAACCCGGAGGTCGAGAAGCGCCGCAAGTCCATTGCCTACGACAAGGACAAGGAGGGCGTGGACTATGCCGCGGGCGTCGAGCACCAGCTCGAGGGCACGCACAAGGTGCTGGCCACCGACGAGGAGCTGGCACGCTGGACGGCTTAGAATTCCAGCGGGTGACACACTCTCTCCGTGGGAGTTTGTGTGTCACCCGGCAGAAGTGAAAGAGTCTTCATTTCTGCCAAAAAAGTCGTTGCGCAAACGCGCGGGGCGTGGTATTGTATTCCTCGCGCTAAGACGCACGTCGGAGTGGCGGAATTGGCAGACGCGCTAGCTTGAGGTGCTAGTGCCTAACTAAAAGGGCGTGCGGGTTCAAGTCCCGCCTCCGACACCACGTTGGCACGGCCCAAGGGGGTTGCGATGGCGCGCGGTAACGAGTTGACGCGGGTCTCTGGCATCGGGGAGCGCAGCCTGGGAGGCACGCTCTCGGCCCTGCTTGCCGTCACGAGCGACGCGGTAGTCTGCTTTGACGGCGCGGGCACCATCCTTCTCGCCAACGAGGAGGCGCTGCTCCTGCTGGTGCCTTCGGAGCTGGCCGTGTCGCCGACAGGACTGGTGGGTACCGACGTCCGAGCGCTCTTTGCTCCTGCGGTAAGCTTTGCCAACAAGATCTTCGTGCCCTCTGACCTGCCGTTTGTCGCCGACGGCAGCACCACCCGCATCCTGCATACTGACGCACGTGGCCATGCCGTGACACTGGTCATGCGCTGCCAGCGTGTGAGTGCGCCGGGGGAGACCTACCTGTTGGTTGCGCACCCCGAGGCGGGCGAGCATGCCGACAACCGCGAGCATGAGCGCCTGGTGGAGGAGCTTTCCCGCGCCAACCGACGCCTCGCGGGCACCCTCGACATCGTGCTGGGCACGCTCGACTCGCCCAGCGTGAGCGTGCTCTTCGAACGGGTGCTCGAGGAGCTCTGCCGGACCATGGACGCCATGGGCTCCGCCGTCTACCTGGGCGAGCGCGATGGCTTCCGCCTACGCGGGACGAGCGAGTCGCTTTATGGCATGGCCGTGCCGCGCTTTTTGTCTCACAAGCGCTCCCTTGTCGCCGACATCCTGCGCAGCGAGCGGTCGCTACGGCTGCGCGTGCTGCCGCCCGAGGCGCAGAGCCTGCGCAAGGGCAAGCTCGTGCACCGCCAGGTGATGGACGAGGAGACGCACAAGGTCTACCAGATGCGCTCGACCCAACTTCCGCCCTTCACGAGCTTCCTGGCGGTTCCCGTGCGCTTCGGCGGGCGTGTGATCGCGCTGATCGAGGTCGGTTGGCGCAGCGCCCGTACGATTCCTAGGGATGACGCCGACCTTCTCGATGCCGTGACGCGCTACCTCGCTGTGCAGCTCGTAGGTGCCTTCACGGCCCTGCGCGCGCAGCGTCGCGAGCAGCTGGCGTCGCGCGCCAATGACTTGCGTGACGCGCTGGTGGCCGAGCCCTACGGGCCTGAGACGCGTCTGACGCTGCTTGGCTGCGTGGAGCGCGATCTGGACTGCGTCTGTGCTCCTCTGGACGGTCCTTCTGCCATTGACGGGCATGAGGTGCTGTATCTTCCCGTCTCGCATCAGGAGATGGCAGTGCCGGCCGAGCTCTTTGGCAAGGACGGCGGGGTGACCACGCTCATGGTGGAGTCGCCGCTGAGCGTGTGGCTGCGCGAGCAGGGCGAGCCGAGCATCGGCGCGCTGGTTGACGGGGGCATGCTCGGGGGCGAGCATCTGCGCTTCCTGGCGTTGAGACACTCGGACGCCGAGCCCTTCGACGACCTGGAGCTCGAGTACCTGCGGCAGGTGGCCGACACGGTGAGCGCACTCTCGACGGGGGAGAAGGGGCGCCAGCGCGACCATCGTATCTCCCAGGCGCTGCAGCAGGGCATGCGTAGCGAGCTGCAGAAGGTGGAGGGCATCTCCGCGCAGGGCATCTACTCGTCCGCGACCGAGGCAGCGTTTGTCGGTGGTGACTTCTACGACCTGATTCGTCTGCCGGAGCGGCGGGCGTGCGTGATCATGGGCGACGTGTCCGGCAAGGGCGTGGAGGCCGCGTCGGTCTCGGCGGCCGTGCGCACGGCGCTGGCCGCCTACTCGTGGGAGGGCCTCTCGCCCGCGCGCATGGTGGAGCTGCTCAACGACTTCCTTTTGGGATTTGCGCGCGTGGAGACCTTTGCCACGCTCTTCGTGGGCATCGTCGACCTTGGGGCGGGGGAGCTCACGTACTGCTCGGCAGGGCATCCACCTGCGGTTATCCTGCGCGCGGCGACCGGCGAGCTCGAGTGGCTGGGCGAGCAGTCGGGCGTGGTGGGGGCTTTCCACGACATGGCCTACCACGACGGTCATGTGACGCTGTACGAGGGTGACCTGCTGGTGCTCTACACCGACGGGACCACGGAGGCCCGCGCGGCTGATGGGCGCTTCTTTGGCGAGGACGGCCTGCGCGACGCGGTGATGCGCGAGGGCGTGCGTGGCTTCGAAGGGCTGACCGATCGCCTGCTCGCGTCTGTTGAGGCGTTTACCGGCAACAGCCTGGATGACGACGTGGCAATGGTGGCCTTGCGCTTCGATCAGGTGGGGTAGGGGCTAGGCTGGGCCACAGGTCCGCTCCGGGAGCCGCGACGGGGCCGCGGTTCCGTCCCCGGCGACGGACCAGTCGCCACAGGTCCGCTCCCAGGGCCGCAACGGGGGCCGGTTCCGTCCCCGGCGACGGACCAGTCGCCACAGGTCCGCTCCGGGAGCCGCAACGGGCCGCGGTTCCGTCCCCGGCGACGGACCAGTCACAACAGGTCCGCTTCCAGGGCCGCAACGGGCCGCGGTTCCGTCCCCGGCGACGGACCAGTCGCCACCGGTCCGCTCCGGGAGCCGCAACGGGGGCCGGTTCCGTCCCCAGCGACGGACCAGTCGCAAAAGGGCAAACGTCCAAGAATGCATAACGAGACCATCGTATCCACATGAACGCATAGATTGGCTGTTCTTCTCGCCATCCATCTACGCTGCAAATCGCCCCACGTCATAGTCATTCCATTTACGCAGGTCAGGGGCTCGTGCGACATAACGGCAACCTAGCGCCAACCTGGGGCGTACAACACTTTAAATTGACGTCCCCATAGCAAACTATCCGTCCTACGGTTTATGGGGCATGCACGACAGCGTACGGGAGGCCTCATGAAACATCGGACACGCGCCTGGATTGACAATCGGTTGTCTGCGTCGGAGGAGAAGGCCAGCTGCTACGTGCCACATACAAAGAAGGAGCAGAAGCGGCTGCGGCGCGCCATGCAAGAAGGTTATGTCGTGGAAGTGGCTCCCACGTTGTTCGCGCGGGCCTCATATTGGAGCTCATTGAGATCACCGAGTCGCATGCGACACAAGATTCTCGGCCTGCAGGAGCTGCACCCGAACTGGATCTTCGCTGGACCGTCAGCAGGCGTGGCATGGGGTCTGGCGGTGAGCAATCGCTATCTGGACAAGGTCTGGGTCGCGACAACGCGGCGCGCGCACGGGAAGGAGCTCTCGTTCCGACGGGACGTCATCGTTTCGCATGACGAGGGCGAGATGAACGCGGGAGTTCGCCTGACGTCATTTGCAAGAACCGTGGGAGATTGCCTTCGGATTATGGACTTCCGTTCCGGTCTCGCTCTTCTCGATTCGGCCCTTCGGGTCTCCCTCAAGACTGGTGACGAGCTGATGGGCATGCTCGAGCAGGCTTGTCGACGCATGCCAGGGTTCAAGCGAATGCGCGCGATGATGCCTCTGGGTGATGCGCGAGCGGAGAGTGGCGGTGAGTCGATTGCGCGTGCGACCATGTTGGAGCTTGGTCTGGCTTTGCCTGATCTTCAGCGGGTGTTTCATAGTCCACTTGCCCCGGAGATCGATTATCGGGTTGACTTTGCGTGGGAAATGCCAGGTGGGGTGCACCTTGTGGGGGAGATGGACGGGATTGAGAAGTATGAGAATCCCGCAATGACCGCAGGGCGATCGATTTCGCAGGTCATTGATGATGAGCACCGTAGGCAGACGCATATCGAGGCCTGTCCTGACGTGCTGCGCGTGGTGCGCTTTGGCTTTGCCGATGTCATGCGTGACCAGGCGTTTCTCTCGCTGCTGACGGGCTGTGGGGTGCAGAGGAACTTTGAGATGGATGCGCAGGTGCTCGCTGCAGGAGGTGTGCTTCGGTGTCGGGTGCCGCAGCTTAGGCGCTGTGGGTGAGTCGCCACCGGTCCGCTCCCAGGGCCGCAGCGGGCCGCGGTTCCGTCCCCGGCGACGGACCAGTCGCCACCGGTCCGCTCCGGGAGCCGCAACGGGGGCCGGTTCCGTCCCCAGCGACGGACCAGTCGCGTTCCGTCCCCGGCGACGGACCAGTCGCCACAGGTCCGCTCCGGGAGCCGCAACGGCCCACCGTTCCGTCCCCACCAGCGGACCAGTCGCAGCCCAGCCACCCCAGCCTCGCGAGACAAAAGAAGGGCCGACGCATCTGCATCGGCCCTTAACTGGCTTGGAGGCGACGTCCGGATTCGAACCGGAGATAAAGGCTTTGCAGGCCTCTGCCTTACCACTTGGCCACGTCGCCACTTATGAAAAAGGCCGAACGAATCCGGCCTGAAGAGTGCATGGAGCGGGCTACGGGGTTCGAACCCGCGACCTCAACCTTGGCAAGGTTGCGCGCTACCAACTGCGCTAAGCCCGCGTGCAGGAATTAATATACGGGAACCCCCCACCTAATGCAAGAACTTTTTTGACTTTTTTGGAATCGATTTTGTTTGCGCAGGTAGATGCTGCAAAAAAGAAAAACGCGAGACAATTCTCGCATCCTTCGCAACTCCTCGCATCTATCGCACCTCTGCCCGCCGCTAGTCGGTCGTCGCGTGGGCGAGCTTCACGATGCGCACCTTCATGCCCTCGCCGCTCTGTCGCGGCATGATGGTGACCGAGTCAGCCAAAAGGCGCATCAGCTTGATTCCGCGGCCGCGCTCCGCATGAGAGCCCTCACCAGCACATCGCGCCTCCGCTGGATCGAACCCCGGCCCGCGATCGCTCACCTCAATGACCACGCGATCGGGATAGCCCGTTACCGTCACCAGCGAATCCGTCCCGTCGGTGTGGTCCACGGCGTTTCCCATGGCTTCGCCTGCGGCAAGCAGCGCGTCAAACAGCTCGTCGCTGGAAAGGGGAGACTGCTCGAGCAGGCGCTCTATATTGGCACGCGTGAGGGCGAGGTCGCCGCAGTCGATCGGCACGGCCGTACGCCAAAGGGGCAGCACCGATGGATCAAGCTCCTCGACCTTCCCTTTGGCGCCCGCTGCCGAGACGGGCACAAAGTCGACGAGCCGTGCTCTCCGGAAGATGGAGAGCACCTGATCGGACACGTTGGTGAGCGAGAGCAGCCCGTGCAGCCGCCTCATGCGGCGGATCTCGGCCAGAAGCATCGCCATGCCCGCGGAATCGACGTAGCTTGCGCCGGACATGTTGATGATGATGCGCCGGCACCCGTTGTCGATCAGTCGGTCGAGCGACGTGCGCACGGCGCTGACGGTGGTGACGTCTAGGTCGTGCTCGACGGGAACGAGGGCTATGTTCGCATTCGGCTTCATAGGGTTCTTGTTCCCAAAACGCGCCGAAGAATTCGCGGCAATCGCACCAATATGGCAGTACGTGCGCAAATTGCGCCTGACAGGAGCTGTTTTGCCCCGTGCGCGCAGCATCTCGCGTTGGTCACGCCGTCTCACAACGGCTAGTATGGGAAAGGCAACAACACAAGAGGGAGGCTCATGGCAGTAGATCAGGCATATCTGGACTACGGTGCGGCAACGCCGCTGGCGCCGGAGGTGCTCGAGGCCATGGTGCCCTATCTCACGGAGACCTTCTACAACCCCTCGGCACCCTACGCGCCGGCCCGTGCAGCCCGGCAGGCCTTGGAGGACGCCCGCGCTAAGCTCGCGCACCTGATTGGGGCTCGTCCTGGTCAGATCACGCTCACCGCCGGCGCGACCGAGGCCAACAACCTGGCCTTTGCTGCGGTCGACGGTCCCGTGCTCACCGATGCGGCGGAGCACGAGAGCGTGCTGGCCTGTGCGCAGGCGCGCGAGCATGTCATCGTGGGCGTGGGCCCCGATGGGCGTGTGAGCGCGTCAGACGTGGCGGCGGCCCTCTCGCCCGCGACCGAGCTCGTCTCGGTGGAGTACGCAAACGGCGAGGTGGGAGCCGTGCAGCCCGTGCGCGAGATTGGCTCCATGGTGGCAGCCGAGCGCACGCGGCGTCTCGAGGCGGGCGAGCACATCCCGCTCTACCTGCACGTGGATGCGTCGCAGGCGGCGCTCACCCATGCGATCAACGTGAGCTCGCTCGGAGCGGACCTGGTGACCCTCTCCGCGGCCAAGGTCTACGGCCCCAAGCAGGTGGGGCTCCTGTGGTCCTCCGACGACGTGCGGCTGCGTCCGCTGGTGCGCGGCGGTGGCCAGGAGGGCGGCGTGCGCTCCGGCACCGAGAACGTCGCTGGCGTAGTGGGCTTCGCCCGTGCGCTCGAACTCGCAACGCAGCGCCGCAAGGACGAGACACGGCGCCTCGCGGGCCTCCGCAGACGCCTCCAGAGCCAGCTTGAGGCCGCGTTTCCCCAGATGGTCGTCTCGGGGCCAAAGCGAGACAAGCTGCGCCTCCCCGGGCTTCTCCACGTGTGCTTCCCGGGGCTTGAGGCTGCGCGCCTGGTGATTGCGCTCGAGCGCCGGGGCGTCTACGTGGGCACCGGCAGTGCCTGCGCGGCCAGCCGCATGCAGGTGAGCCATGTGCTGCGGGCGATGGGCGTGCCTGACGAGGTGGCGCGTGGCAGCCTGCGCATCACGCTGGGCAGGCCCACGACGGAGCAGGAGATCAACTATGCCGCGGCGCAGATCGCAAGCGTGGTGGCCCAGGAGGCCAAGCGCGTGGGGGTGAGCCTGTGAGCAGGGTGTTTGTCGGCATGAGCGGCGGCGTGGACTCGGCTCTGGCTGCGGCGCTGCTCGTGGAGCAGGGCCACGACGTGCTGGGTGTCTACATGCGCAACTGGTCGCAGGACCTGCCGGGCTTCAAGTGCCCATGGGCGGATGACCTGGCCGACGCCGAGCGCGTGGCCGTAAGCCTGGGGATCGACCTCGAGGTGTGGGACTGCGAAGCGGAGTATCGCGCCACGGTGGTGGACTATCTGGTGGACGCCTACGCGCGCGGCCTCACGCCCAACCCGGACGTGATGTGCAACCAGACGGTCAAGTTCGGCACCTTTGCCGAGCGGGCCTTCGCGCGCGGGGCGGACCTGGTGGCCACGGGCCACTACGCACGGGTGGAGCACGGCGCGGACGGCGCTCCGGCGCGGCTTCTGCGCTCCTGCGACGAGCACAAGGACCAGACCTACTTCATGTGGCGCGTGCCTGGCGAAGTGTACAACCGCGCGGTCTTCCCAATTGGCGGCTATGAGAACAAGACGGCCGTGCGCGCGGCGTGCGCGGAGCGCGGCCTGGGGATAGAGAACAAGCCCGACTCCGACGGAATCTGCTTCATCGGGCCGGTCGGGCTGCGCACGTTTCTGCTCGACACGCTGGAGCGCAAGCCCGGCGACGTGGTGGAATGGGAGACGGGTGAGGTGCTCGGGCGCCACGAGGGGGCCTTCCTCTTTACCGTGGGCCAGCGGCGCGGGCTCGATCTGGGCGGGGGCCCGGCGCGCTACGTGGTCTCCACCGACACCGAGGCCAACGTGGTCTACGTGACCGCTGACAAGATGTGCCCAGGGCTATGGTCCGACGAGCTCGCGCTCGAGGACGTGCACTGGGTGAGCGGCGAGCCGCCCGCGGAGGGCAGCTATCTTGTGCGGACTCGTCACACGGGACCGCTGCGCGAGGCGCGGCTGGAGCTCGACGGCGGTCATGTGCGCTTGCGCTATCCTCAACCCGAAAGGACGGTCGCTCCCGGGCAGAGCGCCGTAGTGTATGACGGAGTCATCTGTCTGGGTGGCGGCATCGTTTCGAAGGAGTGGTAAGTCGTGGGTGGTTGCTCGGTTGTCGTGTTGATGATGCTCATGATGCCGTTCTTCTGCATCTATGGCCTGGTCGTGATGACGGCGTACGTGCTGGCATCGTGGGTGACGGGCCCGGCGTTTCCCTTCTGGATCATCGGCGCCGTCTGCGACGTCCTGTGCCTCGCCGACCTCGTGCGCATCGCATGGCGCAAGTACCAGGAGCGCGACGCGTTTCCCCTCACGAAGGAAGTCTTCATGCGGCCGGTCGTGCTGTTTGCCGTCGGTGCCGTCGCGTTTATCGTGATGACGGTGCTGACTGGCGTCCAGGTCCTAGACTGGTGGAACGAGCTCAACACCGAGACGCTCGAGCAAAGCGCCTCGATGATACTGTGGAGATGATGGCCCGCCGATCAAGGAGGCTGCGATGGCCCGCTCGAATCGCCTGCTAGCTGCCCTATTGTGCCTTGCGCTGATGCCGTGCGCGTGGGGCTGCTCCGCCGACAGCACGATCTCCGTTGACGGGGGAGAGGCGGGTGCCGCGCCCGAGGAGGTGGTCGCCGAGAGCCTGAGCGCGAGCTCGCGGACCGTGGCGCTCACCAGCGACGCGGCCAACCAGTGGCTGCTTGCCGGCGGAAGCCTCGTGGGCGTGAGCGACGAGGCTGCAGCGCTCAGTGGGATCCCCGAGGATGCTAAGAACCTCGGGCCGTGTGAGTCTCTCAACACCGACGATCTTCTCGCGCTGGAGCCCGAGCTGGTGGTGACGTCCGAGGGCGTCTCGGTCAATGCGGCGGCGCTTGCCGCGCTGGAGAGCAAGGGCGTGCCGGTGATGGACCTGAGCGTGCACAACCTTGCGGACTACGAGCAGAACATGACCGCGCTGGTGGAGATCACCGGCGAGGACGAGCTCTTCGAGCACAACGTGACGAGCGTGGTGGAGCGCTCGAACGACGTGATCGCGCATGCGCCGGAGGGGCGCGAGGGCAGCTTTGCCGTGCTGCGCGTGTCGAGCTCGGAGATGACGCTCGTGGGGCCTGAGGACAGCGCGTCGGCCACGATCGGCGATCTGGGGCTCACGTGCGCGGTGGCGCAGGAGACGCCCGTGAGCGCTGACAGCGTGGCTGGGAAGGTTTCCGAGCTGGCGCCTGACTGGCTCTTTGTGGTCTACGTCCAGCAGGGAAAGTCCGCTCAGGAGGCGTTTGCGGCGGTTTCTGGCAGCGGCGCCTGGCAGGAGCTCGAGGTGGTCAGGCAGGGGAGGGCCGTTGTGCTCCCGCAGGACATTTTCGGTCACGCGCCGTGCGCTCGCTGGGGCGAGGCCTACGCGTACCTCTCACAGGTACTGCACGGCGCCTGGGCATAAAACCTCGCGTGACACATTCTCTCCGTGGGAGTTTGTGTGTCATTGGCAACCAACTGCCAGTGACACACAAACTCCCACGGAGAGAATGTGTCACATGCTGTTCGGGGGCTTACGCCCACGTCTTCTCGATAAGATCGCGCACGAAGGCGAAGAACTCTGCGCATTCGGGCTGGTCGTAGCGCTCGCACACATCCACATTGCGCACGATCCGCTTGCGCCAGAAGCCGCAGGTGGCGCTCTTGGCGGCAGCCTGCTTCTTTACCCATGCAACGGCCACGTTGCGGGCGCTCTCGTCGAGCTGCCCCTTCTCCAAAAAGGGCAGCAGAGGGTCGGGAATCATAACCTCGTCAGGCAAATTAACGGCGTACACTACGGCCCCCTTTCGCTGATGCCGGATCGCGTGTCACGTTCAGTGTACGGCGCCGGTGGCGGCTATCATAGGATGTGGCGGCATAAGGCGCAGGTAGTGCGGCGATTTGTGGGTGCGGGTGCTGTTGGTCAGATGTGGGGAGGTTGCGATGGACAGAGCGGGGCTTCGCGTGTGCTCGTTGCGCAACCGGCTGACCTTCGAGAAAGCGCTCGGACCCTACGTGGAGGCCAAGATCGCGCAGACGTTGCAGCGGGGCGAGGACTGGCTCGATGCGTCGGGATGCGTGTGGTGCCTCTTCGACGACGAGGCCTTCGAGCGATCCGGCGGACTCGGCCACGAGCTGCGCGACGATCCTGCCAGTGGCTTTGACCTGCAGGTCTTCTGGAGCATCGAGGACGTGGTGATGCCCCACGAGTGCGACGAGCGCTGGGTGGCGAGGCGCATTGCGGACGAGGCGCGACGCCAGCTTGAGGAGCGCGGGTATCGCGCGAAGCTGGAGGAGCGGACGGCCGAAGGCGAGCGGCATCTGGGGGTGCGAATCTGGCGGCGCAGGGCAAAAAGGTGAGACCTTCTCAACTATTTAAAAAAGTCGTTGCATGGGCGCGAGGGTTCCGCTATAGTGTTCTTTGCTGCGCGAGCGGCACCCAAAGCTAAGGGCGTTTAGCTCAGGGGGAGAGCGCTTCCCTGACACGGAAGAGGTCACAAGTTGTGTCTGGCCTGTTTTTGTTTGTCGAGGCATGAGACGAGGTGCGTCATGAGGGTTGCCAGACTTGTATCCGTCCTTATCGCAGCTGCTCTGGTTCTTTCGCTTGGCGCGTGTGGAATGCTGGAGCTTGACGGCGGTTTGGGTGCCAGCACAAGCGAGCCGGGGTCCACTATAACGACCGACTCCGAAGAGCCCGCGGACGCAGGTATTGAGGGGCTCGTGTTCTCTGACGTTGGCGTCTATACATCCAAGTCGGTCGGCCTGACCTCCATGAGAGTCACGGTGAGGGGGACCGTTCAGAACACCTCGGCAAAGGGTGTGGCCAGCTCAAGCTTCCCCAAGCTTGAGTGCGATGGAATTGGCTACGTGGCGGAAATCGGGACTCAGCAGCTTGCTCCCGGCGAGAGCTGCGAGTTTACCTATGGCGTAGAGTGCCGCGTGGACGAGGACCATCAAAGCTATGGGTGGTCCTTCACGGAGGGCGAGGGGGTCTTGTGCCAAGGGCTTGAGGATGTACCGCAGTGCATTGACGAGCAGACGAGAGCATACGCCGCCGAGATGGTTGAAGCCAAGAGGGCGGCGGAGAGTGACGAGGTCAAACAGAATCGACGGGACGCAGAAGAGGAACATCGCGCGACTACCTGCTTTGTCAGCTGGGGAGGAGAGTTCTATCACGAGAATCCAACCTGCCCCGGGCTTGAGGGTGACCGCAATCTCGAAGAGATGACCATAGGCAAGGCAATTGACGGCGGTTATGCGCCGTGTCAGCTCTGCACGTACTGAGACGAGACGAAAAGGGTAGCTTTCGTCTCACAGTCATCCACTCCTTGCATTTATGTCAACCTATTTCTCAATGGGTTTTGCGAGTGGTTTCGGCGCTGGCGACGAATGCGCATGCTGACGCGCAGCCCCTGTATAATCGGAGCTGCAGCGGA
>CADAQM010000009.1 GCA_902790135.1 uncultured Coriobacteriaceae bacterium
ATTATCATCCAAAAGAATCAGGAAAAGGAAGTGAATAAAATGCTTGAAAAACCAGAAACATACGAAGAAGCAAAAATAATAATAAAAAACAGTACAACTAGTGAGATGGCAGAATTAAATAAAAAATTATTAAAAATTAGAGCAGGATTTATAACCGCAATAGGACTAACAGCTGCAACAGCAGCAGAGATTGTAGTAAATGATCCACTAGTAACCATAGGCTTTATGCCAATTTTTGGAACAATTAGTTTAACTAGCATTGTTCAGTACCTTCACTATTTAAGAAATCAACAAAAGATAAATGATGATACTTTCTTTGATGGTAAGTCAGAAGAAGAAATTATGAAGATGGCTGAAGAATATGTTGAAGCATATAATGAATTTATTCCACAATATAAAGGGAAAGGAAGTTCAAAAAGATATTAAATGTAGGTGATGTTATAGAAATTCATAATAGACAAGCAACTGTTTGTTATGAAAACTCATATCAAGGAAATAGATACGTATGTGTATTTTTTCAGGAGAAAAACCACAATATAATATTTATAAGTATAAATATGAAAATAATAAACTATTAGTATCAGAAGTAACAGAAAAAACAGAATTAGAAGAAATAACAAAGACTTTTGTAAAAGAAGGAGTAGACGAATTTGGTATTTACAGGCCGCGGACCGTCTTTGCCACGTTGTAGAAGTGCGCCCCCACGCGCTCGACGTCGGAGACGAGCGCCAGGTAGTTGGCACCGGCGTCCGCGCTGCACTTGCCCTCGCTGATGCGATGCGCATGGTTGGCGGACATCTCGTCCACTTGGTCGGAAATCGCCAGTTCGGTCACGCCGGCGTTCACGACCTCGCTCTCGTCCTCGTTCTCGTAGGCGCGCATGGCCTGGCCAAAGAGCGTCTCCACCATGTCGCCCAGCTGGCCGATCTCTGAGAGGGCCGTGTCGGAGAAGCGATCTCCCTGGGCCATGAGCTCCTCGCCGTACTCGATGATGTGCTTGGAGTAGTCGCCCACCCGCTCGAGGTCGGAGATGGACTTCAGCGCGGACGAGAGGTACTCGCTGTCGGACTCGCTCAGCTGGCCGCTGAAGAGCTTGGACGCGTAGCGCGCGATCTCCCGGTTGAGGTAGTTGAGCTCCTCCTCGTTCTCGTCGAACGCCCCACGGTCGGCGTAGTCGGAGGAGCGCACCATCTTGACGGCAGCCTCGAAGTTGCGCATCGCGATGCCGGCCATGCCCATGATCTCGCTCTTTACCTGCTGGACGGCGATGGGCGGCGAGGCGAGGAAGTTGTCGTCGAGGTAGAAGGTGACGAGTCCGGACTTGGGTCCTTGGTCGTCGGCGACCATGCGCGTGACGAGGCTCACCAGCAGGTTGGTCAGCGGCAGGATGAGAATCACCGCCACCACGTTGAACACCGTGTGGAACATGGCCAGCTGCACCTGCGGCATGCCCGGGAAGAGCGCATCGAAGATCGAGCCAAAGCTAACCGAGCCGCCCGTGAACAGCTTGAGTGCCTGGCCAAGCAGCAGGAAGACAATCACGCCGGCCACGTTGAAGATGAGGTGGATGTAGCTGGCGCGTTTGGCGTTAGCCGTACCCGTCATGCCCGCGATGACCGACACCACACACGAGCCGATGTTGGAGCCCATGGTGAGGTAGATGCCCTGGTCGAGCGTGATGAGGCCGGCCACCACCATGGTGATGGCGACCGACGTCATGACCGACGAGCTCTGGATGATGGCCGTGAGCACGGCACCTATGAGAACGAGCAGAAGCACGCTGTTGATTGACGCGAGGAAGTTCTTGACGCTGTCGAGCTCGGCAAAGGCCTCCATGGCGCCGCTCATCATGGAGAGGCCCACAAACAGCATGCCAAAGCCGCAGAGGATGCCGCCAAGCGTCTTGACCTTGTCCTTTTTGGCAAACGAGACGATGAAGGCACCGATGCCCGCCAGACCGGAGAAGATGACCGTGGAGGAGAGCCCTCCCTCGCCGCTGATGCCCCAGGCAACGATCTGGCCGGTGATGGTGGTGCCGATGTTGGCGCCGTAGATGACGGTGGCTGCCTGAGCCAGGCTCATGATGCCCGCGTTGACGAAGCCGATGATGATGACCGTAGTTGCACCAGAGCTTTGGATGGCAGCTGTGCCCAAGGCGCCCATGCCCACGCCCAGGAGCTTGCTCTTGGCGGCAGAGGCAAACAGGTCACGCAGCTTGTCGGAGCCAAGGGACTCGAGGTTCGAGCTCATCATGCTGCAGGCAGTCAGGAAGACGCCGATACCGGCAAGGAGGGTCAGCACGGCCGTGGCCGTCATCACACCGTTCATGGTAGGTCCTCTCAAAGGCTTGGGGTCGCTTACGCTCCGCTAAAACAGGCAAACCTTTGTAATGTTACTGCATGTTTGTATTAGCCACTTGTCAGCTATCTGTAAAGGTGCACGTATGTGGGGTGACGGAAAGACGCATGCGCACCGCAAACCTGTCACGGGGGGTTACCTCCCATGGCAGGTGCCAAGTGTGGTGCCAGATGTGGTGCCAGAAACGCCCCCAAACGCAAACAGGCCAGACGCTGATGTGCATCTGACCTGCGGAAAGTCATGGAGCCGGATAGCAGACTCGAACTGCTGGCCTACGCATTACGAGTGCTTTTGTTCTCAAGCGTACCGATTTCTTTAGGGATTACATACCAGTTGAACAGGGTTTATATTTCCCTTTACGGAATGTTGGGCGTATGTAACAATAAGAATGTAGGGCACATGTAGGGCATCGTGTAGGGCACGTTTTAGGGTGGAGTCATGGAAGAGAAGTACGGACAGGGTGGCCTAAGGAAAAAGACCAAGAAGGTAAAGCAACGCAATGGGCGCGTTAAGGAGGTCACTATCTGGCGTGGATATCTGAAATACCGAGTGCCAAATCCTAAGTTCATCGAGCCGCCCACCGATGGCCCCGACAACCGCACGCAGACCCAACGCCGCCGCACGGCGTGGCAAGAGATCACAGAAGCGTTTGACCCTGCGACGGTTCGCACCGAAAAGCAAGCAAGGGACGAACTAGCTAGGTGGAAAGCTCGCATGGAGGAAGAGGCGCAGCGCGAATCAATGCCCGGCGTAAACACCAGCGTGGGTGAATATGTTGACTCCTACATTGATGATCTGGAAGCATCGAAGAGCATAGAGCGCCGCACCGTGCGTGACTACCGAGGCATTGCAAGGCGAATCCGTACAGGCTTTGAGGGCGTAGCGTTGTGCGACCTTACGCCTACCATGGTGCAGAAGTGGGAAAACGGCCTCATTGCATCGGGTTTGGCACCTAGCACCGTTATCAAGTATCACCGTGTTTTGTCCGAGGCTTGCAAGCACGCCGTTAACGTTGACGTGCTGGTAAAGAATCCTTGCCAAGCCGTCAGGCCGCCAAAGAGGCAAGCACCCTCCCCCAATTCCCTAACAGCGGAGGGCTATGCTCGTTTGGCTGCTACGCTCGACAACATGGAGCCTACGCCGTTAGTAACAGCCGCAGCAATCGCCATGCACACAGGCATGCGCCAGGGCGAGGTTTGCGGCTTGCGTTGGCGCTGCTACGACAGCGAGAAGCGCACCATACGAGTGGAAGAGGCTATAGGCGTAGCCAATGGAGGCACTTACAGCAAGGCACCAAAGACCAAGAGCAGCCAAAGGATTGTGCCTGTTTCGCCACAGCTTGCAAGCATCCTAGAGCGCCGCCGCGCCTCCATGCTGGCAGAGTTGCAGGAAGGTGGCCTAGTCTACTCCGATGAAGAGTTTGGAAAACTCTATGTGGTGGGCTTTGTTGATGGCAGGTACCGCGATCCGCTGCGAATCTGCAAAGAGTGGAAGTCGCTATCAGCAGCGTTTGGCCTCAGTGGCACACAGGGAAGGGCAATCAGCTTTCACGACCTACGGCACTCTTTTGCAACACGTGCGATAGCAGCAGGGGCAGACGTTAAGGCGGTTGCTGCCGTGCTAGGGCACTCCAATGCGGCGATAACACTAAACGTGTATGCAGACGCAGACCCACAGAGCAAACGCCGCGCTAGCGATCTCATTTCACAAGCCATAGCCGCACAGGGCGAGGTTGAACCCTTTGCAGAGTTGGCAAATTGAACCTAGGTAAGCAGACCCCCACGCCACCGACCAAAGCACCGTGAGGGTCTAAGGATATGGGCAAAAGCCCACGTTAGAAAGGGTATCAGATGTTGTATCAGGATTTGAATAACGTAGACCACGAAGAGGCCGACAGCGCATGTGACCAGATCGAGTTTGTTAGCGCCGCGCTGGCCGCCATGCTCGAAACCTACAACGACGGCATAGCATGCGGATGCATGAGCATCCTCAACAACGCTACCGAGGTGCTACAGGCTTACATCGACCAGCACAGGCGTGCCGAGTGGGAAGAGGTTGGTACGACCTCAGCGAACGCCTAGCACAAGGCTCAAGTTCAGTTTCTACCGACTTTTGGAGCGCCCGTTTTGGGCGCTCTTTGCGTCTCATGTGCCCTACCACCTGCACAAGTTCAATTTGAACCTACTAGGCAAATATGCGTCATGACGGGCTTTGCGGGACGTATGGAGATTTAGCGGAAGTTGATTCACTAATTGATGCCTTTTTTGAACCGTTTAACTACCGCCCTACAATCCGCTACAGTCCGCTACAATCCGCTACAATCCCCTACAATCCCCTACACGCAGCTTTCGAAATCGACTCTCCGTTAACGCCTCAACGCCAAAGGCGCTATTGTGCGGCTCAAGCAGCAAACGCATCAATTTGCTGCCCAGCATACGGAACGGCAAGGCCGAACCTTGCCAGACCAGCCCCAACAGAAACGGAGATTAGACATGCCTAAAACGCAAATGAAGGTCGTAGACGCTAGCACGCTGCCGCCGCTCATCAAGTCAAAGACAGCCGCATCCCTCATCGACTGCTCGACCCGCAAGCTGCGCGACATGTGCGCCAAGGGTGAGGTTAAGGCCGTCCGTGTTGGCTCTGATTGGCGCGTTAACACCGCTGCCCTTTTGGAGCAGTTCGGCATCACCTGCTAGGCCCGGTGTTCTTTTGTGCCGAACCAGACCAAGCATCCCAACTATTTCAAGCTGTATTTCGATACGTACCAGCTAGCCGCCGAACTGCCAGCGCCGCAAGGTGCAAAGCTGCTGTTTGCCCTCGATCGCCTCTTCTTTGAGGGCATCGACCCCGGCGAAAAGGAGCTGCCGCGAGACGCGAAACGCATCTATTTTGCCAAGCGCCCCGCTGTGCTGGCATACCGTCGCAGCGCACTAAACGGCATGGAGAACGACCCGAAAACCCATACCGAAAACCACCCGAACATTGACCCGAAAAACGACACGAAAAACGATAGCGAAAGCGACACCGTTTTTTGCGAGCCTACAAGCGCCTTACCTGCTGATACTCAGTCTTTAGGTACCCACCCAGACGCAGACCCAGCAGGGGGAGCAGGTAGGGACGTGGGTCAACAACACAATAACTCAGTCCTCAGTAACTCAGAATCCCCCGCCCCAGCCTCTTACCAGACTATCGGCGATTCCTACGAAAGCCCCTTCCAAGACTACTAACCACCCCCCATCCCCAGCCAAGAGCACGACGGTTCCTTGATAAGCGAATACCAGTTGGACGAATCGAAAGAAAGGAGGCGCTATGTGCCAGATCACCGCCGTTGAGGTGGGGGGAGTGAAGGTTAATCAGGCGATGCTAGAGCGATTCTTTGCGCTAGCGTACCCGACGTTTTACCCGATCCCAGACGGCTACGCGCCAAGCCTAGAGAAGTTCGGCCCACACGACGGCGAGGGCGAGCCTACGCACGAGCAGAGAGCCTATGCGCTTCTAGGCCGCGCCGACATGGTGGGCGAGGCTTGCAGGGCGTGCGCAAAGAGCAAACCCTACGTTGAGCCGATGGAGCAGCCAAGGACGATGGGGCAGCCAAGGACGCAAGCGCAGATAATGGCGCAATGCCGCCTACCGCGAATCGCATTGCAGGGAGGCGAGCCGAACGAGGCCGCTACCGCATGGGCGAGCCGCTACGACGGAGCTGGCACGCCGTGGCTGTGGGTTCTCGGTGGCAACGAGCTAGAGCGCACCAAGGCGCTAACAGATATCGCTTTTGCCGTCGCTCACGCCATGGACAGCGGAGCCGCACGCCGTGGCCGAATCGCCTATTACCGCACGTTCGACCTGTGCGAGACGGTCAACAGCAGCAAGGGATTCGGGGACGGGAAGGAGCGCACCAAGTGGGACTACCTCACAACTGGCCCGATGAGCTGCGACCTTCTGCTACTTGACGGATTCGGGCGGGAGCGCACGGGAGCGCACGAGCTGGATACCATATCGCAGGTCATAGGCGCACGCTGTCGTAACGAGCTTCCCACCGTCATAGCCTCGAACGCCGGACTGGCGCAGTGGGTGGAGGCCCACGACCGCGCAGGGCACGCAGGTGCCCACGAGGTGAAGGAGTACATCCTATCGGCCATGGGCGGCTACGCGAGCGACCAGCCAAGCCGCGAGGCGTTGAGCGCGAGCCTCATAGACCTAACCGCCAACCGCCGCAAGGCCCAGCCATGACAAGCGCGACAGGGACGGGCGGCGAAGAGGCCGCCGCGCTGCTCGAATCAGCACTAGGGCACGTGCAAGAGGCGATAGATGCCCTAGGCCGTGGCGAGGATTGGAGGTATCCGGCTGCGGATGCCGTGAACGACCTAGGCAGGGCCATAACGGGCAAGCGCAAGCCGCCGCGCGTGCGCAAGCGCGCCAAGGTACGCATCATCTAGCGATAACACTGTGCCGTGCGCCGTGTGCGCTGGCAGATCATCCCGCGACGGAGCAGCCCCGGCAAGCTGCACTCGCGTGCCCGTCGCGGGGGCAGAGTCGGCAATCCCCGTTACGACATGCCTGGGCGGCACGGTGCCGACGAAGCCCGAGACAGGCCACAGGCTCAGCCAGCGCACGCAATGCACGGCACAGACACACCACCAACGAAAGACGAAAGAAGGTAGACACATGGCAGATAAGAGCGATCTTCGCTACATGCTCGATGCCGTTGCTAGGCAGGAGCAGGAGAGACAGGAGCGAGCGCAGTTCGTGAGGGACTTGTTCGCATCGGCAAGAGCCAAGTCCGCAAGACAGGCGTACGCCGACCTAGCGGATAACGCCGAGAAGAAATCCGAGACGAAGAAGGAGAGCGAGTAGCATGGGAGACAAGGAGCTATACGACAGGCTCAATCGCATCAAGGAGATCGGAGGCGAGGCATCGACTGGCATGTGGCTCATAAGTTCCAACGGCATGACCACGAAACCGACCGCCCTTTACTCAATCGGGCACATTCTCGATCTGAACATCACGAATGCCAACGACCGTTGGCAGAAAGAGCACGATGAAGCCGTTGCCTACGAGCGCCTAGCGCATTGTCTCGAAGAGCTTTCAGGGATGCCGTTTGCAGAGATGGCAAAGGCTTGCATCAAGGCCGCCAAGGCCCACGACAATATGTCGGACGCTTGGAACGCCGAGTTTGATCGCCTTTGCGCCGAGGACGAACGCCGCAAGGAAGAGGCCGAAAAGGCCAAGGCCGTTGGTGACCCACAGGTCGCGATACTGGAGCTGCAACGCCAGATCGAAGAACTCAAGGCCAAGGGCAACTAGCCTAGCGCATCGACCAACCCCCAACCCCTGCGCCCGTGTCTTAGGCGTGGGGGTTCTTTCGTACGTCGCGACATAGGCGGCTGCCGAAAGCTCAAGGAGGCATGACACCACAATCTACCTGCGATTATACATTTCTAAGACCTTATAGCCGCCTTTTATGCATGAGTTTACTTTACATAAAATCCGTTATCACGGTTTTGATAACGTTTATACATTTTGTATATTTGCCGTACACATGCTATAATCGCCGTAGGCGATTACGGGAAGGAGGGCAGGACATGGCAGAGAGCAAGCCTAAGAAGATAAACCTCAACCTAGACGCTGACCTTGTAGCGTGGGTTAGCTTTGCCGCTGGGCTGAAGGACTTGAGCCAAACGGCATACATCAATGACGCGATCAGGCGTGACCGTGACAGCGCGAACGAACAGACGGCCAAGGCATATCGTGCTTTTCTTGAGGCACGTAACAGCTAGCGCGAGCACCAACCCACCCCCAACCCCTGCGCCTGTTCCCTAGGCGTGGGGGTTTCTTTGTGTGCGTTGCCCGTGAGAGGCAACAGGAGCGCGTATTTGTGGCGCTTTACCATCATTAGGACAATTACACCATAGCGCACGTTGCCGCCCGTATTCGGGCTTACATGAGGCCGTGAGAGGCGATTACAGGCACGCTTAGAGAGGGTGGCGTACAGGGGTCGAAGCTCGCAGAGGCTAGCCCCAGGCGCAGAGGGCCCATCCCTCCCCTAGCTTTTTCGTTTTCTCGAATCGACGCACGTTGCCAGAGGCCCGAGCCGCCTAGAGGCAATCCCCCTCCTAGTTTTCTCGAATCGACGCACGTTGCCAGAGGCCCGAGCCGCCTAGAGGCAATCCCCCTCCTAGTTTTCTCGAATCAACGCACGTTGCCAGAGGCCCGAGCCGCCTAGAGGCAATCCCCCTCCTAGTTTTCTCGAATCAACGCACGTTGCCAGAGGCCCGAGCCGCCTAGAGGCCCGAATCAAGCCAAGGATGCCCAAAATCTGGGAGCGTGGAACATACCTCGTGCGTATCCCTAGCAAGGGCCTTTTGCCGCCGTATTAGGCACCGCCATTGCGCAAAAAACGAGCCCAAAGCGCCCCAAAGTGCCAATGTAGGGCAAATGTAGGGCACATATGTAGGGCAAAAAGTGCCAGATAGCAAAACAGGCCAGACCCGATATGTGGTCTGACCTGCGAAGGTGTGATGGAGCCGGATAGCAGACTCGAACTGCTGGCCTACGCATTACGAGTGCGTCGCTCTACCAACTGAGCTAATCCGGCCTATGTTTGTCGCGTTGCGACGGTTTATAACTATACCTAACAGTGCCCTGCGATTTCAAGTGCCAGTTATGACGATTTGCCGCTCAGTGCACCAATCAGCCTGACATCGCACCTCACAGCAGTCGCAAGATGCCTCGCACGAGCCGCTCGAAGCTGTCCGCGTGACGCCCCGCCTCCTCCAGCACCGTCTCGTGACTCACCTGGCCGTCTCCCGCGTAATTGGCCGCCAGCGTGAGCCCGAGGACGTTCATGCCCAGCGCCTGCGCCGCAATCACCTCGCACACTGTCGACATGCCCACATAGCTCACACCCATGCCTGCAAGCATGCGCACCTCGGCCGGTGTCTCGAAGCTCGGCCCGATCACGCCGGCATACACACCCTCCTCGACCGCAATGCCCAGGTCGTCTGCCACACCGCGCGCCAGTGTCCGCAGATACGGGCTGTAGGCCTCGCGCATGTCCACGAAGGGCGTCTGCAGACCACGCGTGCTGGCGTCCCCCACCAGTGGGTTTACGCCCGTCAGGTTTATCTGGTCGGTTAGGATGCCCAGTCCCGTGTGAGCATTACCGGGAATTGCTCCAGTAGCGCAGGCAAAGATGATAACGCGACAACCCAAACGGTACGCATGGCGCACCAGGCTCGTGACCTCGACAGCTGAGAAGCCCTGGTACAGGTGGATGCGACCGGGATACACCACCACCGGCACATCGTCGACCGTGCCGATCGTCGCCTCGAAGAGATGACCCTCCATGGGACGGGCATCCTCGGGAAACCCGTCGATGTCGTGGTAGTCGACGTGGCGTACCGGATGGACCAGCGAGCTCAGATGGCCCAAACCCGTCCCCAGCACGAGTGCCACCGGATGCTCGACCGACGGCCTGCTACTCTCAACGACTTCCTCGCTCACCATGCAGACATCCCCTTCTCTCTCCAAGAGCTCGGCAAACACACCGTTGCCCTTGACCAGCCTTCCAGAATACGTTCCATCGTAGATGAGCCCGACGCCACAGGAGGGACTCTTCGCCTTGAGTACGGCGAGCGTGACACCATGCGCACGCGCCTCCTCGGCACACAACCGTGCTCCACGCTCGAATGCGCTGGTCACGTCGGTGCCGTCGCGCATGACCACCCGATCGCCCTGACGCTCGCTTGCCGTTCGCGGGGTCGGCAGCCCACCCCTCACCTCAGGGCACACCGGATGCATCGTCGTCGCGTTGGCAAGGTGACGCACCGCAGCAGATGGTCTGGACGCGCCGTCATAGCGGCAGCTCTCGCCCAGCAGGCAGGCACTGACCACCACGTCCACGAGACTCGCCTACTCGACGATGGACGACAGTGCCAGATTCGCCTCGGACAGAAGCGTGTTGACGTGATCGCTCCACTGCATGTTGGCAGCGTTGATGTCCGCGGCGTGCTTCTGATAGGCAACGTTGTAGGCGGTCTGCGCGGCCTCGTAGGTTGCCGCATCGGCGCGCACGTCGTACTCCTTGAGTGCCGTGGCGTAATCGCCCTCGTCCGACGCCCACACGCCACGCTCGCTGTCCCACTCGTCACCGGCTAGCCCGATGATGTAGGCGGCGTACTCTTCCGTTGCCTTGTCAGCGGCATCGTCTGCGGGTTCAGCCGGAGCTGCGGGCTCGCTCGCCAGCTCCCCCACCACCTCACTACGGAGCTTTGCAATGGCGGCAGACTCGCTCAGACGGGCGCGCGCGGTCTCCTCGTCCATGCCGTAGGTGTTTGCCAGAGATGCGATGTCATCGGTGCCGAAGGTCTCGCTTGCATACGCGAGAAGCTCGTCGTCGCTCACCGTGATCCCGTGGTCCTCCACCTCCCTCATGAGCACTGCCGTACGCGCCGCGGAGAGCACGCTCTCGGCGGCGGGCATGGCATAGGTGCCCTCGGAGATGCGGACGGCATCGAGCGAACTCTGCTGTGCAATGGCATCGCGCGCCGTGATCTCGAAGCTCTCTCCGCCATAGGTATAGGTGCCCACCACGGCATCGAGCTCGGACTCGGAAATAGTAATCTTGCCCCCAAGCGTGCCGTAGTTTGCGCCACCCGCCTGGGTCTTTCCTAACAGGTAGCCGCCGACAGCCAGCACCACAAGCAGCGCAAGCCACACAGGCGTCGAGAGCGCCGACCCACGACGGCGAGCCGAAGGCGCGTAGACGTTTGCGGGGGCAGACGACGCACCGTCATTGGTGGTGGTCGCCTGCTGCTTCTTGTCCGCCATTGCTATGCACCCTTTGCGGCGGAGATGATCTGGACGGAGCATGCCCTCATGAAGCTCTGGCCGTTCTCGGCATCAAACTCCATGCGTGCAACGACCGCGTCGCGCGTCTTGTCGGAGAGGTCGCCCTTGGAGAACTCGAGCAGCGCGAGGAGCATGTCGTGATACTCCGGATTGCCGTGGTAGCACTGGACCGCCTCGTCGAGCAGCGACCAGGCGGCGTCCGAGCGTTCCGGCGAGGAGGCACCCAGACGGCACAGGAAACGGAACGCCGCCAGGCGCACGATTGCGGAGTCCTCGTCAAACAGCGATGCCTCGGCGCCATCAAAGCCCTCGGCGACCGAGTCGGCGTTGATCAGCGCGACCTCGCCAAGGGCGTCGAAGACCTCCCAGCGCGTCTGGGCCTCGGGACGATACAGGGCATCGATGAGGTCATCGACGAAGGGAGTGAGCTGGGAGGCATCTTCGTGAGCCTTCAGGGCAAGGTAATGCGCTGCCTCCTGACGGGAACGCCTGCGAGGACCTGCGAGGGCATCGACAAGGTACTCCACGTTCGGCATGTTGCTGGACTCATCTGACATGGCGTCTTTCCCCCTTTATTCAGAGAAGCCGTCGACCATGACGGTTCCACTGCGCTCATCCTGATGAATGGTGATAAAGCCAAGTTTTGCCGCCTCACGCAGAAGCGTGCTGAACGAACGGTATCCGTAGCTGCGCTCCGAGAACTGCGGGCGCTTGCGCTTCATGGTGTCCTTGAGACGCGATGCGAGAAGTGCCGTGTCGCTCTCGCTCTGCAGGGCGTCAATCGTCTCGAAGAGCAGCTGGTAGCAGGGGTAGGCATCCTGTGACACCTTGCCCTCGAAGCTGGGTATGCGACCGGCACTGACGATGTCCTCGTAGAAGAGGAACTCGTCGCAAACTTCAGTCAGAAGCGGACTCGTGGCCTCCTTCATGCCCACGCCGATTACCGTCTTGCCGAACTCCTTGAGCTTGGAGACGAGCGGCGAGAAGTCGGAGTCTCCAGAGAGGATTGCAAAGGTGTCGATGTGGTCCTTGGTAAGGCAGATCTCCATGGCATCGACCGCCAGACGGATGTCCGCAGAATTCTTGCCAGTGAAAGCGCGGTCGGGAATCTCTATTAGCTCGATGCCCAGCTCGTGAAGCGAGATGATGGCATCGGAGAAGCGCTGCCAGTCGCAGTAGGCGCGCTTTGCAGTGATGCGTCCCTTGTCAACGAGGCGCTCTAGGATGCGCTTGACATCAGGCTTGGGACCAACCTCCTGGTGTCCGTTGCGCTTGCGCCTTCCTGTGCCCAGCGCGAGGTTCTCGTAGTCGATGAGGACCGCCAGCGAGCTCTGGGTTGTTTCGCTCATGTACTAAAGCTTTCCTTTCTGGTGCGGCTGGCGCCGCACGACCGTGCGCGGTGCGCAGGCCTAGTGGTGATGGTGGTGATGGTGATGCGGCTCGTCGTCATCGGGCAAAAGCGACCAGTCGAGCCCAGCTGCGGCGCAGGTCTCCTCGTCCGCATAGAGCAGCGAAAGCGCTTGGGTACCCATGAAGGTTCCGCCGACCTCGCACAGCATGTGCACGAGATTGAGCGAGGTCTCGGTGGCAGGCAGGGACAGGCCGTAGTCACCGGCAGTCTGGAGGGCCAGTGCGATGTCCTTGCGCAGATGCGCGGCCATGAAGCCGGGGGCGTAGTCGCCCTCGAGTGCCTTAGGCGCTACGCTCTCGAGCTGGCGGGATGCACCCATGCCAGACGATACCATGTCGATCATGGCGGGCACCGAGAGGCCGGACTGCTCCGCGAGCGCCATGGCCTCGACCGCTCCCGCAAGGCTTGCGGCCAGCGAGACCTGGTTGCAGAGCTTGGCAATCTGGCCAGCACCGGGTTGGTCGAACCAGCAGATGCGCGAGGAGAAGCACTCGAGCAACGGGCGCACGTCGGCGGCCGCACGCTCCGAGATGCCGGCGATGAGCATGAGCGTTCCGTCGATGGCGCCCTGCTGACCACCCGTCACCGGGCAGTCGAAGGCGTGCTTGTCCTCGACCTCTGCGGCGTCGTGGATGTCCCGCGCAAGCTGCGGCGAGCTAGTGGTGAGATCGATGAGCCAGGCGCCCTTCTTTGCCTCACGCACAAGGCCTCCCGTGGCCAGGTAGACCTCCTCCACCTCCTCCGGATAGCCGAGCATGGTAAAGACCACCTCGGCATCGCGCGCCGCCTCAGCCGGGCTCTCTGCCCAGAGTGCACCGCGTGCGAGGAGGCTCTCGGCCTTCTCGCGGGTGCGGGTGTTGACGGTGAGCTGGCAGCCGGCATCAAGCAGGTGCCCCGCAATGGGAGCCCCCATGATGCCGGTGCCGACAAACGCGACCTTGCGGCCCATAATTCCAGCCATGTGCGTACGCTCCTGCCTGCGACGACTAGTCGTTCGCGCGAACCTTACGCGCGATGCGGTCGGTCAGCGACAGCTTCTCGCGACGGTCGGTGCCCCAGAAAGCCACGGCAACCATGCCAGGGCCCACGTGGCTACCGATGACCGGCGAGATGGAGCTGCGCATGATGACCACGTCCTCGCAGCCCTTCTCGCGCCTGATCTGGGCCTCGAGCCAGTCGGCGTCCTTCTCGGCGTCAGCCGAGGCGATGGCGATGGGCAGCGAGGGATCGTGCGCGTAGTTCTCGCGGAAGTCGGCAAGAACGGCACGCAGGGCCTTCTTGCGGCCACGACACATGCCGCGCAGCGCGAGGGCGCCCGTGCGGTCGTAGGTGAGCTCGGGCTTGATGTCGAGCTTGCCGCCCACGTTGGCTGCCGTAGGCGGGATGCGACCGCCGAGGCCCAGCCAGTGGAGGCTGTCGAGCGTGAAGTAGCCCTGCACGAAGTAGCGCGCGTCCTCGGCCCAGTGATAGAGCTCCTCGGCCGTGAGGCCCTCGGCTGCCTGGCGCACCACCTCGATGGCCAGAAGCTGTGCCGCAAGGGAGGGGCACAGGTTGTCCAGCACGTAGATCTTGATGTCTGGGTTCGCCTGCATCACGGCCTCGGCCGCCTGGCGCGCCGAGTCGATTGAGGACGAGAGGCCACCGGTAAAGCCAAGGTAAAGGATGGGCAGGCCGTCGGCCGCCGCGTTCTCGAAGATCTCCATGTAACGGCCAGGGGTGACCGCTGCCGTGGTGATGCGCACGTCGGGGTTCTTGCGCATGAACTCGTAGAACTCGTGCGGATCCTTCGACTCCCATAAGTCGTCGACAAACTCGCCCTCGGGCGTCACATAGCTAAATGGGATGACACGCACCCCGAGACGCTTGGCGACGGCCGGCGCGAAGTCCGCCGGGGAGTCGACGATGATCTTGCAGTTGCGCTTACGGTGATACGCCCGACCGACGTTGGACACGTCGGCCGGGTTGGTGTTCAGGTCTGCGGATGACGCTTCAATCGTGGAAGTGTTGACGTCTCGCTCCATGCTGCTCTCAATCCAACTGGAGGACGCCCTTACTCGTCGTCCTCGCTTTCGATACGGGGCTTAATAATGCCATAACCGCCATTATGACGGTGGTAGATGACATTGACGAGCCCAGTTGTCGCATTCTCGAAAACATAGAAATCGTGGCCCAAAAGATCGGTCTGGACGAGGGCCTCCTCCTCGGTCATCGGTACGAGGTCGACGATCTTCTCGCGCACGAGCTGGTCGTCCTCATCCTCTGCCGGCTCGATCAGCTGGCTGAGGTTCTCGGCTGTGACAGCCTCGAGCTCGGGATGTGCCAGGCCGCGCGGGGAGCGCTTGCGCTTGTTGACGACCTTGGTCTTGTACTTGCGCAGCTGGCGGGTGACCTTCTCGGACGCCTCGTCGATGGCTGCGTACATATCGGTCGCGGTCGCGGTGACGCGCACCACGCTGTCGCGTACGAATACGGTGACCTCGCAGGTCTTGCGCTCGGGATTGGAGGGATTCTTGTCCACCCTCAGCACCACGTCGCAGGTCATAGGAGAGATCTCAAAGACCTTGAGCGCCTCACCGATCTTGTCGGTTACCCGCTCGCGCATCCCGTCGCTGACGCTGATCTTGCGTCCCGAGATCTTGATGTCGACCATTGATGCCTCCTTCGACTTGGATATGGACATGCAGCCAGCCCACAGGTTGGCTGTTATTTAAAGTACATACCCAATCCGACAGGCATGCCACGGCTAATCGCCGAGTGGCGCGTTGTCGCAGCGCATCTCCGTGGCGTCTCGGCAAGCGGTCGAGCGTCGTTTCGCGTCAATGGAAGGCGAGCGCACCCGAAGGCGCGCCCGCCACCAAATCGCTTCTTTGTGATGGGGACTAGAGACTCGTAATGGCGTTGGAGCCCGCGTCGGAACCGTCGCCCTCGTCATCTGACCCAGTTGCGTCCACAGTCTCCCCCGACTGATCTGCGGTCGTGTCAGAGTTCGTGCTCGACTTCTTGCCCTCGGGGATGTTCTGAATCACCGAATCAGAGGTGAGAACGGGCATGTTACCGACCCAGCGCGTGCGAACGACACCGTAGATGCCATTGGCAGAGACCCCGTCGAAGGCGGCCTGAACGGCTGCGACGAGCTCGGTGTTGGAGGGCAGCATGGCAATGCCCGAGGTCACGGGAGTCTCGAGCGCACCGGCAAAGGAGATGCCCGTGTGCAGGGCGGCGAGGTAGGCGCCGGGGTAGGCCTCGCACAGCACGTAGTCGACCTCGCCCGCAGCCAAGGCCTCAAAGGCCTCGTTGAGCGTCGAGTACGACTTCTGGCTCATCTTGAGGCCCGTTTCGTTGAGAACGGCCTCGGAAGCCGAACCACTCTGCAGGCCGACACTCTTGCCACCGAGGTCGGTGGCAGAAACCACAGTAGGCTCGCCCTTGGTGAAGAAGGAGGACGCGGACTCAACGTACGTACCCGCAATGGCGATGGAGTCGGGATTGTCGCTATGGGAGTTCATGATGACGTCGCAGTCCTTACCCAGTGACGACTCGTCAACGACGGGCACATAGCGCACCTTGAGCCCCATCTCGCTTGCCATGGCGGCACCGAGATCTACATCCAGGCCAAACAGGCTGCCACCCTCGCCTGCCACGCACATCGGCGCAGAGGAGGAAGCGAGCTTGACGCCCACCGACAGGTAACCCGGAGCAACGAGCGCGTCATCTGAAAGCGTCGCGGACTTGCCCGCAAGCACATCCTGGCGTGCCTCGTCCACCGAGGTCGTGACACCGATGGGCAGCTTGATGGGCTTGATGTCCAGGTTGGAGAGATCGATCTCGGGGAGGCTCGGGAGCTCGAAGGGCAGCTCCGGCAGGTCGATGGGCACCTCCACGTTGATGAATGGGATAGTGCAACCCGACAGCGCCACCGACATGGCGAGTGCCACCGCAGTGGCCTTTGCCCACTTGAAGCCCATATGCCGCATGTCCAAACCCTTCTCGTGCGCGTGGCTGGATGCCACGTCGTTCATAAGTCCGTCTCATCCAGCTGACCTGGTCTTTGCCCCCACACTCGCGCACTGGGGCGTTTGCTCAAAGGACCGTGGCCCCCTCACTACTGACCCTCTCGCCCGCGAGGCCGGATGCCTCTTAGGTATAACGGACGGTGCGACTTACCTCTAGGACGAGCCATGATCGCCGCCGCGCGCACGCGGAGACTTACGTGGATCCCTTCGGCCTCGTCTGCCATGGACTAGAGGGCCTACTGTGACCCTCGCAACCACAGACCTGGAATGAGACGACTGGAAGTATACCAGCTACGAGACACAATACGTGTAAGGTCTCACCAAACACGAGCAAGTGCACACGCAGAGACGGACTTGGCGCCGCCTTCGAGCAGCGCCTTTGCGCACGCACAGACAGAAGCGCCCGTGGTTATCACGTCATCTACCAAAAGAAGGCTCAGGCCCTCCACATCGCCCGCAAGCCCAACGGTGCCCTCGAGATTGCGTGCACGTTCGTCACGCCCCAGCGTACGCTGATCCATACCCTCCTCGCGCACCAGCACGTCCGCGACGGGCAGGGAGAGAAGCCACGACAGCTCCCGCGCCACCAGCTCCATGTGGTCGAAGCCCCTGCGCAGGTAGGCCTCATGGGTGGCAGGCACAAAGCAGAGGGCGTCGACCGCAGCGCGGTCAAAGCGCGACGCACCGTCTTTTGCCGGCCACGCGCACGCTTCGTCGAGCGCCGTGGCGACGGCAGCCGCCAGTATCGGGGCAAGCCTCAGCTCATGCCCGTCCTTGAGGGCAGTTGCCATCCGCGCTCCTGCGCCAGCAAAGGGCAGCGCGCACACGCAGGAGCGCGTCGGCCAGTCCGCCTTGCATTCGGTGCAGGTCAGCTCTCCAAAGGGCGCTCCGCACACCGGACACGCAAAGCGCTGCTCGATCCATGGCAACCGTGCGCGACATCGCTCGCACAGTAGCTCGCCAGGAAGCTCACAGACCACGCAACGCGTTGGCCACAGCAGCTCCCGCGCACCGTCCCACAACAGCCTAGCGAGAGTCATCGTCGCTCTCACGGCAGCTCGAGGCGCTCATGCGACCCGCCTTCCACGGGGAGCCGATGTCCTATAGCTGGCCAGCTGACATAGCGTCTCGTGCTCGACATGCCGGATGGACTCGTCGAAGAGCAGCGCAAACAGGTCGCGCCTCCTCTGGCGCAGCAGTCCCCTGGACGCCCGTGTGGGCTTTCCCAACAGCCGAGCAATCCGAAGGGCCTTGACCTCGAGCTTGCCTGCGGACATGATGTCTGCCGGCCCGATGCCCACCGCGTCGAGCCCATCTCGTGCCAATGCCTCCCAGTATTGTGGATTGGGAAGCATCTCCGAACCGCAGCACATTAGCTCGGGTCGTTTAAGGCCATAGCCGCCCATGCGCACGGGCGCCGTGAGTGCAAGGTACAGGCCAGTCTCCCTCGGTGAGCCTGACCCATCGGCCACCAGTCCCAGCGCCTTGCGCGCCATCGTCAGCCCGTGACGACGGCCCATGAGGCCAAGGAAGGCCGACAACCTCCTCTTATCGGTCAGGGCAAAACTGGTGCAGTACCTCCCCGACTGGTCAGGCGTGAGCGAGTAAGTGCCACACAACTCGAGCCCAAGCCTGGCCAGAGGGAGCATCTGCCCACCGCGACCTAGCAGGGCAAAGCACAGCTCTGGCGCGCAGACGTACAGCTCTTGGCGCACGTGCACGAACGAGTCGGTCGGCATCTTGCCCGCCAGCACGATCGTATGGAGCGTCCCGCTATGGCTCTTCGTCCGGTTTCCCACAATCACGTCGAGCGGCACGTCCCCCAGCATTCGAACCAGATCCAGCCGCCGCACGTCACGTACGCGTGCGTGACAGCGCTCAAGGTCGGGCTGCCCCTCGTCCAGCCGTGAGAGCTCGATCGATCCGCACCTCGCGGCGCGCCAGAGCAGAAGCGAGCTCACCGGACCGAACACGCACAGGTCCTTGTCCATACGGTCCTCCCTTCGGTGGAAGGACAGCATCTCAAAGCAACGTTGGCGCAAGCTAGCCCACAGGTAGCCACAAGAACGCACGCAGATGTCGGACTGCATCGCCTTCGCTCAAGAGGGCAGGTAGAATGGGCGTCGTCCGAAGCGTTTCCTTTTGCTTCCCAAAAACGGGACGTCCAAGAGCTTGCCAGGATTTGAAATCTACACACTCCGAGCACGAGGAGTCGCACATGGCCACGCAACGTGTGAGGTCGTTCGAGCCGGTTGTCTGGCCAGACAGCTGCGTGCTGATACTGGGAACCGTCCCCAGCCCCAAGTCGCGCGAGAACCAGATCAACTACGGCAACCCGAGAAACCGCTTCTGGCCCGTCATTGCGGCACTTTGGGACGAGGAGGATCCCCGCACGAACGAGGGGCGCCTCCAGCTGCTGCGCAGACACCGCCTGGCGCTATGGGACGTGCTGGAGAGCTGCGAGATACGTGGGGCGAGCGACGCCTCCATCGCCAATCCCAAGCCCAATGACATCTCGCGCGTGCTGGCGATGGCTCCCATCGGGGCCATCTTCACGACCGGTGCGACGGCGACGCGGCTCTATCGTAGGCTCTGCGAGCCAAACTGCAGCGTGAGTTGCACGGGCCTGCCCTCGACAAGCCCCGCCAATGCGGCATGGTCCTTCGAGCGGCTCAAGGAGGCCTATCAGGTCGTACGCTCGGCGGCAGAGGGTTAGGGCGCAGGAGCCCACACCACCAGCGCCAAGCGCAAGGCTCTCAGCTTAGGTCAAACAGACGGCGGGCATTGTCCCAGAGCGCTACATAGGTCTGCTCGCGCGTAGCCACGCCGGCCTCCTCGCGGGCGCTGGCAACCACGTCGGCCGTGAAGGCGACCATCGCTGGTTCGCACTCCAGGCCACGCAGGGGGACTGGCGTCATATACGGACTGTCCGTCTCGGAGAGCAGCAGGTGACTAGGACAGGCAATGGCTGCCGTCCGGATGTCGTCCGACCGCGTGAAGGTCGCCGCCCCACCAAAGGCCACGTAGCAACCCATCTCGACAAAGGGTTTCATGACCTGCTCGTTTGATGTGTAGCAATGCAGGTCGCAGCCCGCCTTGGGCACGCCGACCTGCTCGAGGATACGAGCCGCATCCACGTGCGCCGCTGCCGACTCGTCTCCCTCCGCATCGCGAATGTGCAGCTCGACGGGCAGCCCGAGCTCATGCGCAAGCCGCAGGTGCCAGGCAAAGATGCGCTTTTGGGCTTCGGGATCGGTCCTGTTGTAAGGGCCATAGTCCAGACCGATCTCGCCGACGCCCACCGCCCGCGAGCTGGCAAGCAGCTGTTCGAGCGCATGGTGAGCCTCTGCGCTCCGCTCGAACTCCTCCGCACCGTACGGATGCACGCCCGCCCAGATGTACACCTCGTCGAGGAGCGCCTTCGCGTCGGCGCCAGCGGGAGTGACCCCGAGTGCCACGAGCTCGTCCACCCGCCCAGCCGCGTCCTCGATCCAACCGTCAAGCGCCGCGAGCAGTCGAGGGGCATCGAGCCCGTCATCGACCGGGTCGACCGGCGCGCCCAGAAGACCGATGCCGGCAAGGGAAGCCCGCGCCAAGGCAGACGCCGGGTCATAACGATGGAAGTGCGTGAGATGCCCGTGCGTGTCGGCAAGCGGGGCTCCAGCCTGTGGCAGCTCCACCGGAGCGCCCTTTGCGTCGTGAAAGAGCATGCCATCCTCACGCGTGAGCGCAAGCAACTCCTCTGCCGTCAGACGATGCTTCTTTGACATGCCTATCGCCACCCCAAGGCACGCGCGAGGCGCACGAAGTCCGAAGGCGCAAGCGCCTCGGCGCGCGTGCGCGCGTCGATGCCAGTCTTCTCGAAGGCAAGGTCGAGCTCGGCCTTGTCAAAGCCGTTTGATCCCATGGAGTTGCGGATGGTCTTCCGACGCTGCGCGAAGGCGGCATCGATCACCTGCCCGCACCAGGCAGCCTGCGCCGGAGTCAGGATCTCGCCCGTCTCGTCGTCGACCAACGGTGAGCGGTCGAGCCGTATGACGGCGGAGTCCACATGCGGCGGTGGCATGAAGTTGCCCGGGCCCACCTCAAAGCGACCGGTCGGACGCGCGTAGAGCGCGAGTTTTGCCGTGTAGCCGCCGTAGGCCTTGCTGCCAGGGGATGCCGCCATGCGGTCGGCAACCTCCGCCTGCACCATCACCACCATGCGCTCCACCGACGGCATCTCCTCGAAGGTCTTGAGCACGATCGTCGCGGCCACCTGATATGGAAGGTTGGACACGAGCTTGGTCGGATGGGGGTCGAGCCCCTCGATGTGCAGCGATTGCGCGGCGCTGACCAGCATGTCCTCGTCGACGCGCAGTGCGTCGCCCATCACCAGAGCAAAGCGCTCGGAATCGCGCGCGCAGGTCTGGGCCAGCACGACCTCGAGCGAACGGTCTGCTTCCACCGAGACGACTGCACCGGCGCGCGGGAGCATCGCCACCGTCAGCGTGCCAATGCCAGGACCGACCTCAAACACCACGTCGTCGTCGGCAAGCTCGGCAAGGTCGAGAATCTTGCCGATTACGGCATCGTTGACCATGAAGTTCTGCCCAAGGTGATGCTTTGTCGCCAGCCCAAACGCCTCGAGCGTCGAGCGGGTCTCACGCGGATTTGCCAGCCAGGAGTACACGGCACGACCTCCTTGTAGATGAGGGCGCCCCCTTGCGTCGTCCGATGCACAAGGGGGCGCCCACGGCGGTTGTAGGGTGTCTACTTCTGCAGGCGCGGGAACAGCGCGCTGCCCTTGGTGACCGGCACGCCGGCCTTGATGCCGCCCCAGGCGCACACGGACACGAGGTCGTCGGTGTCAGCCTCGTCCTCGAGCGACATGCGGCGCAGGACCTCGACGGAGGTCTCGGGCATGAAGGGCTCGAGCAGGTGAGCGCAGATGCGGATGGTCTCGAGCAGGTTGGCGATGATGGTCGCAAGCTCGTCGGCACGCTCCGGATCCTTGGCCACGGACCACGGGGTGGAGTCCTCGATGTAATGGTTGGCCGCGTGCACCAGCTCCATGATCTGGTCCTTGGCCTGCACGTACTCGACGCGGTCCATGTGGGCGCAATAGCGCTCGGCGATGCCCTCGGCGATGGTGCGCAGGGGGTTCTCGGAGCAAGCCCAGCCCTCGGGGAGCTCGGGCGTCTTGCCATCGAAGTACTTGGCGCTCATGTTGAGCGAGCGGGAGACGAGGTTGCCCCAGCTGTTGGCCAGATCGGCGTTGTAGACCTGCTCCATGCGGCCGTAGGAGATGCCGCCATCCTCGCCCGGCACGCAGTCGGTCATAAAGTAGTAGCGGTAGCCCTCGACGCCGAGCAGGTCGATGACGTCCTGCGGCGCGATGGCGTTGCCCAGGCTCTTGGACATCTTGACGTTCTTGCCGCTCTCATCATCGCGCACCATGAGGAAGCCGTGCGCAAAGACGTGCTCGGGCAGGGACTCGCCGATGGCCATGAGCATGGCCGGCCAGATGACGCAGTGGAAGCGGATGATGTCCTTGCCCACCACGTGGAACTGGGCAGGCCAGCGGTGCGCGTACTCGTCGGCCATGTCGGGATTGCCAAAGCCCACGGCCGTCGCATAGTTGAGCAACGCGTCGAACCAGACGTAGGTGACATGTCCCTCGTCGAAGGGCACGGGGATGCCCCAGTCGAAGCTCGTACGGCTGACGGAGATGTCGCGCAGGCCGCCCTCGACGAAGGTGCGCACCTCGCGCATGCGGAAGTCGGGCATGACGAACTCAGGATGCTCGTCATAGAGGGCGAGCAGCTTGTCCTGGAAGGCAGACAGCTTGAAGAACCAGCTCTCCTCCTGGACGCGCTCCAGCGGACGACCGCAGTCGGGGCAGAGATGCTGGCCCTCGGTGTGGCGCTCCTCGTCTGCCTTGGTGACCTGCGTCTCGGTGAAGTAGGTCTCCTCGGGCACGCAGTACCAACCGTCGTAGCTGCCCTTGTAGATGTAGCCGGACTCCTTCATGAGGTTCCAGAGATGCTGCACCGCATCGATCTGGCGCTGCTCGGTGGTGCGGATGAAGTCGTCGTTGCTGATCTCGAGGGTCTTCCAGATCTCGTGGAAGGCGGGCGCGAGGCTGTCGCACCAGGCCTGCGGGGTCATGTCGTGGGCCTCGGCGGCCTGCTGGACCTTCTCGCCGTGCTCGTCGAGACCGGTCAGGAACTTGACGTCATAGCCGGTCGCGCGCTTGTAGCGGGCCATCACGTCGCACAGGATGGTGCAGTACGCGGTGCCCAGGTGCGGGGCGGCGTTGACGTAGTAGATGGGGGTGGTGATATAGAAGCTGGGCTTGTCTGCCATGGGCTCCTCCTGATGACGAAGGTTGCAACCTGTCTATTGTACACATGACAGGTGCAATCTGCAGGGAGAAGCGCTAGGTCAGCTCGACTATGCGATCGTAGACCTCGGAGCGCGGAATGCCCAGCTCGCGGGATAAGCGTTTGGCCAGACGCGACTTGGGCTCTCCCTCGGCCAGACCCTGCGCGATTGCCTCGTCGAGCGAGGGGGCATCGGCTGCGGCAGCCGTGGCCTCCCCTGCCACCGGGCCCTCGATCACGATCACGCATTCGCCCTTGAGCTCGCCGCGCTCGGCAATGCGCTCGGCAAGCTGTGGAGCGAGGTCTCGCACGACCTCCTCATGCAGCTTGGTCAGCTCGCGCACCAGCGCGACGCGACGCAGGGGGAACACCTCGGCTACTGCCTTGAGCGTGGCGGCCACGCGATGCGGGGACTCGTAGACGACCAGTGCGCCAGGCACCGCAGCCAGCTCCCGCAGGCGCGAGACGATCGCGCCATGCTTGCGCGGCAAGAAGCCCTCGAAGAAGAAGTGCTCCATCGGCAGACCCGAGGCGACCAAGGCACAGGTGACCGCCGAGGGGCCAGGGATGACCTCAACCCGCAGGCCCGCGTCGAGGGCGCCGTCGACTAGGCGCTGACCTGGGTCGGACACGCCTGGCATGCCAGCATCCGAGACAAACGAGACGTGCTCGCCCGCTGCAATGCGGTCGAGCGTGACCGCTACCTTGCGCGCAAGGACGTTCTCGTCAGCCCGCTGCAGGGCCACGTGGAGGTCGAAGGCGGCAAGCAGGCGCACCGTGACGCGCGTGTCCTCGCACAGGACGACGTCCGACGACCGCAGCGCCTCGATCACGCGCGGCGACACGTCAGAGAGGTTTCCGATGGGCGTGCCCACAACAGAGAGCAGGCCCTCCCCCGCCGCCATCAGTCGAGCATCCTGCGCTCGAAGGTGGCGAGCGCCACGCGGGCATCCCATCCCACCAGGCGGCCAGAGGTCTTCCATGTCTGGAAGAACCAGCCCGGGCAGCCAGAAAACGCAGAGAGCTGCTCGGACACGTACACGCGTGCCAAGGCTATCTGGCCTTCGGGCGTCATCATGCTCTCGGCGTAGGGCAGCGAAGCAGACCACTTGCCCACCATGACGGGCAGGCCGCTCTTGGCCGCCCGTGCAAGCGAACGCCGCGAGCGGTCGACAAGCGTGCGCACGGCAGAAGGGCCAGCCGCGTCGACGTGGTCGGTATGGTGGAACAGGTGGCAGTCGAGCCAGACGCCCTGGTAGGAGTCGCTCGCCATGAACTTGCGCCACAGGGCCGGCCTTCCGGCGTCAGGGATGACCACCAACACGTCTTCTCCTGCGTTCTTGCGGATGACCTCGTAGGCATCGCGGTAGTAGTTGCGAAGCGAGTGCTGGGGAATTCCGTCGGTAAAGCGCATGCCCCGCCTGACCTGCACGACCGGGTCGTCCGCGACCTCGAGCCCCAAAAAGCCCACGCGCGAGGCGTAGCGCTTGGAGAGGGCGGCAATCACCTGGAGCAGATCCTTGCGATACTCCGTGAAGTCCGCCTGGTCGCGAATGAGCGAGGCGCTCTCGTTGGGATTGCCCGGCGAGACGGCCAACACCAAAAGCAGGCTGAGGCCGACCTCCTCGGCCCAGTCGAAGGCGTTGTCCACATGGCTCAGGCAGCCAATGTAGGGCCCACAGTCCGGCCCGCGACGACCGAAAACGTACCAGGGGACCGGCAGTCGCACCGCATTGAAGCCGCGCGAGGCTATGCGCGTGAAGTCAGCCTGCGACATGAAGTCCTTGCGGTGCTGGCTGACCAGAGTGGCATAGCGCTTGCGGCCAAGCTGCGAGATAAGCGTTGGCTCGTCAAGCGCGCCAGAATCGGCAAAGAGCTCAGGCGTCACCCAGGACTCGAGCGTCAGCCAGCCCGCGAGATTAACCCCATGAAAGGCTCGTACCTGCATCTTTTATCCCATCACGTAGCACCACGACTTCAGGTTTCAGTATACGCCGCGATTCCGACGCTATTGAGCCTGAGGCATATTCTCGGGCCAGCGGTTTGACACGAAGGGGCGGCACGCTTTCTCCGTAGGAGTTCGTGTCCTATATGACAAAAGAGTAGCATTTGTCTTGTCATCCCATGAACAATGGCAGCACAGCCAGAGGAGGTCTTCGCATGAACCGCAATTACTTCGATCTCAATGGGCAGGTTGCCATCGTCACCGGTGCTTCCGGCGGCCTGGGCGTGCAGATGGCCAAGGCGCTCGCCAGCCAGGGCTCCAACATCGTCGTGATGGCCCGCCGCCAGCAGCAGATCGACGAGGTCGCCGCCCAGATCGCCGAGGAGTTCGGCGTGGAGACGCTCGCCATCCGCTGCGACATCATCGACACCGCCGCCATCTTCCTGGCGAGCCCGGCGAGCTCATACGTCACGGGCGTGCAGCTGCCCGTCGACGGCGGATACACGTGCATGTAAGGGTTCGCGCGTAGGATTGCGCGGCCTTGCTCACCTCAGCGCATGAGGGCGAAAGAAAATGGATGCGGCGCCTTGCGGCGCCGCGTTTTGGTTATTCGTTCGATGGGGTCGGTGCCGAAGCTCCAGCGTCACCCTGGGCTCCCCTGCCCCTGCCACGCCCACCGCGATGACGGCGGCGACGCTTGGGCTTGGGCTGCTGGCCATCCGGCTGCACTGCGGCATCCTTAGGCTGTTGCTTTGCTTTCTGTGGCGCAGGCGCCTTGTGCTTGGGAGCGGACTTCTTCTTTGGTGCCTGCTCGGCCTGCTGAGTTGCCGCCCCTCCCTTGTCACCAGGACGACGGCGACGCTTGGGCTGCATGCCTCGCGGGCGATCCGGTTGGGCCTCCTGGCTCTGAGCCTGCGACTGAGCCTTGGCTCGGGGGGCACTTGCCTGCTCGCCCGCACTCACATGGTGGCGCCTGCGACGACGCGTGCCCGTGGCAGAGCTGCCAGCGCTCTCCTCGGCAGGAGTGCTCTCCACGCGCTCCGGCGCGGACGGGGCCTCACCCTCGACGGTCCTGCGACGGCGGCGCGACCTGCTGGGAGCAGGCTCGCTCGCTTGAGGCTCCTTCTTCTCTGCAGCGCGCGCGGGCTTCTGCGCAGGCGCGGCCTCCTGGCTCTCGGCAGAGGCCTTGCGGCGCCTACGGCGCGGCTTGGTCTCGACAAAGATGTCCGACTCGTCAAAGGTCTCCTCAGGCACGACGCCCATCTGGCGATCGAGCTCGGCCAGAGCCATCTTGATCTCGGGGGACTCGAGCTTGTCCAGAGAGGCGCGCGTCACTGTGTCGGGACGGCAGGGGCAATTGAGCTCCTGAGACTTCTTGACGGCCGCCTCGGAGGTCTCCATCTCGGCGAGGGCGACACGCACCTGCTTGCCGTTCTCGAGCCGCAGGCAGATCTGCTCCTTGGGAGTGTCGTACTCGATGATCTTGCCCTTACCAAGCGGCGTCTCGATCACGGCGTTGCGCTTGGGTGCGCGGCTCTTGAAGTCGCGGTACGCCTCGAACTCGTAGCGCAGGCAGCACATCAGGCGGCCGCAAGCTCCGCTGATCTTGGCAGAGTTGAGCGGAAGATCCTGCTCCTTTGCCATGCGGATGGACACCGGCTCGAACTGCTTGCCAAAGCGCGCGCAGCAGAGCTCCTGACCACAGTGGGCAAAGCCACCGATGATGGCCGCCTCCTCGCGCACGCCGATCTGGCGCATGTCGATGCGCTCGTGCAGCTCACGCGATAGGTCGCGCACAAGCTGCCTGAAGTCGACACGCTCCTCGGCGGAGAAGTAGCACACGGCCTTGCCGCCGCCAAAGATGAACTCGACGCCAACGGGCTTCATGTCCAGCCCAGACTCAGCCACCAGACGACGGAACACGGGAAACGCCTCTTCACCGCGGTCGGCGAGCTCCTCGGCGCGGTCGAGGTCGGCATCGTCGGCGATGCGCAGTACCGGCTTGAGGGTAGCGTCACCGATGGTGTCGTGCAGACGCTCATCGTCCATCTCGATGGCATCCATGGTGGCGAGACCTATCTCGTCCCCTCGCTCGGTGGAACAGATGACGTGGTCTCCCTCTTGAGCGCCGGTGTCCTCTGGATCGAACCAGAGATCGCGCGCGGCATATTTGAACTTCACCGGAATGACGGTGGGCATGCGAGTGCCTCCTTGACACGCAGAAGCATGACCTCAAGGGCCAGCTGTGGATTCACGTTGCGCGCGATGTCGTCTGCGGCGCGCGCGACGGCTTCGAGCGCCCGTACCGCACCGCTTGTGCAGGTGCCCGCAGCGATGCGCTCTACGGCATCGGCGACATCCTGGTTGACGATGGGCGTGGGTATGTTCTCGCAGAGCGTCAGCACATCACGGATGAGCGATTCGGCAGCTGCAAGTGCCTCCATCATACCCGAACGCTCCCGAGCGGTTAGCTCGCGCTTGACCGTCTTCTCAATCTGCGTGATTGCTCCGCGAGAGAGATAGTCCTCTTTGCCGGCGATGCGCTCCTCAAGGGCAAGCTTCACCGGATCCTCTGCCTTCTCGCGATCCTTCGACTTGCCACGACCCTTGGAGACAGGCCTACCAACAGCCTTCCAGACCGCCTCAACCAAGGCACGGGCCGAGCAGAGCACGTCCCACTCATCGTCGCGGGCGAGCTCACCAAGCGTGCGCACCATGAGCCTGCGCACCTGACGACGATCAGATGACTGCAGAAAGTCGCTCGCACGCTCCGGCGCACCAGTTACGGCGAGAGCGATGCGCGCCTCACTCTTGTTCGCACCGATATCGAGCTCCATGCTCCGAATGGCCTCTCCCGGAGACATGATCTTGAAGGGAACTCGCTGGCAGCGCGACACGATGGTGGGCAGGATGGCGTCCACCGTACGGCCAAGGAGAATGAAGTTCACTCCAAGGGGTGGCTCCTCTATGGTCTTGAGCAGGGCGTTTGCCGCCTCCCGGCGCAGGAGTCCCACGTTTGTGAAGATGTAGACCTTGGCCGAGCTGCGCACCGGGGAAAGCGGAGCGTCTTCGATTATCTCGCGCACCTGCTCCACCAGGTAGCCCGTGGCGCTCTCGGGCTCTACGACGTGTACGTCAGGATGGGTGCGATGGCGCACGCGTATGCACTCGTCGCATTTGCCGCAACCGCCCTCGGGACACACTATGAGCTGGGCCAATGCAATTGCGGCCCTCATCTTGCCCGAGCCTGGCGCTCCGAGAAAAAGGTAGGCGTGCGAGAGCCGGCCATCCGCATAGGCGCGAGCTAGAAAGTCACGCACGGCTGGCTGGTCATCGAGGACTCTCAGGGCCTCAGGAACTGCCACGGGAGCGGAGGCCATCAGTTACCCTCGCCATCACGCAGCTGTGGCAACACATCCGAGAGACAGGTGACGAGACGCGCGTAGACCTCATCCATGCTTCCATCCGCGTCGACCACGCGGACGCGCTTAGCTTCCCTCTCTGCAAGGCGCTGGTATGCCTCGCGAATGCGACGCTGGAAGGCAAGACCCTCTCCCTCGAGGCGATCGGCCCCTCCCTTGGTCGCGCGCGAGAGGGCCACCTCGGGAGCGAGGTCGAAGATGACGGTGACGTCAGGGCTAAGCCCGCAGCTGCCCAAGGTGTTGCAGGTGTTTACCAGACCCTCGTCCAGGCCGCGGCCACCGTGCTGGTAGCCGTAGGTGGAGTCAAAGAAACGGTCACAGACCACGATGGCACCACGTGCGAGGGACGGCTCGATCACCTGGCGCACCAGCTGGGCACGCGAGGCCTCGTAGAGCAGCAGCTCGCACTCGTCGGCCATCTCGCCGTTGGCAGGGTCGAGCAGCAAGGCGCGGATCTTCTCCGAGATGGCGGTGCCACCCGGCTCCCGCAGTGAGACGACCTCGAGGCCCGCACTCCTCAGCGCGTCCACCAGACGTGCAGCCTGCGTCGACTTACCGCAGCCGTCTATGCCCTCGAACGTTATGAACAGCCCTGCCATGGGACCTCCTTGTTAGCTGCTCTTGCGCCGCGAACCGCCACGGGCGCCGCCGCGGCCACGCGTGGTGCGCTTGGCCTGCTTCTCCTTGCCGGGGCAGCTCATGTTGACGCAGATGCGCCACGGGCCACGTGCCGTGGTGACCTCTACGATGGGGGCGCCACAATGCTCGCAGGTCTCACCCGTGGCACTCAGGGCACCGCGCTCCGGCAGCGGATAGCTGGTGCCACAATCGTCATAGTTGGTGCAGCGGATGAAGCGCTTGCCGCTTCGCTCGCTCTTGTGAGCCACGAGGTCGCCGTGACGTCCCGCCTCGGCACAGGCCTTGCACTCCCCCACCACGATGTCGGGCTCGCGGTTGGTGGGACAGACTGGGTTGACGCACTGCTCGAAGGCACGCTGGCGGAAGGGCTGGCACTTGATGCGCGGAGCACCGCACTCGGGACAGACGCCCGCCTCCCCCTCGAGCGGGATGATCTTGACGCGCGAGGGCACGGGGTAGGTGACGTCGCACTCTGGCCAGCCCATGCAGCCGATGAAGGAACCCCGCGTCTTGGCGGAGGTCTTCATCACGAGGTCCTTGCCGCACTTGGGACAGACGCCCACCTTGGCGTCAGCCGTCACGGCGTCGGCGATTGCCTCGCCGAGGTCCTCCTTGTGCTCGATCAGCGCATCCATCATGCCGGCGAGCAGCGCGCGCGAATGGGTGACCACCTGATCCTGCGTGACCTTGCCCTCCGAGACGGCCGTCATGTCGTTCTCGAGCTCGGCCGTCATGTCGGGCGAGGTGATCGGCGGCGCATACGAGGTAAGTGCGTCGATGACCGCCATGCCGAGCTGGCTTGGCTCGGCCGGGTCGTTCTTGAGGTACTTGACGTCGTAGAGGCGCTGGATGATGTTGGCGCGCGTGGACTTGGTGCCCAAGCCGCGCGCCTCCATCTCCTGGATCAGGCGGCCTTGGCTGTAGCGCGCCGGCGGCTCCGTCTGCTTGGCGTCGAGCTGCATGCTCTTGACGTCGCAGGTATCGCCCTCGACAAGCGCGGGAAGCTGATCGTCGCGCTTGAGGCCGAAGGGGTAGATGGCACGGAAGCCCGGCTTTGCCAGCACGCTGCCGCTCGTGGTGAAGGGCTCGCCCTCGATGTCGAAGGTGAGCTTGGTGCCCTCTATGGTGGCCGGACCCATGAGCGTCGCCAGGAAGCGGCGCGCGATGAGGTTGTAGAGCTTCCACTCGGCCGGCTGCAGCTTGTCGGGATCTGCCGCGGCGGTGGGATAGATGGGCGGATGGTCCGTAGTCTCCTGCTTGCCGCGCGTGGCGGTGATCTTGTCCTGCGAGAGGATCTGATGGCAGGTGGGCGCGTACTGCGGCACATCGAGCAGGCTCTTGACCGTTGCGCGCAGATCCAGCGAGCGCGGATAGACGGTGTTGTCCACACGCGGGTAGCTGATGAGGCCGTTCATGTACAGGCTCTCGGCCAGACGCATGGTGCGTGCGGGGCTGATGCCCTCGGACGCCGCAGCAGCCTGCAGCGAGGTGGTGTTGAAGGGTGCAGGAGGCCTCTGGGTGCGCGTCTTCTTTTCCACACCAGTCACGCGCGCCAGCTTTGCGTCGCGCACGTGAGCGAAGGCGGCCTCGGCAGCCGCCTTGTCCTTGAAGCGAGCCGTGGCGTGCGTGGTGCGGAACTCGTCCGACCCGTCCTTGCTGAGGTTGCCCCACACCACCCAGTAGTCCTCGGGCACGAAGGCAAGGCGCTCGCGCTCGCGCTCGACCACGATGGCCAGCGTCGGGGTCTGCACGCGGCCGGCGGAACGTACGTTACCCAACCCGCCAAAGCGCGCCATCGTGAGGTAGCGCGTGAGCACGGCGCCCCAAACGAGGTCGATGTACTGACGGCTCTCGCCCGCATCGGCCAGGTCTTGGTCGAGCTCCACCAGGTTGCTGAAGGCGTGGTCGATCTCTGCCTTGGTGAAGGCAGAGTAGCGCGCACGGGAGACGGGCGTGTCGGGGGCCACCTGGCGCATCTGGCGCAGAGCATCCGAGCCGATCAGCTCGCCCTCGCGGTCAAAGTCCGTGCCGATGACGATGGCATCTGCCTTCTTGGCCAGGTTCTTGAGCGCACGAATGATGCCCTTCTCGGCAGGGATCTTCTCGATGGGTGCCCACACTAGGTAAGGAAGGCTCGGCACCTTCCAACCCTTGATGTCCACGCCGTCAGCGAGGAAGGGCTTGCGCTTGGACTTGTACGGCGGACGCGCCAGTCCGTCGGGAAGATCGGCGGGGAGATGCTCGCCATCCGCCGTGAGGCCATACCAACCCTCGTTCTTGTCGAACTTGAGCTGGGGCGGGAAGTCGGGCGCCATGATGTGGCCACGCAGGCCGATGGTAACCCAATCCTCCCCGTTGACCGTGAAGCGATAGATGGGCGTGTCGTACACCTTGTCCGCCTTGGGACGGCCAGAGGTGGACAGCAGGCGAGCAATCTGCTGCGCTGCATCGTTTTTCTCGGTGACTACCAGTATCACACGCAACTCCTGGATTCTGTCGTCAGACTCGTTCGCGCAGACCGTATGCTCACGCGAACCGTGTCACGACACTATACCCAACACGGCCGACAGGTTATGGCGAAAGCGTGATGATGTGCTCTTGTCTGCGGTTGGACGGACAGTTGGTCGAAAAAGCATCAGCGTGTCATAAGGCCAGACAAATGGTATCTGTTTCCTGCGCTTCTGGCACTATAGGCCCTCTTATATATGATGTCGGAACAATCGCCGTACGGTACCCAGATTGGGGCAAGAAGAAAAGGGAGGGGCACGAGTCCCCTCCCCTGCAGACAGCTATAGCCTCTTGTCCTAGTCCTCGAAGGCATGCTCCTCGTACTCGTTGCGATCCCAGCGCAGGGCCGCCGAGCCGTCCCTTGCGACGATCACCTGACGCGCGATGGCCAGGGCGATCTCGTAGAGCACCACGAGGGCGGCAAACATCAGAAGCATCGTCACAGGGCTGCCGTCGGGCGTGATCATGGCGACCATGACGAGCAGGCCCACGTAGATGACGCGCCACTGCTCGCGGAAGGTCTTGTAGGGCACCACGTGCAGCACCGACAGATAGAAGATCACCAGCGGCAGCTGGAAGCCGATGCCAAAGCCGATCTCCAGGAGCATCATGATGCTCAGGTAGTCCTCCGCGTCAGCGATAACGTTGGCGAAGTCGTAGCTCTGGGCAAGCAGCCAGTCGAAGGCCGCCGGCTGGATGATGAAGTAGCAGAAGACCATGCCGATGAAGAACAGGGCGATCATCGCACCGATGGTGGGCACCAGCCAACGACGCTCCTTCTCGTGCAGCGCGGGCAGGATGAAGCCCATGATCTCCCAGACGATGATGGGCAGGCAGACGATGGCTCCAAAGAACACGGCTACCTTGAAACGGATAGTAAAGCCACCGAGGACGCTTATGACGGTCAGATCCTGACTCTCCGGCAAAGACGAGCGAATGGGGTCGAGCATGATGTCGATCAGCGTGGGGGTCGCGAAGTAGATGACCACCGCGGTGATGAGGAGCGAGACCACAATGATGGTGAACCTGCGGCGAAGCTCGCCGATGTGGTCCATCAAGGGCATGCGTGCTGGTCCGATAGGCATGTTGGTGTTGAGGGCAGCCGTTAGGCCTGTGCGCCCTCGTCCTCCTTCCCGTCGGTCAGATCCTCTACGGCGGCTTCGGTTGCAGCCTCAGCGACCTCAAGCTCTACAGGAGCAGAGGCCTCGGCAGCTTCCTTCTCGGCAGCCTTCTCTGCAGCCTCGGCGGCAGCGGCCTCGGCGGCAGCCCTCTTGTTGGCTGCGAACGACGAGCCCCCACCCATGGAGTAGAGCGCGGCGGCGCTGTTGGCAGCGGGCTGCTCGACCGTCTCGGTCTGCTCCTCGGCCTCGGGCTCGGCCTCCTCGGCAACCTCGGGTGCGTCGGCGTCCTCCTCCTGGGCGCGAGCGAGCTCTTCCTCCTCGCGTGCCTTGCGCTCTGCCGCGAGACGCGCCTTGCGCTCGGCGAAGGTCTCCTTGCGCGCGGGAGCCGCCTCGGGGGCGTCGATGTCCGCGTCGGCGGCCATGGCCGCGGCGCGCTCCTCGGCAGTTGCGCGATGCTTCTTGCGCGTCCCCGTGTCCAGCGGATCGCCCATGGCCTCCTGCAGGGGGTCCATCACCTCTGACTGCACGACCTCGGTGAAGCCTTCCTGGGCCTGGCGGAACTGCCGCAGCGCGCGACCGACGGTGCGCCCCATGCCCGGCAGCTTGTCGGGGCCAAAGATCATGAAGCCAAAGGCCACAATGATCAGAAGCTCTGTCTCTCCGATTCCAAACACTCCTGCTACCTCCTAGGTTGTTTGGCTCTTCTACTCGTCGATGCCCAGCTCGTTGACCACGCCGAGCATGTCGAGCACGCGGCGGACGTTGCGCTGCGGGTTGGCCACGCGCACGCTTATGCCTGCCTCCGCACCGCGATGCGCTGCGCCGACAAGCACGCCGATGCCCGTGGAGTCGATATAGGGGACTTGCGCGAGGTCGATGACCAGACTGGTGGCGCCCTCGTCAAGCACGGCATTGATTGCAGCGCGCAGGTCAGACGCGCACGAGACGTCAACCTCACCCTCAGCCGCAACGGCGGCGGCAAGGTCCTCGGCGATTGTGGTCGTGATGGTGAGTGCCATGTGGCTACCCCTTTCTAGAGACCGGAGTCGAGGGCGTCCTCAAGCGCCTCGGCACCGTCAGTCGTAGTCGCGTCAGTGGTACCAGTGGCATCAGCTGTGACGTCGCCTCCCTCGGCTTCGGCAAGCGCGGCAAGACGGCGGTCAGCCTGGCTCTTGGCACCGTACTCGTCGTTCGGGTCAGCCTCGACTGCCTTCTGGTACGCCTCCTTGGCCGCATCCGAGTCGCCCTGGTACTCTTTGATGATGCCGATGTTCACCCACGCGGGACCGTAGTCGGGCGTCTCGGACGTGACATCCTGCAACTGCTGGAGGGCGGCGTCAGCGTCGCCCTTGTAGAGATGGCACATGGCGCGATTGGACTTCACGACGGCGGAGTCGTTGATCTCGAGGTACTGGTCAAAGTACCCGATTGCCTTGTCATACAGCTCCGTCACATGAGCGGACCCTGCGTCATCCGACGCGTAGGCGCTCGCCTCGGACGCCCAGGCCATGTAGTCGTTGCCCAGGTTGAGAATGGTTGCGAGGTCCTCGGGGTTCTCGGAGAGTTTTGCCTCGAGCGGGTCGACTACCGCGGCGTAGTTGGCATCGACAAGATCGATGCCCGTGGCGCTCTCCTGCTCCTCGGCCTCGCTCTCCTGCTCCTCCTGCTTGGCCGCCTGCTCCTTTGCGGCCTGCTCCTCGGCCGCCTGATCGGCACCGTTGCCAAAGATGTAGCTCAGCGACGGCAGCATCATGGACAAGGCCATGATCACCGCGAAGGCGCCGATGCCGATGGCCGTGAGCTTCTTCTGGCGCTCCCGCTTCTGCTCAGCCTTGCTCAGCTCGTCCTCCTTGACGACGCGGCCCTTGGACGACTTGATGCCGTGCTCGGTCTGCTTGATCTTGGCGCGTGCGAGACGCTTCTTGGGAGACCTGTTGGTGCTACCGGGACCCTTGTCGGCCATAATCCATCGACCTTTCAAATTCGAGAAGGCGCACGGCCCATAGGGGGCACGTGCGTCCGCTAGACGCTTGTGCAACCTACCATTCTACCGAATATCGCGGACGCTGGGTCGAGGCTCTTCACAGCCCAAACCCTGCACAAAGTCTGCTCGTGAAACCGCCCGAGGCCTAGCCCTGACGCGCCTCGCGCACCAGCTTGGCCGCAATGAGGCGCACCACGACGACGAACACGTCGAGCGCGTCGCCGAGCTGCTCAAGGCTTGGGTAGGTCGGGGCGATGCGGATGTTGCTGTCGTGCGGGTCGTCACCGTACGGCCAGGTAGCACCGGCTCCCGTAAGCGTCACGCCGAGCTCCTTCATGAGCGCCACCGTGCGCTTTGCCGACCCCTCCGGGCCGTCGAAGGACACGAAGTAGCCTCCGCGGGGGTTGGTCCAGCTAGCGATGCCCGTGTCGCCAAGGCCGGAGGCAAGCTTCTCCTGCACCAGCTCGAAGCGCGGGCGCAGGATGGCGGCGTGCTTGGCCATATGCGCATGGATGGCTTCGACGCTCGGCAGGAAGCGCACATGCATGAGTTGCGTGAGCTTCTCCGGAGACACGCGCATGACGGCGAAGGCGCTGCGCAGCTCCTTGATGTCGGCTGGGCTTGCCGTGACAAACGCCATACCCGAGCTGGGGAAGGTGATCTTTGCGGTGGAAGCGAACTCGTAGACGAGGTTGTCGTTGCCCGCCTCTGCCAGGGCATCAAAGATGTTGAGCAGCTTGTCGCCCTCGTCGTAGAGGTCGTGGACGATGTAGGCGTTGTCCCAGAAGATACGGAAGTCGGGAGCCGCGGGCTTGAGGGCGGCAAAGCGGCGCACCGTCTCGTCGGAGTAGCTGATGCCGGTGGGGTTGGCGTACTTGGGCACGCACCAGATGCCCTTAACCTGCGGGTCGCCCTCGACCAGACGCTGCACCTCGTCCATGTCTGGTCCGTCCGGCGTCATGGCCACCGGGACGTTGGTGATTCCGTAGTGCGCAGTCACGCCAAAGTGGCGGTCGTATCCGGGGCTGGGGCACAGGAACTTGACCTCGCCCTGCTGGCACCACGGGGCGTTTCCGGCAATGCCATGCGTGTAGGCGTTTGACACGGCGTCGTGCATGAGGTTGAGGCTCGACGAGCCGTTGACCAGTACGTTTGCCGCATCGACCCCAAGGAGCTCCGCCGCAAGGCGACGCGCTGAAGGCAGACCGTCGGGAATGCCGTAGTTGTCGGCGGGGGCTCCCTCGTCGGTGAGGTCGCTCTCGCTGGTCAGCAGGTCGAGCATGGGACGCGAAAGGTTGGTCTGGTCGACCGAGGGCTTGCCGCGCGCCATGTCGAGCGAGAGGCCGCGTGCACGGATCTCGTCAGCCTGTCCCTCAAGCTGACGGATGGCCTCGTCCAGCTCTGCGTCGGTCATAAGCTCGTATACGTTGCTCATTGTCACTCCCTTGTCGTGAGGCGGCCAAGAGGTCCAAACCCCATCTTTGCCCCTAAAGTATACGCAACGTGACGCAAAGTCCTGCTACCATGTCGCATATGAAAACGTACGATTACACAGATCACGATGCCGCCCCGTCGGGGAGCAGGCCCGCTGCTGACTTTGGCGAGCTCCAACAGCTGGTGGATGCCCTCTACCGCGAGGTCGGGCCATCAGGTGCGGTCTCGCGCATCGACGTGATCATGCGCGCCGAGATAGACGACCTGTCAGACGACCTCAGGGAGGTCATCGACCTGCTTCCTGCCGGCAGGTACAAGCGCGCACGCCTCTGCGACCAGCTCAACTCCATCATCACGGCACATGGGTGGGGCTTCGTGTACGGCACGGTCGAGTAGCCTTCGCAGCTCCCGCCACCTCTACCTACGTGAATACCCCTGACCCTCGAAGGCATCGCGCCTGCGGCGCTCGCGGCGACGTTCCTCGGCACGCCGCTCCTCCTGCCACCTGCGCTCCTGCTCGGCGGCCTCCTGCACTATAGCGTTCATCCTGCGCTCGCTAAGCTTGCGGAAGCGCTGGTAGTTTCGGATGCTGTCGGGGGTGGTGGCCATCATCTGGTAGTCATTGAGCAGGTCGGCGGCCTCGTAGACGTACCCGTCCTCGATCAGAAGGTTGATCACCGTCCGGATGAAGGTGATCCTCGTGGCCATGCCGTGGCTCTCCATCCGCCAAAGCTCGTAGCCATAGAGCAGGTCGTCGACGTTGCCCGTGCGCTTGTAACGCCTGAGGATGGGGTCGCAGGTCTCGCTCGCGTCGTGGGCCTCCGAGCCGTTTGCCCACAGGCCAAGCGACGTCAGCCCGAGAAGCGCGAGATCGAAGTAGACGAACAGCGGAATGGCCATGCCAATCCACGAGACATCCCGGTTGAAGAACCACAGCACGACTGCGGCGACTGCCACGAGCAGACAGACCGCCACCAGGGCAAGGTAGTTTTTGAGCGAAACGTCAACGGATTTTGACATGAACCTACTGTCCTCCATCAAGGCGCAGACCACTTGTAAGGATAGCATGAGCGACGACGTGCACCGCCCATGCCCCTGCAAGCGTTCGAATGCGACCTACTTGTTGGTCCCCAGCAGGGCGTCGTGAATGTGAACGAACACGAGGCCCGCCACACCCGCGGTCACCGAGCCAACAAGGATAGCGCACTTGGCCGCAAGAACCTGAGTGGGATCAGCAAATGCGAGGCCGGAAATCAGAATGGACATGGTGAAGCCCATGCCTCCCATGATGCCCACGGCCATGATCTGACTCCATGACACGTGATCCGGCAGCTTGGCAAAACCAATCTTGACCAGCACATACGTAACGATCACGATGCCCAGAGGCTTTCCGAGCACCGCTCCGCAGAACACGCCCTGGGCGACGCTGTCGGTCACGATGGAGCCCAGGTCGACACCCACCAGGCGAATCTGCGCATTGGCGAAGGCAAAGAGCGGAAGGATGAAGAAGTTGACGCCTGTGGAGATGCTGCGCTCCACGCGCTCGAGGGGCGGGGTCACATGGTGCATGACGCGCTCGACCGTTACGGCTGCATGGGTGAAGTCATGCTGGCCTAGCACATGGGCGCTCTCGTCGTACTTGTCGTCGAGCTCACGTGCCTCCCGGGCAAGCCAGCTGCGCAGGTTGGAGAGACGCACGTCGGAGTGCGAGGGCAGGAAGAAGGCCAGGATGACGCCGGCGAGCGTGGCATGGATGCCAGAGTTGTACATGCACAGCCAAAGCACGAGACCGACCGCTATGTAGGGCTTTGCCGTGTAGACCTTTGCCTTGTACATAAGCCACAGGACGATGGTGACGCCCAGCGAGGCGGCGCACCACGCGATGTTGGGGGACTGCCCGTAGAACAGCGCCAGGACCAGAATGGCGAGGATGTCGTCGGCGATGGCCAGCGTCTGGAAGAAGACCTTGGTCTCGGCAGCCACGCGATCGCCCAGAAGCGACATGACGCCAAGCGCAAAGGCGATGTCAGTGGCAATGGGAATGGCCCATCCCCCCAGAGTCGGCTTGCCCAGGTTGAAGATGACGTAGATGATCGCGGGCACGGTGACGCCGCCCACGGCGGCAAGCATGGGCAGGGCTGCCTGACGCGGATGGCGCAGCTGGCCCACCCTCACCTCGTATTTGAGCTCTATGCCCACCAACAGGAAGAAGATTGCCATGAGGAAGTCGTTGATGAAGGCCTCGAGCGACATGCCCATGGTGAACGACCCAAAGCTCACAGAGAGGTCCGCCGTCAGGAAATGCTCAACGGCCTCGTGAGCTGGCGAGTTGGCGACCACCACGGCCAGAAGCGACGCCAGAACCATGACGGTGGCTGCGATGGTGCCATTGGACGTGATGGACTCGACGACGCTCTGCGCACTGAGGCGCCTGATCACCGCAGGCTCGGCGATGATGGAGATGCGCTTGGGCGTGGAGCCGGCACTCCCTTGGCCTTTGATCGGCTTAGGCGCGCGCTTGATGGGCTCGGCTTTGGTGGGCCTTGTGGGCTGGGAGTCAGACATGTCCCTCCTCGGATGGGCGAGTTGCTCTCATGAACATTATTCTACCGTGAGTGGCCCCGGCATGCCCGCCAATCACCACTCGCATTCAAGGGCTATCCAAAGCTTAGCGCACCCGACGCGGGAAGCTTGCCTTATGCCACACCCTGCACGGCAATGCCCACCAGATCGGGCCCCGCATGCGCGATCAGGCAGGCCGAGGCATCCGAGTGCAGAACCTCCCCTTCCACCTCGACGCCCTCCTCGGCCATGGCCGCAAGCAGTTGCTCCTCGAGCTCGTCAAAGACATCGGCCTGCGCATCGGAGCAGCAGATGGCGAGCCTGACGCGCGAGAACCTGCGCGCATGCTCGCGAGCCAATGAGATTTCGGCGGAGCGCGAACGTTCCCAACCGCGCACTTTGCGCGCCACCACCAGGTGTCCCGCCTCGTTGCAGGTGATGACCGGCTTGACGTCGAGGACGGTCCCCAGCCGATAGGTAGCCTCGGAGATGCGGCCACCACGGTGCAGATACTCGAGCGTTGCGGTGGAAAAGAACACGCGCGTCGTGCCGGCAAGCGAATCGAGCCGCCTGCGCAGGCGGCGAAGGGGCACGCCCTGCTCAACGAGCTCAGCCGCTGCGACGACCACCATGCCTGCCGCCACGCCGATGGAGCGCGAGTCGATCACGATGACGGGAAAGCCCCTCATCTGAGAGACGACCAGCCCGACCGACTGGCAGGTTGCAGAGAGGCCAGAGGAGATGGTGACGAACACGGCTGCCTCGTAGCCGTCAGCCTGTGCCTGCTCGAGAAGCTGGAGGATGACCTCTGGCGAGGGCAGCGAGGTCTTGGGCGTCTCGTCCGCCATCTGCCTGGCAAGCTGTGCGGCCGTGATGCCGGTCCCGCTGTCATAGGAGCGCCCATCGGAGAAGCTGATGCGCAGCGGTGCCACGCGGATGTCGTAGCGCTCTATCGCCTCGGTAGGGGTGTTGGTGCCGGTGTCTGTGAGAATTGCAATCTTCTGAGCGTTCATAGTCTCCCAAGAGCCTTGTCAGACAGGGTATACTTCAGCACATGATACCCCGTGAAGCCCATATCTAGTCTTTAAAACTAGATAAAGCAGTTGGCAATACAATGTAAGCAGGGAGTGGCATACCAGTGCGCAAGAAGACCGAGGCACCCGAACCTTTCGACTACGAGCAGGCCTACCTGGAGATCTCCTCGCAGATGCAGGGGATTCACATCATGCGCATAGAGGAGATGCCGCGCATCGAGCTCTACCTCGACCAGCTCATCTCGCTGGTGAGCACTGAGCTCTCCCCTCTCTACGAGCCGGGCGACAAGATCGTCACCGGGTCGATGGTCAACAACTACGTCAAGCAGAAGGTCATGCCGGCGCCCACGCGCAGGCGCTACAACCGCACCCATCTGGCAGCGCTCATGTTCGTCTGCTGCCTCAAGCGCGTGCTGACCATCTCGCAGGTGTCGAGCCTGCTGCTCATGCTCGACCATGCCGACGTCGACGTGGAGCTCGCCTATGACGAGCTTGCGGGCACCCTCGAGCGCGCGACCGCCGCACGCTTCCCCCAGAGCCTCAAGGACGTCGAGGACGATGTGGCGGTCGAGATTCACATGAACCTCGTGGACAGGGCGGGCAACCTCGTCACCGGAGAGCTGCCCGCCATCATGGAGAGCGCGGTCAGCCTTGTGGTCAACCGCGCCTTCGTCGAGAAGCTCCTTGCCCTGGAGGCACGCCGCAACTAGGCGCAGGCAACGCAGGTATGGTGGACTTGCAGGCTGGTAGCAGCAGACACGCTATCATGGCGTGACCCAACCCACACATCACGAAGGAGGGCGCATGCCCATCAAGTTTGGCATCATCGGCGCCATGGAGGTGGAGGTCAACCTCCTGCTGAACCACATGGTCGGCGACGTGGTGACGCAGGTCTCGGGCACGGAGTTCCATGAGGGCCACATTGCGGGCGTCCCCGTCGTGGTCGTACGCTGTGGCATTGGCAAGGTGAACGCAGCCATGATCACCCAGACGGTCATCGACCGCTTTGGCGCCACCCATGTGCTCAACACCGGCGTCGCAGGCGCACTCGACCCCTCCCTCGAGGTCGGAGACATCGTCGTCTCCATCGACGCCGTCCAGCACGACATGGACGTCACGGGCCTTGGCTACGTGCGCGGGCTGGTCCCCGAGATGACCAGCCTGACCATCGAGGGCGGCAAGGCCTTCTTCGAGGCGGACGAGCGTCTGCGAGCACTCGTGGTCAAGGCGGCTGCGGAGGTTGCCCCCGAGGTCACCACCATCGAGGGACGCATCGCCTCGGGCGACCTCTTCGTGTGCGAGGATGCCGACAGGAGGCGCATCTCGGAGACCTTCGGCGCCCATTGCTGCGAGATGGAAGGCGCCGCCATCGCGCAGGTGTGCTGGCGCAACCAGGCGCCCTTCGTCATCGTGCGCGCCATGTCGGACAAGGCCGACAACACGAGCAAGGACAACTACCGCTCTGCCGAGGCGGAAACCGGCGAGCATTGCGCGAGGATCGCGCTGCGCGCCATCGAGCTCTTCGACTAGAGAGAGCCTATCCACGATACGAAGGCACCCCGCGGGTATGGGCCTGCGGGGTGCCTTGTCGTTTTTGTTCGGGCCCTCTATACCGTGAATGTCCACGGGCGGGCAGAGAGTCCCTCCGCCAGGCGGCAGCGCGCCTCGTCGAGCGACACCCCGTGCGCAACGTGCACCACCACCTGAGTGATGATGCTCGCTGGATCGAAGCTCACCACCACAAGCTGCACGCCCTGCTCCTCGTCCAGCCATTCGCCCAGCGTCTCGTGGGCGATGCGCTCCACGTCGGCTTTGACCTCGTCAAAGCTGGTGCCGTGACGGATGGGCAGCTGCAACATGACCCGCCCCTCCGTGAAGCTCGACAGCTTGACCAGAGCCTGCTTGGAAAGCACCGAGTTGGGGATCATGTCTACCTGCCCGTAGGCGTCCACGACGCAGGTGGCACGCAGGTCGATGTCGGTGACCACACCGGTGAAGTCGCCAACCTTGATGATGTCACCTGGCTCGATGACCTTGCCCACCATGAGGATGAGGCCGCCGACGATGTTGGACACGGTGTCCTGCAGGCCGAGGGACAGTGCCACCGAGCCGATACCAAGCGTGGCAATAAAGCCAGTCGGCTGGATGCCAAACACGGGCTCGAGCACGATCATCAGCGCGACCATCCACACGAAGCCGCGCAGGATGTTGATGATGATGGAGGCCGAGGGAACCCGCGCCTTGTTGAGCGCGCGCCTGGTCACGCTCATCAGCACGCGCTGCACCGCAAGCGCAATGCCTGCCACAACAGCAACCAGCACCAGCTTGCCAAGCAGACCGACCAGGTTGACGCCCAGGATCTCGGTCTCGCTCAGATAGTCCAGCCAGTCCATCAAGCCCGCCTATCCCTCGATGCGCACAATGGGCGCAAAGCCCTTGAGCAGCTTCTTCGTCTTGCCCGTCCGCGTGAAGTACACCTCTATCGTATCGCTTGAGACAGCCTTGACCACGCCCGGCCCAAAGGTTTTGTGCGCCACGTGGTCGCCAGCCGAGAAGGTCTCGGCCGCCTTTGCCGCATCGCGCCTGATGGGCTCCGGCTTGCGCAGGGAGACGCCCTCGGAGACACGCGTGCCTCCCGTGGAACGCGTGCGCGAGCCAAAGACGCGCCCACCGTACACCTCCGCACCGCGCCCGCTACCATAGGTGCCATGACGGTCGCCACGCTTCTCCCAACCAACGCCCGAGAGTCCCGAGCTACCGATGCCGGTGGCATGCAGGTGCTCGCGCGGGATCTCGGACAAGAAGCGGCTGGGCGGGTTGGTCTGCACCGAGCCGAACACGCGACGGGTGCTGGCATAGGTGAGGTAGAGCCTGCGCTCGGCACGAGTGATTGCCACGTACGCCAGACGGCGCTCCTCCTCGATGGAGGCACCATCACCCTCGTGCGCGCGGTGCGGGAAGAGGCCCTCCTCCATGCCGGCGACAAACACCACGGGAAACTCCAGGCCCTTTGCCGAGTGGACGGTCATCATCGTGATGGCGCTCGACTGCCCGGCCAGGGCGTCGAGGTCGCTGCGCAAGGCCAACCACTCCATGAGCGCCGGGAGCTTTTCGGCCGCAACCTGCGGATGTGCGGGCTCCTCGGGCGCCACGGGAGCGGGCATGCCCGCGTCGAGGGCTCCCGCCTCGCGAAGCTGGCGCAGGCTCTCAAGCGTCTCCGCGACGTCGTCGTGGGTCTCGTCGAACTCCTGCGCCACGCCAAAGAATTCTCGTATGTTCTCGATGCGCGCGTCCGCCTCGACGGTGTTCTCTGCCTCGTAGGCCCTGATGAGCCCCGCCTTCTCCACGATCATCTGCACGACGTCGGCAAGGTCGCCGTCATAGTGGCGTCCCGCCTCCACGGCCGCACAGAACTCCGTGAGACCGCTGCGCGCCTTGGAGGGCAGGAGGCCCGTCTCGGCGATGCAGGCCTGCGCCGCCGAGAAGAACGAGATGCCGTAGGAGGCGGCATAGGCGCGCACCTTGGCGATGGAGGTGGAGCCCACACCGCGCCGCGGTGTGTTGACCACACGCTCGGCGCTCACATCGTCGTCGGGATTGACCACCAGCTTGAGGTAGGCCATCACGTCGCGGATCTCCGCGCGATCGAAGAAGCGCGTGCCTCCCACGATGCGGTAGGGCACGCCCGCACGCAGGAACATGTCCTCGAGCGTGCGCGACTGCGCGTTGGTGCGATAGAAGACGGCGATGTCGTCGTAGCCGATGCCCCTGTCGTGGAGCTTCTCGATCTCGGAGCCGATCCAGCGTCCCTCGTCGCGCTCGTCGGCTGCCTGGAAGACCTGGATGAGCTCTCCGTCTCCCGAGTTGGTGTAGAGACGCTTGGACTCGCGCTTGTTGTTGTGCGCCACCACGGCATTTGCCGCCTCGAGGATATGGCCCGTGGAGCGGTAGTTCTCCTCGAGCTTGACCACCGTTGCATTGGGATAGTCCTTGCGGAAGGCCAGGATGTTGCGGATGTCGGCACCGCGCCAACTGTAGATGGACTGGTCGTCGTCACCCACCACCATCAGGTTCTGGTAGCGCGCGGCAAGCAGATTGGTGATCTGGTACTGCACGTGGTTGGTGTCCTGGTACTCGTCCACGCTAATCTGGTGGAAGCGCTCCTGGTAGCGCTCGAGCACCTCATGGTGCTTTGACAGCAGCTCGTAGGCATTGACGAGCAGGTCGTCGAAGTCCATGGCGTTGGCCCGCGCCAGGCGTCGCTGGAGGGTGCGGTACACGCGTGCTGCGGCCTTCTGCTGGGGCGAGGCGGCCTTGGCCTCCATCTCGTCGGGGTCGACGAGCGCGTTCTTCGCCTGGCTGATGAGCGCGCGGATGGAGTTGAGCGGGGCCTGCTTCTGATCGATGTCGAGCTCGGACATGATGGACTTGATGAGGCGGCGCGAGTCATCGTCATCGTAGATGGAGAAGTTCGGCTGGTAGCCGAGCAGGTCGGCGTCCTCGCGCAGGATGCGCACGCACATCGCGTGGAAGGTGCACACCCACATGCCGCGCGTACCGCCCGGCAGAAGGGCTCCGAGGCGCTCGCGCATCTCGGCGGCTGCCTTGTTGGTGAAGGTGATGGCCAGCACCTGCCAGGGACGCACACCCTCGTCCGCGATCATGTGCGCGATGCGGTACGTGAGCACGCGGGTCTTGCCCGAGCCGGCGCCGGCAAGCACCAGAAGCGGTCCCTTCGTGCACATGACCGCCTCGTGCTGGGCGGGATTGAGCCCGTCAAGGTCAATGGACGGCGCCATCGGGATTGGTGCAGGCTGGTCGAACGAGAAGAGCTGTTGCTGATCGTAGGGCATGTGACTCCCTGGGTCGCGAGTGAGAAACGTACCAAAGGATACTACCGACAGCCTCGGACATGTTGGGGCGCCATGAGACCCATCGTGTCTTCGCAGGCGGCCCTAGAGGCAGAGCAGATCCCATTCGGCCAGCTCAAAGGGTGCATCGACCGTGTAGGTCTCGCCGTTTCTCACCAGGGACCGCGTGCAGGGACCAAGCCTGCGCACCGCATGGCCTGGCGAGAGAACCACGAGCTCCGCACCCTCGTCGGCGCGGTTTCGGCACTCGACCTGTGCCATCCAGCGGTCGCCTGCGCGCTCGCAGCCACGCACCACGCCGACCATCACGCGGTCGCGCGCGTAATCCACGCGGCCGGGGTTCTGCGTGGGCTCACCTAGCAGGAAGCCCGTGGAGTACGGGCGATGGCTCACCGCGTCGAGCTCGCTCGTCCACGCCTCGGCTGGCTCGCCATCGAGCACGTGGCGGTACGCGTTGGTCACGCAAGCCGTGTAGTAGCTCCCCTTGGACCGCCCCTCGATCTTGATGGCGTCGACGCCCGCCTCCGCAAGCTGCCCCAAATGCCCGATCAGGCAGAGGTCGTTGGACGAGAGCAGGTACGATGCGCCCTCCCCCGCCTCGATGCCCAGTCTTGCACCAGAGCGCTCCTCGGCGAGCTCCCAGGCCCAGCGGCACGGCTGGGCGCAGGCACCGCGCGTGGCCGAGCGAGCAGGCCCCATGAGGTCAGCGGAAAGCAGGCAGCGTCCGGAGTAGGCCACGCACATCGAGCCATGGGCAAACACCTCGAGCTCCACCTCCCGCGTGAGACGACGCCTGAGCTCCGCGATCTGCGTCAGCGTCATCTCGCGGGCAAGCACGATACGTCGGGCACCAAGGAGCGCGTACTGCTCGGCAGCGACCGCGCTCATGACCGACGCCTGCGTGGACACATGAAGTTCGACGTGCGGCGCATGCCTGCGCACCAGCGCCATGGCTCCCAGGTCGGCCACGATGGCCGCATCCACGCCCAGCTCGTCGATGCTTCCGAGAAAGGCCGGTAGCTCGTCGATGTCCTCGTCGCGCATCACCGTGTTGAGGGTCAGATGCACCGATACGCCTTGCGCATGCGCTCGCTCGACGGCGTGGGCGAGTTCGTCGGGGGCAAAGTTGCGCGCGCCGGCTCGCATGCCCCAGCGCGGCGCGGCGAGGTACACCGCATCCGCACCAAAGTGGATGGCCATCTCCAACTGCTCGGGCCCCTGCGCAGGAGCCAGCAGCTCCATGCGCGCCACGTCGCTCATGCCCTGCCCTCCTCGAGGGCCGCAAGCAGACTCTCGCAACCTTCGAGCACGTCGCGGTAGGTGGTCTCGAAGTCGTTCGTGTACCACGGGTCTGCGATCTCGCGCGGGCTGGGCGACCAGTCGAGCAGCAGGTGCACCTTCCCCTCGGGGTCTGCCTTCGCAAGCTCCGCGGCTGTCATGGGCTTCCAATGCCAGCCGCGGTGACTGACGCCGCCCAGAATGTGCAGGATGTCGCTTCGGTTCTCCTCGTCCATGCCACAGATGATGTCGTAACGCGCATAGTCGGCACACGTCATCTGCCAGGCACGATGGTTGCCACAGGAGACGTTATGACGGCGCAGGACCTCCTGCGTCTTGTGGTGGACGCCCCAGCCTTCGGCATCCCGGGTGGCGGCAGCCGAATCGACCGCGATGCGGTCCGACGCCCCGCGCTGTGCCACCAGGTGGCGCATCACGTACTCGGCCATCGTCGAGCGGCAGATGTTGCCATGGCAGATCATCAGGATGCGCTTCATGAAGATAACCTCAAGTGCCTATACGTACTGAGAGCCTCGCGACTGCTCGACCGAGAGGATCAGGCTCACGTTCTGGCGCTCGATCTCCGTGATGTCGCCCTCGTTGAAGACGTCGGTCGGGTGATACCAGCTCTTTGACTCGAAGTACTCGCTCAGCTCGCCCGCCTCGAAGACATACCCGTGGCGTGCGTAGATCTCGTTACGGGCGACAAAGAGGTCGTGGTCGCTCATACCCTCGAGCTCTGAGACGTCGTAGACGCGCGTCGAGGACTCGGGCAGCATGTACTCGCTACTATCGCCCTCCTCGACCGGCGTGGCACTCGCCTCCTCCGAGGAGCCGCCACCCATGAAGGCGGGAGCCTCGGTGCGCATGAGGTTTCCGTCCTCCTCGGCGGTGCCGTCGGAGCCGATCGCGTGCAGCGTATCGGGATCGTCCTCGATGAGGTAATAGGCGATGTCGCGCAGGTAGTAGCCCTCGCCCTCGATGCCACCAGGACCGGCGGTCATGCCCTCGATGCTGTCGGGGTCGATCAACACCTGCCCGGCGAGAACGCCGTCGGCAGCATAGGTCTCCATCAGGCCGTCCTGGATGTGCCAGTAACGACCGTCGAAGGTCCTGTCAGTCTTCCACCAACCGTCGAGGCCGGAGACGACCTCCCTGGCCTTGCGCTTCGAGACATGCTTGGTGGTTGACGTGGTCTCGGCTTGGTCGGTCGGCTGGTCGGACGAATTGCCTCCCAGCACAAAGAAGGCGACGACAAAGCCCAACACGATGGCAAGCGCGGCGACGGTCGCCAGGGCCGCCATGGGTATGGCCCGCTCTTCGCGATGGCGCTCAGAAGGACGCGCGCGGCCGCGCCAGGTCTCTGCGGCAGCCACATGTCGCATGCTCGGATCCATGCCGTATACGATGTCATGCTCGCCCACGTCGATGACGTTCTTTGCGGGCTGAACGGGCTGCTCGGACTCCTGCGCGTCGGCATTCTCGTCCGCGGGGTCGATCATCACGGTCTCGTCGGCTGTCTGATCCTGCTCGCCCGGCTCGCCGTCTGCAGCGTCATCCTCCACGGGTTCGTCGGGCTCGGGCTCGGACTCGGCGTCCTGCTCAGCCTCGGGTTCCGCATCCGGCTCGGGCTCTGCCTCAAGCTCAGCCTGTTCCTGCAGCTCAGAGGGCTCCTCGTCGGGAGAGAAGGCGCGCGTCTCGTCCATGGTCTGGCCCGGTTGATCCTCATCGTCATCCAGACTGATGTCGGACTCCGTATCGAACACGACCGTCCGTGCCTGCACGGGCTCCTCGGGCACTTCCGTCATGAGCTGGGTTGCCTCGGGTTCCACCACAGGCTCCTCCGGCTCTTCGGCAGGCTCGGAGGCGACATCCGACCACAGGGGCTCCATCGACGAGGTGTCGTTTGCCCCCACACGCTCGAGGGGATCGTCCTCGGGGACGCCCATGCTCACGCGCGCGCCGCAGCGCTCACAGAAGTGAGCCCAGTCGGGCAGCTTCATGCCACAGTTAGAGCAATACACCTCACGTCACCTCGCACTCTGGAGAAACGCACGCTTCAAACCTACCATACGTTCGATTCCCGGAGGCCGACTTTTGCCATAAAATGGGGGTGACCATGGCGCATTGACCACGGCCACCCCACTTCGGTGCGGTTTGCACACGACAACCGATCGCGTCAGTGCCCCTTGATAGAGTCCAGGAAGTCCTTGGCGCGCTGCGACTGCGGATGGTCGAAGAACTCGTCAGGGGTGTTCTGCTCGACGATTTGGCCATCCGCCATAAACACGACGCGGTTGGCAACGCGACGGGCGAAGTTCATCTCGTGCGTGACGACGACCATGGTCATGCCCTGCTGGGCGAGCTCGACCATGACCTCGAGCACCTCGTTGATCATCTCTGGATCGAGGGCGGAGGTGGGCTCGTCGAAGAGCATGGCGGTGGGATGCATGGCAAGGCTGCGGGCAATGGCCACGCGCTGCTGCTGGCCACCGGAGAGCTGGGCGGGGACCTTTGCCGCCTGCGTGTCCACGCCAACGCGGCGCAGCAGCTCCATGGCCTCGGCCTCGGCCTGGGCCTTCGGCGTGTGGAGCACCTCGATAGGGCCCATCGTCACGTTCTCGAGGATGGTCTTGTGCGCAAAGAGGTTGAACGACTGGAAGACCATGCCCACCTTGGCGCGCAGAGCGGCAAGCTCCTTGCCCTCCTGCGGCAGGAGCTGGCCCTCGATGAGGATCTCGCCGGAATCGATGGTCTCCAGGCGGTTGATGGTGCGGCACATGGTCGACTTTCCCGATCCCGAGGGACCAATCACCACGAGTACCTCGCCCTTTGCCACAGACAGGTTTATGTCCTGCAGCACGTGCAGGGGGCCGTAGTGCTTGTCCACATGGCGCAGCTCGATGACGGGAGTTGCGGTTTCTGTTGGCATGGCTGCTCCTTAGATGGGGTTCTCGCTGGTGCGTGATATGACCTGCGTGCCTTGGCGATGCGCCAGGTAGATGGAGAACTGGTTGGTCGCATAGTTGATGGCGATGTAGATGAGCGCCACCACGAAGTACATCGACACGAGCGCGTCATAGTTGGAGATGAGCACGCGGGCGTTCTGCATGAGGTCGGGATAGCTCACCACGTAGGCCACCGTCGTGTCCTTGACCACGACGACCAGCTGGGAAACGAGGCTGGGGATGACGATCTTGAGCGCCTGGGGCAGCACGATCTTCCTCGTGATCTTGCCGTGGGTCATGCCGAGCGCCATGGCAGCCTCGGTCTGCCCCTTGGGCACGGCGTTGACGCCCGCACGGAAGACCTCGGCAAGCACGCCCGATGCCGCCAGCGCCACGGGAACGGTAATCATCCAGAACGCCGGCATCTTGATGCCGTACTTGGGGATGACCAGGAAGAAGAAGTAGATGAGCAGCAGGCTCGGCAGGCTGCGGAAGAGGTCGATGGCCACGTGGCAGGCGGCTGAGAGCGCCTTGTTGGGGCTGATGCGCCCCAGCATGAGCAGAAGGCCCAGGGCCATGGCGATGACGCCCGCCATCAGGGCCACCTTGATGGTGCCGAACATGCCACGAAGCAGGAACCTCCAGGTGGTCCAGCGCGTGAAGAAGCTCCAGTACTTGGGGTTGAGCTGGTCGTTGATGTAGAACTGCCTGATCACGAAGGCGATGAGCGCGACGAGCAGCACGAGCGACACGCCCGTGCCGATGGCCACACGCCTGCGCGTCTTGGGGCCGGGCGCCTCGTAGAGGGCGTCCCGCATGGAAACGTTGGCACTCATCGGACGATCCTCACCTTCTCATCGAGCTTGTTGCCGAGGAAGCCCAGGGCCACCGAGGTGCCGGCGTAGCAGATGGCCGAGACGATGAACGCCGAGATGCCCGCCACCGAGCGCGAGTTGACATAGTTGACCATGCCGGTCAGCTCGGGCGGGGTGAGAGGCACCTGCGAGCCCATGGCGGTGGTGAGCAGCGTGGCAATGAGCAGGTTGGTCATGGGCAGCACCGTCGTACGCAGCGACTGCGGGATGACGATGAGCCGCACGATCTGCGTGAACGTGAGGCCGATGGAGCGAGCCGCCTCGATCTGCCCGACGCCGATGGCGTTGATGCCACTCATGAAGTTCTCGGAGGCAAACGACGAGACGACCAGGATGACGCAGGCCAGAAGGCAGGTTCGATACGACAGCGTTGCCCCGAGGTAGGGCAGCGCGTACACGAAGATCACCAGAAGCGAGACCGTCGGGATGTTGCGGAACAGCTGCACGTAGACGTCGCCGACCACACGCAGCGGCTTGATGGGCGAGACGCGCAGCACCGTTGCCAGGATGCCCAGCGCAAGGCCTCCCGCAAAGCACACGATGGTCATCAGCCAGGTAGATAACAGCGACTTCAGATACACATCACCAAAAGCCGTAAAGACCTCAGCTACTCCCATGGCCACCTCCTTACCTCAGAGGGGCCTCCACACACGCGGTGCGGAGGCCCCGAAAGAACAAGCTACGCCATGCCCTCGGGCATGGTGGGGACTACGCCTCGATTGCGGGAGGCTCGGGAGCCTCGTCAACACCGATGCGGCTGCCCAGGCAGATCTGGTACAGCTTGGCCCAGATACCCTGCTCCTCGATGATCTTCAGGAAGTCGTTGACGAACTTGACGCCGTCGGAGTCGAGCGGCAGGCCGATGCCCAGCGGGTCCTCGGGACCGAACTCGCAGGCAAGCTCGTATTTGCCGGGGTTCTCGATGATCGAGCCCATGTGCAGTGTGGCGTCAACCACGTAGGCGTCGATGCGGCCCTGCTCAAGGGCGCGACGCAGCTCCTCGTCGGTGCCCAGCTCCTGGACCTCGGCGTCAGGCATGAACTCCTTGATGAAGTCCTCGGTGGCAGCCGTGGAGCCCGTCTGGACGCCCACGACCTTGCCGGCGAGGTCCTCGACGGCCTTGATGTCGGTGTTGCCCGCCTTGACCAGGATGCCCTGGTGCCCCACATAGTAGGGGCCGGCGAAGGAGATGAGCTTCTTGCGCTCGTCGGTGATGGTGTAGGTGGCAAAGACGGCGTCAACGGTGTCGTTCTGCAGGACGCTCTCGCGGGTGGACGACTGGACGAGGGTCAGGTCGTAGTTGGAGGCGTTGTCAAACAGATAGGTGGCGAGCAGCTGGAACAGACCGGCATCGAAGCCGCGATGCTTGCCGTCAACCTCGTTGAGCTGCGAGAACAGCGTGGAGGTCTCAACGCCGCCCACGCGGAGCTTTCCAGCAGCCTGGACCTTCTTGGCCCACTCGCTAGCCTCGACGGCGGCACCGTCGGCGATGGGGCCGCTCTGCACGAGCTCGTCGAACGCGGCAGCGTCCAGGGCGGTGGCAGCGTCGTCGGTGGCAGCAGCGTCAGCTGCGTCGTCGGCGGCAGGAGCCGCGTCGTCGGAGCCACCGCAGGCGGCGAGGCCGAGCGTGGCAGTAGCGCCAAGACCGAGAGCCAGGGCCTGACGACGGCTGAGCATGAGCTCGTCAAGGGTCTTCATATGGGTTCCTCCCTCATTTCGTGCCGGCTTCCTGTTGCCGGCATAAGCGACTTGCATATGGGCTAACCTACCCAGATTGTGAAGCATCGAAACCAAAGTGAATAAAATCGTAATGCACTTGCTACAAGATCATGCGCTGGGGGGCTGTCTGGCGACCGCTGGAACAGGTGCCGCAAACGCGGGAAATGTCGAACTGACGCCTACAAAAGCGCACGCAGACGGCGGTTTGGCATGTCGCGACCCTCTCCATGCGTAATATCCTATTATGACGCTGGGATATGTCAAGAAGTGAATACGAGCGAAAACCCGGCAACTATCTATCGGGTAACCCGATAACTTATAAGCCATTCGCTTGGTTGCATATTCAGCGCGCCGCACAATCGCGCCTGGCGCGCGATGCCGCAGGCTATGCGAGCAGTGCGAAGTACGCGATCACGACCAGGCCCAGCACGATGCGGTACCAGCCGAACGGCTTGAAGTCGTGACGACGCACAAAGCCCATCAGGAAGCGAATCGACAGCATCGACACCACAAAGGCGACCGCACAGCCCACGCCCAGGATCTGCCACTCTGCCACGGCGAAGCTGTTTCCCTTGAGGAAGAACTTCACCAGGCGCAGGGCGCTCGCCCCAAACATGACCGGAATCGCCAGGAAGAATGTGAACTCCGCCGCAACGGCACGCGAGCAGCCCAGTAGCAGTCCCCCGATGATCGTCGAGCCCGAGCGCGAGGTGCCCGGCACGATGGAGAGCACCTGGAAGATGCCGATGCCGATGGCGGTCGGCCAATCGAGGTTGTCGATGTCGGTCACGCGGGCGTAGAGATCGGCGCGCTGCGCGGTGGTGCCCACGTTGACCTGCGCCGCAAGGTGACGCGGACGCTCAGGTTGGCCCATGCGGGCGGCGCGGCGCTCGCGGGCGTTCTCGATGACGATGAACGCGATGCCGTAGACGATCAGCGCCGCAGCGATGATGTAGGGGCTGCCGAGGTGCTCCTCCATCCAGTCGTCCAGGGGAATGCCCACGGCGGCAGCGGGGATGCAGGCCACGATGACCTTTGCCCACAGGGACCACGTGGCGCGTCGCTCGGCACGGTCCTTCTTGCGCGAGAACGGATTGAGCTTGTTGAAGAACAGCACGCACACTGCAAGGATGGCGCCGAGTTGTATGACCACCAAAAACATGTCCCAGAAGTCTCGCGACACGTTGAGCGTCACGAACTGATCGAGCAGCAGCATGTGGCCCGTCGACGAGATGGGAAGCCATTCGGTAATGCCCTCGACGACGCCGTAGAGGACCGCTTTGAGAAGTTCGATGATGTCCACGGGATTGCCCTCCTCACCAATTCGGCACCTGTTGCCCTCTCATGATGAACCAGTGCCAAACTTGCCACATAACGACCACGAAATCCGATTGGGTGACACGCAGCGGCCTCATCCGTCCGCAAACGGGCCATACGCGCAGCCAAACGCAGCCTACAGGCCCCATGCTGATGAAAATGCAGTGTTAGCTGCGCACTAGGGCTATTATTATCAAATGCCAGTTTTCTGGCTGTCCTGTCCCCGACGAAAGGGGTGCCCGTGCACGTCCGAATGCGCATTGCCGCCCTTGCCATAGCAGCCGGCCTTGGCCTCTCATTTGTCCCCACGACCGCATATGCTGCGACCTACGAGGAGCTCCAGCAGCAGGTTGAGGATGCAACCGCCACCTATGAGCAGGCGAGCGCCAACGTAGACAAGATCAAGGGCGAGATTGACGCCAACGAGCAGCGCATCGCCGACCTCGAGGCCGAGATGCCAGCTCAACGCGAGCGTGCCGCCGAGTCCGTACGCAACCTCTACAAGCTTCAGCAGTCGGGCAACGGACTGGTCGACCTGCTGCTTTCGTCCGAGGACTGGAGCGAGTTCCTCGCTACGCTCACCTATCTCGATCGCATCCAGGCCCGCAACATGGACGAGCTCAAGGTTCTGGCAGACATGAACGCAGAACTCCAACAGGAGCGCGACACGCTGTCGGCGCGCCATGCCAAGGCGAGCCAGGAGGCCGACCGTGCCCTGCAGGCTCAGCAGGAGGCCCTCGCAGCCCGCGAGGAAGTCCGCCTGCAGGCAATCGCACAGGCCGAGGCGGAGCGTGCGGCAGCCGAGGCGGCCATTGCCGAGGCGGCCAAGGAGGCCGAGGAAAACAAGACCTTCACCAACGCAAGCGGCCAGCAGGCGAACGTCTCCACTCCCCAGGACGCCTCCCCCTCCGTCGAGGCGGACGCGGACGAGGAGAGCACCAAGCAGTCAGACTCCTCCAATGAGGGCAGCGACTCGGGTGATGTCGTGGAGCAGGAGCCCGTGGAGCAGGCTCCGATCGTCTCCGAGCGCGATGCCTTCATCGCCAAGTGGGCCCCGCGCATCGACGCCTATCTGGGCGGCTCGCCTCTCGGCGGCCACGGCCGGACCTTTGCGGAGGCGGCTTGGGACTACAACGTCGACCCACGCTGGTCGCCGGCCATCTCTTGCATCGAGAGCTCCAAGGGCGCCATCTGCTTCAGGCCTCACAACGCCTGGGGCTGGGGCAACTCGAGCTGGTCTGACTGGGACAGCGCCATCCGCAGCCACGTCGCGGGCCTGTCGGCAGGCTACGGCTACACGATCTCGACCTCCGCGGCAAAGAAGTACTGCCCGCCCACGTGGCAGGCCTGGTACTCCTCGGTGCTCTCCGAGATGAACTGCATCTAGGCACCGAACACATCAGAATGACTGGGCCACTCGCCATGCGGGTGGCTTTTTTCCGTGAGCGGGAAACAGGGGACAGGCACCTGTTTCCCCTCCGTCGTCTCCGTTCCTGTTTTCCGTGCGAGAAAAGGGGAACAGGTGCCTGTCCCCTGTTTCCCCAGCGCAAGTTGGGTAAAGTAAACTCCGTAAACTCAACCGTTGGGAGAGACCATGTCAAACGAGACCAAAGACTTCACCGCACCAATCCCCGCGCTTGCCGTCGGCACCACCCATCAGGGCTTTACGGTAGAGGCCATAGAGCCGCTTTCCGAGCTCTCTGGCACCGCCTACGTGATGCGCCACACTTCGGGCGCCCGCCTGATGTGGCTCGCTACCGCCGACACCAACCGCTCCTTCGCCATCGCCTTCAAGACGCCGCCCGCAGACGACACCGGCGTCTTCCACATCCTCGAGCACTCGGTGCTCTGCGGATCTGAGCGCTTCCCGGTCAAGGAGCCCTTCGTCAACCTGCTCAAGAGCTCGATGCAGACCTTCCTGAACGCCCTCACCTTCCCCGACAAGACGATGTATCCCGTCTCGTCGACCAATGTGGCCGACCTCGAGAACCTCATGGACGTCTACCTCGACGCCGTGCTGCATCCAGCCATCTATCAGCGCCCGCGCATCTTCGAGCAGGAGGGCTGGCACCTCGAGTACGACGAGGACTCCGACCGCCTGACCTACAACGGCGTCGTCTTCAACGAGATGAAGGGCGCCCTCTCGGACCCCGACGACGTCTCGTTCATGCACCTGCAGCGCGACCTGTTCCCTGACACGCCCTATCGCTTCGAGAGTGGCGGCGACCCGCGTGCCATCCCCACGCTCACCTACGAGCGGTTTATCGACCACCACGCACGCCACTACAACCTGCCCAACAGCTACACCATCCTCTACGGTGATCTCGACATCGAGCGCGAGCTCGCCTTTATCGCCAAGCGCTTCGATGAGGTCGCGGACCGCAAGGCCGGCGCGCCCAATGCCCTGCCCCTGCAGAAACCCGTCATCTCCCCCATGCGCAAGGTCGAGATGGCAACCTCCGAGGAGAACGCCTCGGTCTCCCTCGCCTACGTGCTAGGCACCTCTGCCGATCGCGAGCGCGTGCTCGCGGCAGACATCCTGCTCGACACCCTGGCCGGCTCCAACGAGGCTCCCCTCAAGCGCGCCGTGCTCGACGCAAAGCTTGGCGACGACTTCCGCGCGCAGTTTGTCGACGGGCTGTTGCAGCCCCAGGTGGTCTTCGTGCTCAAGGGCGCCAAGCCCGGCGTGGCCGAGCGCTTTGCCGAGCTCGTGCGCGACACCTGCGCCAAGCTTTGCCGCGAGGGCATCGAGCGCGAGCGCCTTGCCGCCTCGCTCTCCCAAGCCGAGTTCAACCTGCGCGAGGGTGACTGGGGCAGCTATTCCGACGGCGTGGCGCTGTCGATGCTGGCGCTTTCCGGCTGGCTGTACGACGACGCGCGCCCCGTCGACTACCTGCGCTACGAGCAGGCAATCACCCACATGCGCGAGGGCATCGACCAGGGCTACTTCGAGCGCCTGCTGGACGAGGTCGTCTGCCACAGCACGCATAACGCAGCCATCGAGCTGGTGCCAGTGGAGCAGGGCGACGCCGCCGTCGAGCTCGCCGAGCTCGAGAGCCTGCGCGCGGGCATGTCCGACGACGAGATCGAGCAGGTCAAGCGCGAGGTGGAGGCCCTGCGCGAGGAGCAGGAGCGCGAGGATGCCCCGGAGGACCTCGCAAAGCTCCCCCGCCTCTCGGTCGCAGACATCGGCGACGCCCCGCAGGAGACCCCGGCACGCATGGTGGAGGCACCGCTGCCCTGCCTCGCCCACGAGCTGGACACCCACCACATCGTCTACGCGTACCACTACTTCGACCTGCGTCGCCTCGCCTGGGAGGACCTCCCCTACGTAGGCATCCTCTCCGACGTGCTGGGCAAGCTCGACACCGAGCGGATGAGCGCAGCTCGCCTCGACACCGTGGTCGAGGAAAACCTCGGCACGCTGAACTTCTTCGTCGAGACCTACGGCAACGACGACGACCCGTACTACGTCCGGCCCCTGATGGCGGTGGGCGCGAGCGCGCTTGCCGAGAAGGTCGACCAGCTGGCAACGCTTCCCGCCGAGGTGTGGTCAACCACGCGCTTCGACAACCTCGAGCAGATCCACGACATCCTGCAGCAGCGTCGCCTCACCATGGAGCAGTACTACTTGGGCGCCGGCCACAGCGCGGCCACAGCGCGCCTGGCTACCTACTTCTGGGCGGCGTCACAGGCGAGCGCCGTCATGAGCGGTGTCGACTACTACCTGTTCGTGAAGGACCTCCTCGCCCACTGGGACGAGCGTGCCGCCGAGCTCTCCGCGCGCCTCAAGGATCTCGCCGCTAGGATCTTCACCGCTGACGAGGTGCTCGTCAGCCTCACCTGCCCCGCCGAGGACCGCGAGCGCTACTGGCAGGCGGCAGAGACCCTTGGCCTGCCGACGGCGGGTGACGAAGCCTGCGCGCATCGCCTCACGCTGCCCGAGCCCAAGATCCTGAACGAGGCCTTCGTCGTGCCCGCCAACGTGTGCTTCGTCGCCGAGGGACAGCCCCGCAGCGCCCTCGACGCCGGCAACTACGGCACCTGGAACATCGCCTCCCGCGCGCTCTCCTTCGACTATCTCTGGAACGAGGTGCGCGTCAAGGGCGGTGCCTATGGCGCCGGCTTCAGGCACACCAACCAGGGCATGATACAGTTCTGGTCCTACCGCGACCCGGCGGCCGCCCCTTCGGTCAGGCGCTTCGAGCAGGCATCCAGCTGGATCGACAGCTGGAATCCCACCCAGGAGGACCTCGCAGGCTACATCGTGTCGGTCGTCGCCTCCCACGACGCGCCGCAAAAGCCTCGCCAGCTCGCCCGCAGGCAGGACAGCCTCCACTTTGCCCACCGTCCCGATACCTGGCGTGACAAGATCCGCGAGCAGGACCTGTCCGTGAGCGTCGAGGCCGTGCGCGCTCTTGCCCCCGCGCTGGCCGAGCTGCCTGAGAGGCGCGCCATCTGCGTCTTTGGCGGACGCGAGAAGATCGAGGCGTGCGCCGAGGAGCTAGGCCTCAACATCGTCGAGCTGATGGGCTAGGCGCCGCCGACACATACGGTTCGCAATTCAGGCGGCCCCTCCCGACCGGTAGCTGCGGCTTTGCGCAGCTCCGCGAGAGGGGCCGCCTCCTAGCACAAATGAGGCACATCGGGCAGACACAAATCGGCGTTTTTCCCTTCTCGGCACTGCCTTTTAGGCATGTGGTGGAGCGCGAAATTTCCTCAAATTTCATTCCTGATTCTGCGCATCGCACCTACCTGCGACGATACGAGTTATCTACAGACTATCAACGTGGTTTCAACAATATCTAGTGTTTTTGACGCACCTTCAACACAAGAGATTGTGGCATAGTAGGTGCGCGCACACTATCTGGCGCATCGCAGAGATTCCGACAGGGACGCACCGGGCACCTGTCAGGCACGCCAAGGCGGAGGGGACGCACTTCATGAAGATCATCAAGCGCAACGGCTCCGAGGTCAGCTTCGACCTCTCAAAGATCGAGAACGCCATCAAGGCGGCAAACCACGAGGTTCCCGAGGACGAGCGCCTGACCGAGCGCGAGATCAAGTTCGCCTCCCTCAACGTCGAGGACAAGTGCAAGGCTGCAGGCCACACGGTCACCGTCGAGGAGATCCAGGACATGGTGGAGGACCAGCTAATGGCCCTCGACCGCTTCTCCGTCGCGCGCAAGTACATCATCTACCGCTACGAACAGAACAAGAAGCGCCACAAGAACACGACCGACGACAAGATCCTCTCGCTCATCGAGTGCGTGAACGAGGAGGTCAAGCAGGAGAACTCCAACAAGAACCCCACCGCCTGCTGCCTGCCGACGTCGTCGACGCCCACGAGAAGGGCATCATCCACTTCCACGACGCCGACTACTTCGCACAGCACATGCACAACTGCGACCTCGTCAACCTCGAGGACATGCTGCAAAACGGCACTGTCATCTCCGGCACGCTGATCGAGAAGCCGCACAGCTTCAGCACCGCCTGCAACATCGCCACGCAGATCATCGCGCAGGTCGCGTCCACCCAGTACGGCGGCCAGTCCATCAGCCTCACGCACCTCGCACCGTTCGTGGACGTCTCCCGCAAGAAGATCCGCCGCTCGGTGTATGCCGAGATGGAGACCATCGGGTTCAAGGCCACCAAGGAGCAGATCGACGTCATGGTCGAGAAGCGCCTGCGCGAGGAGATCGCCCGCGGCGTCCAGACCATCCAGTACCAGGTCGTCACCCTCATGACCACCAACGGCCAGGCGCCGTTCATCACCGTGTTCATGTACCTCAACGAGGCCCGCAATGCGCAGGAGAAGGCCGACCTCGCCCTCATCATCGAGGAGATGCTCAGGCAGCGCCACCAGGGCGTCAAGAACGAGAAGGGCGTCTGGATCACCCCCGCCTTCCCCAAGCTCATCTACGTGCTCGAGCCCGACAACCTCACCGAGGGCACCCCGTACTTCTACCTCACCA
>CADAQM010000010.1 GCA_902790135.1 uncultured Coriobacteriaceae bacterium
CCCGCCTCTGCCCCATCGCGAAGGTTGTGGATGTAGGCATAGGCCGAGGTGGCCGCCCCCGCATCGGCATCCTGGCTCACGAAGGGATGGGCCTCATCGATCTTCACCGAGCCGCTATAGTGCAGCACGCCTTCGACACTGCGCAGGTGACAGCAGGTATAGGCGGGCGTCTCGTGCACGGCGGCAAGTGGTCCGCCGTTGAGGCCGCAGCTGGTCATCTCGGCTTGCTCGATAGAGCCGTCCTCATGAATGACAACGGGCTCCGCCACGCCCTGCCGCGAGTTCTGGTGGCCATGGGTGTGACGGTGGCCAAACACGAAGACCCGTCCGTCCGACAGCTCCACAAGCGACCCGTGGTTGTTGCCCATATAGTACGTGGCTTCCGCCTCAGTGGGCTTGCCAGGCATCCCCACATCGCCGTTGGAGTGCAGCACGCCACCGTATGTGAGCGGCCCCTCGGGCGTTTCCGCATGCGCCCAGCACAACTCATGGCCTTGCAGGCTCGAGTAGATGAAGTAGTAACGGCTCTTGATGCGCCGGAAGCTCGACGCCTCAAAGAAGGGATGCTCCTCGAAGCTCGTGCCATCCGCCTGCAGTTTGGCCGGAGCCAAGCGATGGGGCGCCTCCGCCATCGTGACCATGTCGGACGAAAGGCGCACCACCCAGCTACCCTCAGTCACCGCGGCAGGCATGCGAGGGCTTGCCTTGGGCATGCCGAAGCCCCAGTACAACCAAACCGCATCGCCTTCGACGTAGGCGGCAGGATCAAACACCATGCCGTATCCACTGTCCGAGTCGAGCGGCGTTCCGCCAGGAAGTGTCACGTCGCGAAGGAAGTGATAGTGCCCCGCAGGCTCGTCGCACACGGCTACGCCGATGTGACACGGCCTGCCCACGAGCATGGACGCGATTGCGTAGTACAGGTAGAACCGCCCGTCGGGGCCCTGCGCGACATCCGGTGCGAAGAGCGGCGCATCACCGGCAGGGTTCGAGGGGTCATCAGTCTTGCGGAAGATCACCCCTTCGAAGCGCCAGTCTGCAAGGTCGGTCTCAGGTGTCGACCAGCATACGTAGTCGCCCGGGCAATAGCTCCCGCCAGCAGCTGCATCATGCGAGCCGTACACGTACACGCGACCATCGAAGACATGTGGCTCTCCATCAGGAACGTACTCCCAGCTGGGCAGGTAGGGGTTGTAGGCAGGGCGTTTCATTGGTTCTCCTTGGGAGGCGCGGAACGAGTTTGTCACAATTCTAAAGGCTGTTAGCGACTCTCAGTATCAGGTGGGGAGGGAGACAAATGACCTGTCCCTTTGTCTCAACTAGCGGTGGCTCAGCTCTCCCCCATCGTCAAGAGCGAGCCAGCTCGCACACAGGCCAACCCATGTAGCGGCCTCATCGTTCACGAGATCCTCGCGGCTGGCCGTGCTGCGGTCCGCCAACGCCAGGCCATGAATCCCCCGTTCATAGAGGTGATACTCCACAGGCACGCCCGCGCGCTGGAGCAGCGCCACCAACTCGGTCGTCTCATACGACGCCACGACCTCATCCTCGCTGGTCTGCCATATGAAGGTGCGCGGCATGTCGGGTCGCACGTGACGACGCAGGTCAACGCGCGCGTAGTCCTCGCCGGAGGGATCGTTCTTGCCAAAGACTGCCTTGGTTATCAACCTCGCCCCCTGTGCCTGCTCGGGCGTGGCACCAGGCTCCACTCGGCAGAGCTTCTCAGCCGAAACCATGGGGTAGCAGAGCACGAGGCCAGAAGGACGCGCGGCCTCGGCCATCGTGCCAGCCAACGCAAGCAGCTCCGCATCGTCGAAGTGCTCCGCGAGCGATCCCGCCACATGCGCCCCCGCAGAGAACCCAAGCGCGTATACGCGGCTCGCATCGACGTCCCACTCGCTGGCATGCTCGCGCACATACGCCATGGCACGCATGGCATCCACGATCTGCACGGGATAGTGCGACGAGTCGTCAACCTGCAGCAGGCCATTCGGCTCTGTAGGTGGCGCTGTTACATACACGTGGTACCGCAGGACAAAGACGTCATAGCCCAAGCCCAGGAACCGTGCCGCAACCGGCTCGTCCTCGCGGTGCGCCAGGCTGAGGTACGCTCCCCCCGGCGTTACCAGCACCGCAGGACGGGTCTTGTAGCCACCCGTCGTGACCTCAGGATCCAGAAGGTAGCAGTCGAGCCGAGTTCTTCCGTCTTCGCTCAGGCAGACCTCTTCGTAACGCATGTGAATCCTCCTCGTCACCTAGTAAGTGTGATTGCGCCTTTGTCTTTGTTCTCAGAGCACCCGACCAAAAGGAATCGTCCCCAACGGTCGGAGCACCCGACCAAAAGGAACCGTCCCCAATGGTCGAGTCTTTTTGATAGGAGCGCCGCTCTCCTAGGGAGAGCGGCGCTGGGAAAGGAAGGCTGTCTTACCTTGCCAGGAGTCCTTACTCCTTGCCCTCAGCCTGCTCCTTGGTGAGGCCGAAGAGCCAGGTGGTCACGAAGGCGACAACGAAGCCGATGGCCATGGCGATGCAGCCGTTGATGAAGTTGGCCTGGTCACCGCCGGCAAAGGCGAGAGGCGAGAAGATGCCGGAAGCCATGGTGTAGAAGGCCGGCAGCAGCGCCACCGCAGAGGGTGCCAATCCAGGGACGCTTGTAGCGCAGGAACACGCCGTAGAGCAGGGGCTCACCCACGCCACCGAGGAACTGGGTCAGGAAGTAGCCCCAGCACAGGCTCTTGTTCTCGGGGTCCTTCATCTTGAGGGCGACAGCGAGACCAACACCGGAGGCCGTGAAGGCCTGAACCGTGGAAGCCATGAGGAACATGGCGTCGTAGCCGACGTTGCCGAAGTTGCGATGGCGATGCCCATGATGCCGATGTGCATGCCGGTGAGGACGAGCATGGGATAGGTAGCAGCAAAGATTGCGATGGCGAGGAAGCCGAGCGGGGAGTTGCCGATGATTTCGAAGAGGCTTGCCACACCGTTGCCGAGCATGCTGCCCAGAGGAGCCAGGATGTAGAGCTCCAACGGGATCATGAGGAGGACGGTGAGGAAGGGACCAAAGACGGTACGCACGGCGTTGGGCATGACACCGTTGATCCTCTTCTCAAGGAAGGCGAACACGGGGATGCACAGCAGGATGGGGATGAGCGTCTGGCCATAGCCAAAGAGCGGCATCGGGACCTGGGCGCCGAAGAACGAGAGGCCGGTCTCGCCACCCACGAAGGCCGCAAAGCTCGGCTCAAGCAGGGCTGCGCCGAGCATCGCACCGAGGTACGGGTTGGCACCAAGCTTCTGAGAAGCCGTGAAGCCGGCAAGGATGGGCATGAAGTAGAAGCCGGCGTTGTACATCATGTCGCAGAGGAACACGAGCGGGCTGTCAGCGGGCACCAGGTTGAGGAACGTGGGGCCGAAGACGGCGCCGAGGGTCTTGAAGAGACCGGCGGTCATCAGGACCGGGACCAGAGGAACAACCGAGCCGGAGAGGTAGTTGAGCACGGCATCGAGCACGTTCTTGGGAGTCCACTCGAACTTGGCGGGCGCGTCGTCGAGGTTCTCGTCGATGGAGCCGCCGCCACCGACACCGAGCTTGGTCAGCTCGTCGTACACCTCGGGCACGGACGGCCCGATGATGACCTGGTACATGCCGCCCTGCTTCATGACGCCCAGGACACCCTTGATGGCCTTGACGTCCTCGTCCACGGGCACATTGTCGTCCACGAGGTTGAAGCGCAGGCGCGTCGCGCAATGGATCACCTTGCTGACGTTTTCCTTGCCACCGACCGCATCGAGCACGTCAGTTGCGATCTGCTTGTTGTCTGCCATGGTCCTTTCCTTCCCTTTTCCTTTCGAGGCTTATCTTATGCCTCTCTTTCCTTCTTGCTGTAATAACTATATTTTCCTATGTATACCTGCGACAATATCAATATGTGCGTATCAGGCTATGACTTGTTGCAGTAGTGTGGCTGTCAGGTCAACTTTTCGAAAGTTGATAAGCGGGGAGCCGAGGCCGCGACGCATCCGTCACCACCCCGGCTCCCCGCCATGCCCCGTTCCGGCCAATCTAGCGAATATGCACGCCCGCAGGTACCTCTACCTGCACTTCCATGCCCTTGGGAGCGCTATAGGAGAACGCGATCTCTCCGTCCTCCAAACGCTGCCAGGCAGTGCGAACGACACCCTGGTGCGTCTCGAGGGCACAGGACACGCGATCGGTATTCTTGCTGAAGTGTGGGCGCAGCACGACCTTGTTGGCACCCACGGCGTCGTCAGCAACCCGGATGCCACCCAGACCCTGGTAGAACCACTGCAGGTAGCTGCTGAACATCGCATGGTTGTACGACGAGAGGAACATCTCGAACTGCTCGGCAAGCGCCTTGTTTCCGCTGGCGAGCATGGCCTTGTAGCTCGGAGCCTCCTCGCGGGTGAGCCAGGATTCCACCACGTCGGAGTGACCGGTGCGATGCAGAAGGTCAAAGGCGATGGTTGTGCCAAAGATGCCGGTTGTCAGCACGCCGTCCTCTTCGGCGATCTTGGTCACCAGACGCTCGGCCAGCTCATGCTCGTCGGCAAGGCCGAGGTCGGCGGCAAAGGCCAGCCCCGTCTGGGTGCCATCGCCCCAGCTTCCGTCGGCGTTGCCAAAGCGCTCGGCAATCTGTGCCTTCAGCTCCGCAAGGCGGGCCTCATAGCTCGCATCCCAGCAGGTAGTCGACGAGCTTTTGCACATACGGCCACTCCTGCTCCACCAGATCGCGGCAACCGTAGAACTGATAGGCGCGCAGCACCAGGTGCGGGTAGGCAAGCTGCCAGAGCAGCGGGCCCTCGCCATACGCCGTGCCGTTGGACCCTATGCCCATGAAGGGCGCCGTCTCGGGCACGCCTCCGGCGGCCGTCTGGTCGTTGCGGAAGTCACGCACCGTCTTACGGATGAGCCCCTCACAGTCGAATGCTGCAAGGTTGGATGCGGCGAGCGCCACCATGTCGCCACCATAGCCCAGCCGTTCGCGCGCGCAGTCCTCCCAGAGGCCATGCACGTTGTTGAGCTTGGTGCGCACCGCCGCGTCGACCATGCTGTCGTAGAACTCGTTGCCCGTGGCGATGGAGCCAACTGCCACAAGGTCGGTATGGACTGGCACCAGTGCAATCTCCTGTAGTTGGTTGCGTGATAGCCCCTCAATTACCGCATAGCGACACGAATGCACGGTAAAGCGGTTGGTAAAGTGGTTCTCGCCATCCGTGCAAATGATGCGATCGGTCTGAATAGCGCACTCAGGTGCACCGGGACCACCGGGGATACGAAAGCCCTCAGGAACCAGACACCCTACGAGACCCGCATGGCTTGACTCGTAGGAAGGCGTTCCGCTCGCATCCAGCTCCTCCGCGTAGCGGATGGTCACCTTGTCATCCTCGCTCGCCACAAAGCTGATGTCAATCATGCCCGTATCGAGCTCGTGGAAGTCCACCACGAGCGAACCGTCTTCCAGCTCGTGTAGGTCTCGCCCAGCCACCGGCGCAAACCGTCGACAAGGCTCCACGACCGCTGGCTCCAGCATGCGGAAGTTTTTGCAGGTAATGACGTCTAGCTGCGTGCCTCGCTCGCTGCGCAGGTCACAGGTCTCACCCAAGTAGACGTTGTTAAAGAGCAGCTGGCCCTCGTGACATTCCCACGACTCGTCAGACACGAGTGCGATCTGCCCGTCTGTCTCGAGGGTGAGCATCACCTGCGGGGTGCCAACCTCGGCAAGGCGTTCTCGGAGGTTATACTTGCCAAACATCGTGAGCGGAGAGGGGTTATACCATCCGTTGCCCAGCTCAACCGAAATCTGGTTATCGCCCTCATGCACCAAGTCGCTCACATCAAAGGTGCGCACGTAGACCAGCTTGGTGTAGTTGGTCCAGTCCCCCAGAAGCTCAGAGTCGCTCACCGGTTGTCCGTTCAGCAGCAACCGTGCGTAGCCAAGCACGGCGACTCGCAGCTCTGTCTTTGACTTGGCGTCGATTGTAAACGCACGGGAAAGCACATGGTTGCGATGATCGCGATAGTACCCTGCATCATCCTTGCCGTAATCGTATATCGGTCCCGATATCCACTTGGCGTTGTCACTCACGGCCTTCATCATGCCTCCCATACGTATCGATAGCTGTTGACTATACTTTATCTGGTATGGTTTAACTGCAACAATATGTGTTTTTGTCTTTAATAGTATGAATCTGTGGAGCGTATTGTGAACCTAAGGCAGCTTCCTTCGGCATTGCTTGCCGCCTCGATGATCGAGTCGCATACCGACGAGGAAGTGTACGAGCATTTTGCCAAGCGTTATCCCCGCGTGCAGTACCATGGCCGTGAGCTCTTCCTTTTTGGCCAAGGCCGTGAGTTTGCCGACCGGAGACACATCGTGTCGTTCCACGGGGTGAACTCGGCTACCATTCCCGAGCACATCTACTCGTACGCGCTCATCACCTACTGTTGGCAGGGCATCTTCCGCATGAATGTGGACGGAAACCGCGTAGTGCTGGAAGCTGGTGACTGCATCGTGATGGACCGCCATGTCCCCCACAGCGTGGAGCCCACCGGCCCTAATGACATCACCATCAACTTCATCCTTGCCGAGGAGTTCTTTGAGGGTCACCTGCTTGACGGCATGACCGACCTAGCCTCGCCCTTCGCAACCGAGCTCATGACGTTGGGAGCATCTCATGAGACCTGGCGCATCTATCACACGGCCAACGACGAGGTAGCGCGAACCTGTATAGAGCGCATCCTTTGCGAGCGACTCGAACCCGACATGACAAGCCCCTATATGGTCGACTTCTTCCTCGCGGCACTGCTCACGCACCTGCTTCGTACCTACGAACCCAAGGGCGAATTGGACGACGTGGCCTGGGAGCGCGCCGAGCTGATTGGAACAGTGCGACAGTACATTGGCCTGCATTACCGCGAGGGAAACCTGCAGCAGATGGCGGCGGACCTCGGCTACGAGCGGACATATCTTTCCAAGTTCGTACGCCAGACCACCGGGTCCACCTTCAAGCAGCTCGTCAACGTGGAGCGCATGCGTCGTGCCGCACTACTCCTGCGTGGCACGACGCGCCCCATATACGAGATTGCCGAAGAGGTGGGCTTGGCCAACCTCACAAGCTTCTACCAGCGATTTCGTGAGTACGCCGGCTGCACGCCGCAGGCGTACCGCAAGCAGGCATAAGGAGGTCGCACCATGCTCACTTACACCATGGACGTGGAGGACCGCAGCCGCTGGATCATCTCCACGCCATCTTCCGCCGAGCTTGCGCAGCCCTACTACTGCAGCGAGGTAGGCGACTTCTATGCGCGAGCCAAGTTTGCCACCGCACGCAGCGATAAGAACAGCTTCATCCTGTTCTACACGCTGGGCGGCGAGGGCACGGTACGCCAAGGCGGGCAGACCATACGTCTGCCGAAGGGACAGGCGCTGCTCATGGACTGCCGCTCCCCGCAGAGCTATGGAACCTCTCCCGGGCACGGGCACTGGTATCACCTGTGGGCGCACATAGACGGGCCGGGCGTGGAGCTTGCCGGACGCACATTGGGACTACCGCGTCTTGCCCCTGTGGCAGTCCCGCTCTCGCGCCTTCAGCCACATGCGGATGTACTGTTCGAGTGCCTTGGCGCCGAGAGCGTGGGAAACGCCGCTCGTATCGGGCTGGCCGTACATGCGCTCGTAACCGAGGTGGTGCTTGCTGCGCAGGAGACGGGACCAGCCGCTGAAGATGACCCAGTGCGCCTGGCTTGCTCGTATGTCGAGCAGCACTTTGCAGAAAAGGTCACGCTTGACGACCTCGCTCGCGCCGCCTCCGTCAGCCCTAGCTACCTCATCCGCCTCTTCAAGCGTCAGCTCGAGACCACCCCACATGACTACCTCTTGCGCTATCGCATCAGTCGCGCCAAGGAGCTGCTCGCTGAGACCACGCTCACCAGCGCAGCCATCGCAGAGCGCGTGGGATTTACCAGTGAGAGCAACTTCAGCTATCGCTTCAAGCAGATGGTGGGCCAAGGTCCGCGCGCCTACCGTCAGTCCACACCCGAGCTTGTGCTGGAGTAACCGGGAGCCCTGCCAAATCTGAAACGGATACGCTATCAGCGGCCGCCTGCTGCATGGATGCAACAAGCTTGAGCTGCCGGCGTCGGCTGAAACTTGGTTTCTCGAGCCTGCGGCAATCGCTCAGGCATGTTGAAACTGCATACCGCCTTATCGAATCGGCAAGCTTCATTTTGCTGCATCCGTGTATCTTAAAGCTGCGAGACAACTTCGCTCAATTGCAGCATTTTGGGAAGGGAGAGGACATGGCACTTCACATCGTCGAGGAGGCAGAGCGCTGCCTCAACTGCAAGAATCCCCTCTGTCAGAAGGGCTGCCCCGTGGGAACAGCAATCCCGCTGGTAATCCAGCTGTTCCGCGAGCGCAGGATGGACGAGGCAGGAGCCGTCCTCTTTCAGAACAATCCCATGAGCGCTGTATGCTCGCTCATCTGCAACCATGGCGCACAGTGCGAGGGTCACTGCGTACGCGGCCGCAAGGGCACGCCCATCCACTTCTCCGCCATCGAGAACTACGTGTCGAGCACCTATCTCGAGCGCGTCCGCTTTGTAAAGCCCGAGCCTACCGGCAAGCGCGGGGCCGTCATCGGTGGCGGCCCCGCCGGCATCGTGGCAGCCATGAGGCTCGCACAGATGGGCGTCGCCGTCACGATCTTCGACCAGAACCCGCGCCTCGGTGGCGTCATGCGCTATGGCATCCCCGAGTACCGCCTGCCCAAGCGGGTGCTCGACCGCTACCAGGAGATCCTGGAGACCCTCGGTGTCAAGGTAAGGCACAACACCGCCATAGGCTCATCGCTCACCATCCCCGACCTCTTCCGCGACGGCTACGACACGGTCTTCGTCGGCACGGGCACCTGGCGCGCACAGACGCTGGGCGTCTCGGGCGAGGCAGGCGGAAACGTACTGTTTGGCCTCGACTACCTCATGAGCCCCGAGACGGCAGAGATCGGCGAACGTGTGGCCGTCATCGGTGCCGGCAACACCGCCATGGACGTGGCGCGCACCGCTATCCGCCAAGGCGCTAACGAGGTTACGCTCTACGCCCGAAGCAAGCACATTTCCGCAAGCTCCGACGAGCTCGAGTACGCCCTGCTCGATGGCGCCGAGCTGGTACAGGGCAAGGCGATCTGCGAGATCAACGAGAACGGCCCTGTCTTCAAGACGGCAATCTTCGACGAGAACGACCGCGTGACCGGTTACGAGGAGGAGCTCGACCAGGTGAGCTGCGACACGGTAATCGTGGCCGTCTCGCAGAAGCCCAAGAACAAGCTCATTCTCACCACCGAAGGTCTTGAGGGCGACGACCGTGGCCTGCTGATCGTGGACGACCAGGGTATGTGCACGGTGCCGGGCGTCTTTGCCGCAGGCGACGTGGTCACTGGCCCCAACACCGTGGTGCACGCCGTTGCAGCCACCAAGGTGGCCGTCGAGGGCATGCTTGCCTACATGGGTGTCGCATAGTTGAAGCGCAACCTGCAAAAGGGCATTCGGGACGGAGCCTTTTTATCTGCGTAATGCGGCCAAAAGGCTCCGTCCTTTAGTCGTCCCTTGGCGCGTGACCCGCTTCAACAGTTCTTAAAATTCCCCTTTACAAACATATGTTCTAGTTTTATAATCATCTTGCTTGGAGGGAGCGGTTGTCGATACGCGTCCACGTCCGGTCCGGACCGTGTACCCTCATACGCAGAAACCTGCGGCTATACGGGGTTTCCGGCTGACTCACCCGCGGGTGCGTTCCGCGGGGCCGGGGCTTTCATTCCGTGGCGGGCGTTCTCGAGCGAATACACGCACCACCCGTATTCGTCCCACAGAGGATGCCCATGCACGTTGCCGCCCGCTCTCCACCCACAGCCATTCCAGGCATGGTCCCCCCTGTCGACCATGACTCCCATCACTTCACTCGCATACAGAGAGGACTTGGAATGGCCGATAACACCGTTTTCGACTCCGTCTTCAAGACGATGGTCCACAGATCGCCTCAGCTCATGATTCCCTTCATAAACGAGGTCTTTGGACGCAACTACGCACAAGACAGTCCCATCGTCCGCTTCAGCGACGAGCATGAGAGCCTGCGCGGCACCATCATCGACGACACCGTCTTTCGTTTGGCAGAGAAGATCTACCACGTTGAGTGTCAAAGCACCTCAGACGCGAGCATGGTCGTGCGCATGATCGAATACGACTTTCACATTGCCTTGGAAGAGGCCCTGACTGAAGGCGCACCGTATGAGTTGGATTTCCCGGCTTCGTGCGTCCTGTATCTCAGGCACTCATCCAAAACGCCAGACAGCTTGCACGTAAAGGTCAATCTCCCCAATGGGGGTTCGTTCCAGTACGAGACAAAGGTCGTCAAGGCACAGCTCTTCAGCAGCGACGAGATTTTCAGCAAGAGGCTTCTGCTCCTGTTGCCGTACTATCTCATGCGCTATGAGCAGAACCTTTCTGCCATCGCATCAGATGACCGACAGTCGGAGCAGCTCGTTCATGAGTGTTCCGAGCTCAGAACCGAGCTTGAGTCGGTCGTACTGCGCATGGGCGACACGCCCTTATACGAGGAGCTCGTCGAGCTTATAATCAAGGTGTCTGATCACTTGCTCGCCGCATACGAGACGCTTCAGAAGAGAGTGAGGAAGGCTATGGGCGGAGAAGTGCTTGAGCTTTGGCGCGAGAGGGCGGAGCGTCTTGAGCGCGAGGCAGAAGCCCGAGGCATTGAGAGAGGCATCGAGCAAGGTATTGAGCGCGGCATCGAGCAAGGTATCGAGCAGGGCATCGAGCAGGGCATCGAGCAGGGCATCGAACAGGGAGTCGACGGGCTCGCCGCAAAGCTTCGCGAGCTGGGCATAGACGAGCAGATGCTCGGCGAGGCAATCTCCTCGCTCAGGGCGGAGCGCGACGACGACTAACGCATAGCGCATCTTCCACGAGACAAGCGGTTCCTGTTAATGATTTCTCAAACAGGAACCGCTTTTCATTCGCTCTGTCATGTCTGCCTGGCACTTGAGGCAAAAAGGACGCCTGGCACCCCTCCCCCAGCACGGGGAAGTGGAGAAAGGCTCCGTCCCGAATGTCCTTTCCTACGCCATCAACTCCGCGAAGTCGGCCAGCACGCCGGGGATGTCAATCTGCTGCGGGCACACCGCCGCGCAGCTGCCGCAACCAAGGCAGGCGCTGGGCTGCTTGTCATCGGGAAGCGCCCCCAGGGCCATCGGTGCGATAAAGCCGCCGCCCGTGAACTTGTGTTCGTTGTAGAGCGCGATGAGGTGCGGAATGTCCAGCTCCATGGGGCAGTGGTTGGTGCAGTAGTGGCAAGCGGTGCAGGGCACGCCGGTGGCCATGGTGTCGCCAATGCCCAGAATTGCGTCAAACTCCTCCTTGGAGAGCGGCTTGTCCTCGTCCCACGTGGCGATGTTCTGCTGCAGCTGCTCCATGTTGGACATGCCGGAGAGCACCATGGTGATCTCGGGCACGCTCTGCAGGAAGCGGAACGCCCAGGCGGGAATGGTCTCGTCGGGACGCAGCGCCTTGAGTTGGGTCTCGTACTGCTCGGGCAGCGTGGCCAGCTTTCCGCCGCGAAGCGGCTCCATCACCCACACGGGAATGCCGTACTCAGCGAGCAGGGCGACCTTCTCGGCATCCTTCTGGAAGTGCCAGTCGATGTAGTTGAGCTGCAGCTGGCAGAACTCCATCTCCTGGCCGTACTTCTCGAGGAAGGCACGCAGCACGGGCAGCGCACCATGGCAGGAGAAGCCCAGGTGACGGATGCGGCCGGCCCTCTTCTGCTCGAGCAGGTAGCTCACGGTGCCAAAGCGGTCGTCGGCCAGATAGTCGTCAATGTTGGACTCGGTAACGTTATGGCAGAGGTAGAAGTCGAAGTACTCGACCCCGCACTTCTCGAGCTGCTTCTCGAAGATCTCCTCCACCTTGCCAAAATTGCTGTTGGCATAGCCCGGGAACTTGGTGGCCAGGTAGAAGCTGTCACGCGGATACTTGGCGAGCGCGCGACCGAGCACCTCCTCGGAATGTCCGCCGTGATAGCCCCAGGCGGTGTCGTAGTAGTTGATGCCCTGCTCCATGGCGTAGTCGACCATGGCAGCAGCTACAGGTTCGTCGATGGTGTGGTCGTCGCCATCTACCACGGGCAGACGCATGGCGCCAAGACCAAGGCCGGACAGCTTCAAATCCTGAAAGTCGCGATAAATCATGAACGGTCTCCCCTCCTCTGGCCGTCATTCCCTGTGACGGCGTGGCAATGCACCTTCATTCTGCCAGCTAGCATGACTGGGCGCCAATACCTATTTCCGAGGGCGTGTCATACATTCCATGCATGAATATGGGACGAAGGTGTCAGCCTCCGTCCCATATCGCATTTCTCATATCGGCGTACCGCCCACCTGGAGGCGTTAGAACATCTCGAGGTAGCGCACGCAATCGAGGGCGCGAAGGCTTTCGGCCAGCGCCTTCTTCTCGCCCAAACGCTGCATGGTTGCAGAGAGTTGGACGACGGTGCTTCCCACCGGACTCTTCGACACCGTGAGCCCACTGAAGGACACGTCGTGAGCATGAAGCTCAGCAAACAGCTTTGGCAGATCCTCGTAGTCGACGACCTCAGCGTAGAGGTCAAAGCCGCGGGAGATGCCCGTGAGATAGGCGTCCAGGCGACCAAACACCGCAAACACGAGCAGCACGATAGCAGCTGCCAGCAGGCCAACCTCAAGCCATCCTGAGCCGCAAGCGAGGCCGATAACCGCCGTAGTCCAGAGGCCGGCAGCCGTGGTAAGCCCGTGCAGAGAGCCATTTCCCCTGGTAATGAGGGAGGCCGCACAAAGGAAGCCGACACCTGTGACCACGTTTGCCGCGATACGCGTCGCATCGGTCGTAACACCCTCGCGTCCGAGGATGATGCACTCCGACACGATCATGCAGAGCGCCGCACCGAGGCACACCAGCGCATGCGTCTTGAGGCCCGCCTTCTTGTTGCGCATCTCTCGGTCCACACCGACCATGGCACCACAGAGGAGTGCACCGAGAAGACGCAGGGCGATTGCCCCGAAGGTGAATGTCCGCAAGCCTGCGAAGAGCTCCATGGGGTCTCCTTTCCTAGGCACCTACACACAGTCTAGCAAGGGAGCCATGGGCAAAATCCCCAAGGCTCCCCCCTCTCGGCAAACCTATCCCAGAGACCGAACAAACGCAATTCTGTCTATATGGCGTCTGAAAAAACGTACATATATTCGTATTGTGAGCGTTTCCGTAGCGCAATCCATCGGTAAGAGAGTTTGAATACCTGTCTGGAGGTATTAATGGCTGCTACAGAAATGGTCCTGTTCGAGTCGAGCGACGGAGTGGTCACACTGCCGGTCGAAGTGGATGCGACCAACGAGGACGCATGGCTCACTCACCATCAGCTAAGCATCAGGACGATCGGGACAGAAGCCTCCGTCCCGATCGCCCTGCAATCACCCTTTGGTTGCTCCGCCGAGCTTTAATCCAGATCTTCCCCATTGCTGGCGATGCACTTGGCATACCAGTAGAAGCTGTCCTTGCGACTGCGATCGAGCGTGCCCTTGCCCTCGTCGTCCATGTCTACGTAGATAAAGCCGTAGCGCTTCTTCATCTGACCGGTGTTGAACGACACGAGGTCGATCTGGCCCCAAGTGGTGTAGTCCTTTGTGGAGAGGGCTAAGGGGAGCAGCTCCCACATTGGCCAATACAAAATGAGTGCCTCACGCTAAGGCATGGCAATCATCTTGCGCCGCACTCTGCCTTCGCGCACCTGCTGCGCATGACCAGCAGGTAAGCCACACCCTGCGCCACAGCCGTCACCGCCCAACTGATGGGATAGGCCAGAATGAGATGCGCGTACGTGGGCATGGCGACAAAGCCCGTATGCACCCACAGGATGCGCGCGCCGCAGATACCGATGATGCTGATGGCAGCAGGAACGGTCGATCGTTTGTAGCCACGCATGGCACCCGAGAAGATCTCGTTGATGGCGTTGACCCACTGGAAGCAGGTCGCACGGAGAATGCGCTGATAGGCAAGGGGTTTAACGGCGGCATCGGTCGTAAAGAGAGCCACGAAGGGCACGCGCAAGGCGTAGAAGAAGACACCAACGGCCAGCGTGAACGCCGGCCCCAGAAGCAGCGTGAGCCGAGTCACCTTCCTGCAACGCACCTCGTTTCCCGCCCCGTCGTTCTGGCTGACGAAGGTGGTGCCCGCTTGGCTGAATCCCAGAATGGCGTTGTAGGTGAAGTACTCGAAGTTGGTGGCGACCGTCGTTGCGGCCATGGCCGTCTGACCCAGCGAGTTTATGGCCGCTTGCAGCACGATATTGGAAAGCGAGAAGATCGACGACTGGATGCCCGCTGGCAGACCCACGCGCACGATGCCGCCGAGCGATGTGCGGTCGATGCGGAGCTGACGCAGGCTCAGGTGGTAGATGCCCGTCTCGCGACGCAGCATCTCGACAAGCGCCAGGCTGCTCGCCACATTGGAGAGCAGCGTCGCCAACGCCACGCCAGCCACGTCGAGCTTCAGCCCTACCACAAAGAGCAGGTTGAGCAGCACGTTGAGCACGCCCGAGATGATGAGCACCACCAGCGGCCGGCGCGTGTCTCCCTTGGAGCGCAGCACCGCCGAGGCAAAGTTGTACAGCATGATGGGTGTCATGCCCAGGTAGTAGATGCGGAAGTACAGCATGGCCGCATCCATGAGCTCATCGGGCGTACCGATCAGCTCGTGCACCGTACGTGCCAGCAACTGTCCCGCCACCAGCAGTACGGAGCCGCAGACGAGCGACAGCGCGATTGAGGTGTGCGTCGCACGACGCACACCCTCCTCATCACCTTTGCCGAAGCAGTTTGCGATAGTCACGTTCGCGCCAAGCGAGACGCCCACAAAGAGGTTGACCATCAGACTGATGAGGTAGGTGTTCGCGCCCACTGCCGCAAGCGCATCGGAGCCCGCAAAGCGTCCGACCACCGCCACGTCAGCAGCATTGAAGAGCTGCTGCAGAAACCCGCTCGCCGCAACCGGCAGCGCGAAGGCAATGATCTTGGGCACGAGCGGCCCGTGCAGCATGTCTATGTCGTGTGAGCGTGCCTGCATCTCAAAAGGCTTTCTATGCAGATTGGTGACTCACCATATGATAGCGGTTGACAACATAGGCATTTCCAGCAGGTCACAGTGACCTAACGAGCCCTCAGTGTCTGAGCAGCAGTGCCCAAAGCCAACGGAAGTCGGGCTGCCCCGGGTGCTCGTTGCCAAAGGTGCCAACCTGCATCACCTCGAGCTCTGGGACAGTCGCCAAAAGCTCGGCAAAGCGCCTCTCGTCCATGTAGGTGTAGTAGCGTTTTCCCAGGTAGCCGTCCATGCTCGCGTCGCCATACTTGAACGACACGTAGAGCACGCCGCCCGGCCTGAGCGCCCGGACAAGCTTGGACATGACCTGCACGAGTCGCTCGTACTCGAGATGCATGACGGAGGCCGAGGCAAAGACGCCGTCATAGAGCGCCTCGTCCTCGAGCTCGTTGAACTCCTGCACCCGCACGGGAGCCCCGAGGTAGTCCGAGGCAAGGGCCGCCAGACGCGCCGACCCGTCCGTCGGCGTGACGTCGAACCCCCTCTCGAGGAAGTAGGCGGTATCCCTTCCAGACCCACAACCGAAGTCGAGAATGGCCGCCCCCGCGGGCAGCTGCGCCAGAAAGCGGTCCTGGTTGCTGCGCTCCTCGATGGTGAAGGCGTCGGCAAAGCAGCGTTCGGCGTTCTCGTCGAAGTATTCGATGGTCGTGTTCATGGGTGGGGCCTCCAAGGTGGCGCCAATGCTCCGGCGATGCGGCTCAACACACCCATTGTGACATCTCGAGATCTCGGCACCAATACCCGAGAAGGACAATCGGGACGGAGGCTTCTGTCCGCGTCGCCACGGGAAAGCCCCCTCCCGATTGTCCTTCGATTGCTCGTCTCAGGAATTCTGGGGATTAGTCGAGGTCATGCCCGTCGCTGGCGATGACCGACTTGTACCACCAGAACGAGTCCTTGCGCACACGGTGCAGGTCACCAGTGCCGTCGTCGTTGCGGTCCACGTAGATGAAGCCGTAGCGCTTCTTCATCTGGCCGGTAGTAAAGGCCACCAGGTCTATGGGGCCCCAGGTGGTGTAGCCAAAGAGTCGCACACCGTCCTCATCGATGGCCGCGCGCAGGTTCTGGATATGACGACGCAGATAGTCGATGCGATACGGATCGTGCACACGCTCCTCGCCATCCTCGACCACCAGCTCGTCTATGGCACCAAGGCCGTTCTCCACGTCAAACAGCGGCACGTCGTAGCGGTCGTTGAGCACGTTCACAAAGTAGCGGTAGCCCTTGGGGTCAATCTGCCAGCCCCACTCCGAGGCTTCGATGTAGGGGTTCTTCACGCTGGACATGAGGTTGCCAGCGAGGTTGGACTCGACATCATGCGTAGTGGTCACACCAGAGCTGTAGTACGAGAAGGCCAGAAAGTCGCTCTTACCTGCAGCGAGCACGTCGGCGTCCTGCGCGAAGGTGGAGGTGTCCACTCCCTTCTCGGCCCACAGGCGCGCTGCGAAGTCGGGATAGGCGCCGCGCACCATGGTGTCCGCACAGTAGGCAAATCCATCCTGGAAGGCCTTATATGCCGCAAAGACATCCTCGGGGTCGCAGGTGAGCGGGTAGATGCACATGCCCGCAATCATGCAGCCCACCTTGATATCTGAATCGATCTCGTGAGCCACGAGCACCGATCGCGCCGAAGCCACCATCTGGTTGTGCATCTTGACATAGTTCTCAGGGATGTCACGGAAGTGCGTGAGCACGTTGATCTCGTTGAAGGTGAGCCACTTGTCGATGAGACCCTTGTACTCGGAGAAGCAGGTCTTGGCGAAGGCCACGAACTCGTCGATGACGGCACGGTTCTCCCAACCGCCGTAGGTGAGCTCGATGTAGGTGGGCTCGTCGTATTTGTAGAGGGTGATGATCGGATCCATGCCTAGCTCGCGGGCATAGGAGAAGACCTGGCGGTAGAACTCCACTCCCTCGGCGTTCACGCCACCGGCAACGCCATGCGGGTAGATGCGTGCCCAAGAGACGGTGGTGTTGAACGTGGTAAAGCCCATCTCAGCAAAGAGGTCGAGGTCCTCGCGCCAATGATGGTAGAAGTCGCTCGCCTCGTGGTTGGTGTAGTCCACATCGTCAAACAGGGCGTACTCGGCACCCTCGGGCAGGCTGTCGAACTGCTGCATCATCGCCTTGCTGCCATCTGCGGCGCGGTAGTAAATCGGACGTAGGCCGATGCCCGCGTCAGGACCAGCATAGTCGATCTGCACGGGGCTCTTTCCGCCCTCGTCCCAGCCGCCCTCCACCTGAGCCGCACTGATTGATCCACCCCACAGGAACTTGCTCGGAAACGCCATGACAAAACCCTTCCCTTCAGCCAACTGTGTCACTCAGCGCCATTCTATTTCCCCTGACTAGTTAAGCGATTTACTCTCAGCTAAATGGAAAGTGGTTTTCAGCTTGGATGCCACATCTTGAAATTCATTTCCAAGTGCAAGCCGGCAACCATTGGAGAGACTGCCCGTCCTTCCTTCAGAACTAGCCTAAACTTGGCCTTATCAGACAAGTTCCCTCGCTGCAGGAGATCGCATGGCACTGTTGGACGCGCTGAAGCGCAAGAACGGATTCACCGATACCGAAGAGGCTCTAGCGGACTACATCCTTGAGCATACCGATGAGGTCGCCGAGATGAAGATCGGCGCCCTCTCCGCCGCAGCACACACTTCCAACGCTGCCGTGGTGCGTCTGTGCCGCAAGGTCGGCCTCGATGGCTATCGGGACTTTCGCATCACGCTGGCACGCGAACTCGAACGAGCACGCTCCCACGTATTCGACGTCAATCCCGACAAGCCTTTCATCGAGGGCGCCAACACCCGCGACATCCTCAGCTCCATCGCTGCGCTCTCTCGTCAGGCCCTTGATGCTTCCTACGAGATGGTGAACGCAGCTGACGTTCGCAAGGCCGCACGGCTCATGCAGGGCGCACGCCATATCGCCTACTATGCCCTCGGCGATACGGCCATCACGGTCGAGGGGTTCTCCAATCTGCTGCTCAAGCTGGGCATCATGTGCACGAACGGCGTACCGCACGACGATGCGAACATCGTCACCCAGATGCTTGACGCGCGCGACCTCGCCATCGTGGTCACACACTCGGGAGCACTGGCGGACTTGTATCCTGGCACCATCAAGAACCTGCGCAAACGAGGCTGCAAGATGGTGCTCATCACAGCCAACCAACTGCTGGTGAACCGACTCGCCGGAACCGACTGCGTCATCCTTATTCCCGAGGGAGAGACGCGCTCGGGGCGCGTGGCCACGTTCTTCTCTCAGGAGTGCATCCGCTACGTACTCAACTGCATCTACAGCGAGGTCTTTGCGCTCAACTGGCAAGAGAACCTTGAGAAGATCGATCACTACAGCAAGGCTGACAATTACGCATAACGCAAGCAACTGGTAAATCACGAGGGACGGGGCTGCCACACGACTTGCGGCAGCCCTGTCCCTGTCAGAGAGCCGTATGGGTGAAAGCGCCCTACGCCTCGTCGGCCGGGAAGACCACACCGCTCTCGTAACGGATGGTGTTCTGGACGCGGCTCACCACCAGGGACTCGTCGAGCTGGCGGTAGCACTCCTCCAGGTCGCCCTCGTTCTGCTGACGCAGGAACTCGCGGAACTCGCCCTCCCACATGATGGGCAGCGAGAGGTCGTAATGCTCCTCGGTGCCGTCGTTGAGGCGCAACGTTATGGCACCGCACTGGTTGGGCTGGGAGTTGCTCACGATGTAGCCGTCGGTGCCCTGAATCTGGCAAACGCACGGCGCGCCGCAGTCCTTGGAGCAGATGTTGACCGCATGGAACCCGTCGTACTCCAGTACCGCAATGCCGCTCGTATCGATGCCACGTTCGATGTTGGGCAGATAGGTAGCACTCTTGGGCTCGCCAAAGAGACCGATGGTGAAGGTGAGGGTGTACAGTCCCAAGTCCATGATGGCGCCACCGGACTTGGCCGGGTCGAACGCAGGCAGGACCTCACCGGCGCGGAAGGCATCATAGCGGCTGGAATACTGGCTGTAGTTGACAAAGGCCTGCTTGACCGTGCCGATCTTGGGCAGGAGCTCATCGCGAATGAGCTTGAAGTTGGGCTGGCGCGTGGTCACCACGGCCTCCCAGAGGAAGCGTCCCTCCTCGCGGGCGATGTCGGCAAGCTTCTGCGCCTCCTTGTAGTTGGAGGCCAGCGGCTTCTCGCAGACCACGTCCTTGCCGGCGCGGAGCGCCGCCTCACTCACAGCATAGTGCAGGAAGTTGGGCACGGCCACGTAGACGGTGTCGACGTTGGGGTCGTCCATCATCTTGTGATAGTCATCGTAACGGCCAGCCGCACCATACTGGTCCGCCAGCTCGTTGACCTCATCCATCGAAGTGGGCGTGCCGGCAACGGCCGTCACCTCGATGCCCCAGCTCTTCATGTTGGGAGCGACCCAGCGGACGATGGCACCAGTACCGACGATTCCTACCTTCATGGCGAACCCCTTTCTCTGATTTGCGACAATCGCATTGTCTCGCAAGATGGGTCGGCGGCAACCGCTTATGTGCCATACGGGAAACAAAGTCCAAGAAATGGGCTTTGCAAGCGCGCTGTATGGGAACGTAGTTGCAAAACGCTGTCATCTACCACAGGGGATGGCCCAGTGGCAGGTTTGGATGGAACTTGTTTTCCGGGGAATGCCAACAATGGCACGCTAACCCTGAAACTGGCATCCACTTTGGTCGCTCTGGCACCAAGGGGCACCCTGATTCGTATACCTTGTGTTCAGGCAAAGCGACGACGACAGGAGCAGCTCATGGCAGACCGCATCTTGAACATCGGCTTCATCGGCAACGGCAAGGGTTCCAACCGCTACCACGCGCCTTTCTCGCTGGCACTGCCCGAGAAGTTCCGCATCAAGACCATTCAAGCCCGCCACCTCGGAGGCCCGTGGCCCGAGATTCCAGGCGTCGAGTACACCACCGACATGGCAACGATGCTCGCTGATCCCGAGATCGATGTCGTGGAGATCTCCACTCCGCACTTCACTCACTATTCCCTGACCAAGGCAGCCCTCGAGGCTGGCAAGCACGTGGTCTGCGACAAGGCCTTTGTCGGCACTGTCGCCGAGGCTGAGGAGCTCTTTGCCTTGGCCGAGGCCAAGGGCGTCACGGTGCAGTGCTACCAGAACCGCCGCTTTGACTCCGACTTCCTCACCGCCAAGAAGGTCATGGAGTCAGGCAAGCTCGGCCAGGTCTTTGAGGTCGTCACGCACTACGACTACTGGCGCGAGGAGTACCTGCGCTATGCCAAGGAGGGCGCCTTCGACCGCCTGATGGGCATCTGCTACGGCCATGCCTGCCACAGCGTCGACCAGCTCATCAGCTGGTTTGGCGTGCCCGACCGCTGGCACACCGAGACCCGCCAGCTCTTTGGCGAGGGCCATCCCGAGACCTTCTACGACTTTGACCTCTACTATGACAAGCTGGGCATCAAGGCCACTGCGGCATCCAACTACCACGCGGCCATCCAGCGTCCGAGCTTTGAGGTCTACGGCACCCGTGGCACCTTCATCAAGGTGGAGAAGGACCAGCAGGAGCGCGACCTCAAGAAGTTCTACCTGCCCGCTGGCCACCCCGACTTTGGCCTGGACACCCCCGAGCAGTGGGGCACCCTGCGCTACTACGACGACGAGGGAACCATGCACGAGGAGCGCGTTGAGACCGTACGCAGCACCTACAGCGGCTTTTATGAGGCGCTCTATGAGACGGTGGCTAACGGTGCGCCGGTGCTCGTGAAGCCCGAGGAGACCATCGCCCAGCTGCGCATCCTCGAGGAGGCCACCGACGGCCTCAAGTAGGGTACGATAACAACAGACACTTGCGGCCAGCCCGACCGTTGGAGACGGTCGGGCTGGCTGTTCTATATGCCGAGGGTCGTGGCGCGCTCGATGACCTCGTGCGGCACCACGATGCGCTCTTGCTCGACAGGCTCACCGCGCAGCATGGCAAGCAGAGCCTGCACCGCTTGCTCAGCCATCTCACCCGTATTGCGGCGCACGGTAGAGATGGCCGGCGTCGAGACGCGCGAGTAGATGGAGTCGTCCATGCCGATCACTCGCACGTCTCGCCCAACGTCCACCCCACGCGCCTTGAGCGCATTGACCACGCCCAGGGCCACGCGATCGCCCAGAGCCACCACGCCGTCAAAGGAATACCCCGCGTCAAGGCACTCGTCCACGAGCTGCCCCGCCTCGATGAGACTCGTCTGCCTGTGCGGGCCCTCCAGCACCAGGTTCTTGTCAAGGCGAATGCCCTGCTCATCGAGGTAGCCGTAATAGCCCGCAGCCTGGTCGTGCTCTGAGGTGCGATAGAGCGACGCGGACACGCTCACTAAGGCGATACGCTCGCATCCGCGCTCATGAAGCGTCGCTGTCATGTCGTAGCTCACCTTGGGCATGTCGTTGCCCACATACACCTCACGGCTCATGCCCAACGCACCGGTGTGGTCGATATGCACCACGGGGACGTCAGTCGGCAGTTGGATGTGCTCGCGCGTGAGGCCACCGATAAGCACGATGCCGTCAACCTGCTTGGAAATGAGACTGCGGAGATACTCCGCCTCGCGCTCGTCATCGTTGGCCGTGTTGCAGATGTAGGACGTGTACCCAGCCGCGCGCAGCAGCCCCTCCACCTTGAGCACCAACGTGGAGAAGAAGTCGTTGCTGACATCGGGAGTCAAGAGCGCGATTGACTTGGTCGATGCCTCGCGCAGGCTCTTGGCCGCAAAGTTGGCCACGTACCCTTGCTCGCGCGCGATGCGCATCACCAGATCGCGCGTCTTCTCTGAATAGCTGCCCTTGTTATTGAGGACGTTGGAGACGGTCGCCGTGCTCACGCCTGCCAACTTGGCGATGTCATAGATCGATACGGTGCGCTTTGCCATGGAAGGTCCTGTCGTCGAAGTGTTGACACAACGATAGCACGTAAACGTTTACCGTACGACCACGATGCGCGCTTTGTCACAAAACCGCAGGTATCTCACTAAGGTATACATCGGTAGGCAGTATTTAGGTTAACCGTTTATGTACATCTTGTGATGAAGAGCTTAACCGATTTACCTTTCTGAGCACGGGCGCTACTATGGCCTTAGTTAAACGGTTACATACCAACCAGAGAGAAAGGTCTCCCATGAGCGCCACCGCCTCGCACGACAAGCTCCTCCTCCCCTCCATGATGTGTGCCGACTTCGGTCACCTCGCGGATGACACCGCAGCTCTCGTGGCAGCTGGCGCCGATGGCCTGCATCTCGACCTGATGGATGGCACCTACGTGCCCAACTACGGCATGGGCCTTCAGGACATCGAGTGGCTCTGCGCCAACGCCGGGGTCCCCTGCGACGTGCACATGATGGCCATGGACCCGGGCCGCTACGTGGAGAAGTTCGCCAAGGCCGGCGCAAAGGTCATCTACGTCCACCCCGAGGCAGACGTGCATGTTGCCCGCACGCTCGCAGCGATCCGCGCGCTCGGCGTCAAGGCTGGCATCGCCATCAACCCCGGCACGAGCTTCTCCGCCGTCGAGCCGATCCTGCCCCTGTGCGATTACGTGCTGGTCATGACCGTCAACCCAGGCTTTGCCGGCCAGAAGTGGCTCGACTTCGTCAACCCCAAGATCGAGCAGCTCGTTGAGGCCAGCCACAAGAACGGCAACAGCTACGAGGTCGTGGTTGACGGCAACTGCAGCCCCGAGCACATCGCTGAGGCCTCCGAGATGGGCGTCAAGGGTTTTGTCCTGGGCACCGCCGGCCTCTTTGGCCATGGCCCCTACAAGGAGAGCATGGATCAGCTCCGCGCCCTCTAGACAAACGCACGACTCGTTCCGCAAGACCAAACCAGCAAAGGAAGTACGAGCCCATCAGAAGGGCTCTAGGAGAAGGGATTCCACCATGGCATTCAAGAAGCTCGCAATCGGTAACGACCACACCGCCATCGACCTGAAGAACGAGATCATGGCCTATGTCCAGGAGAAGGGCATCGAGGTCATCAACGTGGGCACCGACAGCCCCGAGCGTTTCAACTACCCCATCAGCGGCTACAAGGTGGCCCGCATGGTTGCTGACGGCGAGGTCGACGGCGGCATCCTCATCTGCGGCACCGGCGTGGGCATCAGCCTGGCCGCCAACAAGGTCGAGGGCATCCGCGCCGTCGTGTGCTCCGAGCGCCAGCACAACAACACCAACATCGTCGCCTTCGGCGCCCGCGTCATCGGCGTGGAGACCGCCAAGGACATCGTCGACGCCTGGCTCGGTGCCGAGTACGAGGGCGGCCGCCATCAGGTCCGCATCGACATGATCGACGAGATCCAGAAGACCCAGAAGCTGGCCGCTGCCGAGGAGTAGACGCCAGACAGCTCCAACGTACGACCAACACGAGAAGCGCCGCGCTGCACGAGCAACGCGGCGCTTTCCTTAGCTTGAGTTATGTCTTTAGGCGAAGAGCTCAGCGGTCTTGGCCATGCGCTCGATGACGCCCACGCCAAACGGACAGCGGCTCTCGCAACCACCGCAAGCAACGCACTCGTCAGCGTGATGATCCAGCGCCAGATAGTGGTCGCGCACCAGCGGAGGTACGGAGCCACCCTTGCTTACCTGCACCTCTGCCAGGTCGTAGAACTTGTTCACCTGTGCCACGCTGATACCCACCGGGCACGGTGCGCAGTGGCCGCAGTAGGTGCAGAGACCGCTCGCGTTGTTGCGCGGAGCCGTGGCAAGCACGCTCGCGTAGTCGCGCCCCTCCTCCGTGGCGTCGCAATAGGCCGCATCCGACTCAAGGTCTGCCACGCTGCCAAAGCCACACATAACGCTGCCCACGGCCGGACGCGTGAGCGCATAGTGGATGCACATGGCCGGCGTCATCGCCACGCCAAAGGGGCTGCGATCCGCATCGAGCAGGCGCCCACCCGCAAAGGCCTTCATCACCGTCAGGCCAACGTCAGCACGCTCGCAAGCGCGATAGAACTCAAGGCGGTCCGCATCAAAGCCCGCATACTCGTCACCCGCCGAGCTGCTCAGCGTCATGATGTCATACGAGCCGGGCTGCATGTCGTAGGCGGGGTTGATGGAGAAGAGCATCATCTCCACCGCACCCTGCTCCACGGCATAGCTGCCGCACACGGCGCTGTGCGTGGACATACCGATATGACGGATGACGCCCTCGGCCTTGAGCTGCTCAACGAAGTCGCGGTACGGTCCCTCGAGGCAGCGCTTGAGCTCGTCCAGGTCGTCGATGTAGTGCATCATGCCCAGCTCGACGTGATCGGTGTGGAAGCGCGTAAGCAGGTCGTCGAAGGCCACCTTGCACTTCTCCACATCGCGCGTGCGCACATACTGGCCGTTCTGCCACGTCGACCCAATGTGCCCCTGCACGATCCAGTGACCAGGGTTCTCGGCACAGGCGTCTCCTAGGCGCGTACGGACCTCTGGATCGCTCATCCAGCAGTCCACGATGTTGACACCCAGCTCGGCGGCACGCAGCGTAATGGCACGCGCCTCCTCGGCGCTCATGCGGTCGAGCCACTCGCCGCCAAAGCCGATCTCGGACACCTGTAGGTCGGTCTGGCCAAGCCTGCGATAGTTCATGTGGTTCTCCTCCCCCTTGCTCCACACAAACTTTACTCCACATCACACGCCAACGTGCGCCAGGGCCACCTCACCAGAACTGCTCACAATTGACTTGGTTGTGAGCAGTTCGGAATTCTCGTCCTGCGAATATGCTATTAATCTACTCACATTTAGGTTACTTGTGAGCAGTTCGCTGCAAGAGTAGAGAAGCCGACCATGTACGCCTTCATTTCGCATACCTCCGCCCTCGATGTGCTGCGGACAATCGAGAACGGAGGACAAGGACTTCCTCTTTGGCCCAGCGAGGCGCGCGAGCTTCCCCGACACTACAACTGCGTAACGACCCAACGCATGTACAAGGAGTTCGCCGCTCAGCATGACCTTGCCAAGTACGGCATCACGAGAACTCCCATTGACCTGCTGGTGCCCAAGGCCAGCCAGCGGAGCAAAGGGGCAAAGGCACGTTTCCATGCCTGGAAGGGCAACGTTCCAGTCAACTCCATGCTTAGGCTTGAGGAGTTCCTCTTCGTGAGCAAACCCGAGTTCGTTCTTCTTCAGATGGCCGGATGGCACAGCAAGACAGATCCGATTATCAACGACTTTGCACGAGAACTCGAAGCTGCTCGTGAGATTAGTCCCGCAGCCAACCTAGATGAGCCCGTTCCATACGATAATCCTTTTGCTTGGGACAACACGAGACGGCTCGTAAGTTTGGTACTTGTCGCAATGGAACTGATGGGCACCTATCGCCTAACGGCTCCGGGTAGGGCAACTCGATACGGACAACAACAACTGCTCACCTTTGCAAGCATGGAGCAGTTCATGCAGCGCGCCGGGCGCACATATGGGAAGAACCGTCTCGACACCGCCCTTAGCCTTGCCCTCCCGCACTCGGCATCGCCCATGGAAACCGCCCTCTACCTCTTGCTCTGCCTGCCAGACCGATATGGCGGATATGGTTTACCACGTCCAAAGTTGAATCGAGAACTATCCGTCAAGGAGCATGAGCGTCTCTGGGATGGCGGCGCATCGATAACTCCCGACCTGCTCTGGGCAGATGCCAAGCTCGTCATCGAGTACGACAGCAACGAGATGCATGGTAGCCTTGGTCCAATCAAGCTCGCGCAGGATGCCACGCGTGCGAACGTCCTCTCTGCTCTCGGGTATACCGTACTCCGCGTGACCACCCGTAACATTCAGTCGCCAGCCGAAGTCGAGAGAATCGCCTGGCAGGTAGCCTCAAAGCTTGGCGTGGAACTGGCTGAGCCGAGCGATGCACTTCGCATCCGCAGGGGCAAACTGCATGCGCTGCTCATGCGTCAGTAAAGGAGAACTGCTCACAACTTGCTTTATTGTGAGCAGTTCTGCGAGTTGTTCCTGCGCTTTTCCCGCGAAACTGCTCACAACCAGGTCAATTGTGAGCAGTTCCTTTGGCCAAAGACAGCCTTACTCCAAGCACTCACCGTTGCTGGCAATCACGCGCTGGTACCACCAGAAGGAGTCCTTGGGCGTGCGGGCAAAGCTGCCCTGATAGGAGTCGTCGGCGTCCACGTAAATGAACCCGTAGCGCTTGCGCATCTCACCGGTACCGGCGGAGACGATGTCGATGCAGCCCCAGGTGGTGTAACCCCGCAGGTCAACGCCGTCGAGCTCGATGGCATCACGCATGGCCTTGATGTGCTCGCGATGGTAGTCGATGCGGTACTGGTCGTGCACGATGCCGTCCTCGCCTGGCTCCTCGATCACGCCGAGGCCGTTCTCCACCACCATCAGCGGCAGGCCGTAGCGGTCCCAGAAGAGATTGAGCGTGTAGCGCAGGCCAACCGGGTCGATGGTCCAACCCCACTCGGTGGTCTCGAGGTAGGGATTGCTGTAACCCGTCACGGGGCTACCCGTGTCCACGTCGAAGTGGGTGTCCTTGCCGGCCACCATTGAGAAGTAGTAGCTGTAGGTGAGGAAGTCGACCGTTCCTGCTTTGAGCAGCTCTGCATCGCCCTCCTGCACCGGAAGCACGATACCCTCGCGCTCGTAGGCCTTGAGCGCACTCGCGGGGTAGGCGCCGCGGCACTGCACATCCGGATACATGAAGCAGTTCTGCATGAACTTGTAGTTGCCCATCACGTCATCGGGATCGCAGGTAGCGGGGTACGAGAAGATGCCGCCGTACATGGCGCCGACCTTGTTCTCGGGATCGATCTGGTGCGCAAGTTGCACGGCCTTGGCGCTCGCCAAGAACTGGTGGTAGCTCGCCGTAGCCTTCTGCTGCGGTGTGGAATGTGGGTCCATGCCACCCGCCATGTAGCAGCTCATCATGCCCATGCCCATGGAGTTGATCTCGTTGAAGGTGAGCCAGTAGTGCACCTTGCCCTTGTAGCGGCGGAAGATCACGTCGCAATAGTGGACAAAGAAGTCGATGACCTTGCGGTTCTCCCAGCTGCCGTACTTGGCGAGGCCCATGGGCGTCTCGTAGTGGCTGATGGTGACCAAGGGCTCGATGCCGTACTTGTGGCAGCAGTCGAAGACCGCATCGTAGTGCGCAAGACCCGCCTCGTTGGGCTCGGTCTCGTCGCCGTTGGGGAAGATGCGGCTCCAGGCGATGGACATGCGGTAGGTCTTGAAGCCCATCTCCCCAAAGAGCGCGATGTCCTCCTCAAAGCGGTGATAGTGATCGATGGCGATGTCACCCGGATAGACCTTGCCTTCCACGCGCTCAGGCCAGGTGATCTCGCGCGGATGGCTGCGGTCACCCTGCGTCATGAAGTCCGCCGAGCACGGACCCTTGCCGTCAACGTCCCACGCGCCTTCGCACTGGTTGGCCGCCGTCGCTCCGCCCCACAGGAATCCCTCCGGAAATGCCATGATTACCTCCTCGTTCCGTTCCCTCTCAATGTGCCAATGATAGTTGGGTGACACAGAGCCGAGTGGACTCCCCCATCGCCCTTGCGGTAAACGGGTGAGCCCGCCATCAACGTTGACGGCGGGCTCAAAAAAGGAAGGGCTAATGGAGCGGAGCTGTTAGCGGCTCACGTTGTCGTGCCAGGCGCCAATCAGGTTGGCATCGTTGCGGAACTGGCAGGCGACCACGCGCGGCATGGTGGGCGGAATCTGATAGACCGCCTCGGCGTCAAAGATGGCTTGCAGCTGCATGCGGATGCGATCGATGAGGTCCTCTCGGGCCGAGATGCCACCACCTATGGCAACCGCCTCGACGTCCAGCAGGCACTGCAGGTTGTAGATCTGCACGGCGGCGATGCGCGCGTACTCGTCCAGCATCGCAAGGATTCGCTCGTCGCCCGCGTCATCTGGTACCCCTTCTTCAAGATTGCCGACAACCAGGCGCTCGAGGAGGAGCAGGCCCTTGCCGCCGAGAAGGCAGCTGCTGAGGCGTAGGAGCTCACGACATACACGCCCTTCCTTCGAAGGCGGGCTGGGAGAGAATCCCAGCCCGCCTTTCGCTTGCATCTACCGTTGTCATCGATTGACTCAGTCGAGCACAAGCTCCTGGGGCACACCGAGTTTGCCGCCCTGGTTGTCCACCGTATAGACCGCGCAGTTGGCGATGTTCTTGGACCAGTAGGCACCGTTGGAGCCTGGCGTCAGATACTCGAGGATGCCCTTCATGGCGATGGCATGGGTCGAGACGAGCACGTTGCCCCGCTCGCCCGCAATCTCCTCGACAAAGGCGCCCGTACGCGCCACCACGCTCGAGAGCTGCTCCATCCCCTCCGGTGCGGGATTGTGTACGAAGTCGCTGAAGAAGGTGATGATCTCTGACGCGGGATTCTTGAGATCCGCCCCCTCGTAGGGGCCGTAGTCCATCTCGATCAGGCGCTCATCCACCATGACGGACGCCCCGGGAGCAATGAGCTCTGCAGTCTGGATGGCGCGCTGCAGGGGGCTCGAGTATGCGCGGTCAAAAGCGATGCCCAACCGTGCCAGTGCCTCACCAGCAACGCGCGCCTGTGCGATGCCCGTGTCGTTGAGGGGATGGTCGCTCCGCCCCTGCAGAGCAAAGGCACTATTTAGCTCGGTTTGTCCGTGGCGGACGACGTAAATCATGAGCCTTCTCCTTGTGACGACGGACGAGAACAACGAGAGCTTCAGGCGCTCACGCGAGGGACTTGTCGAGCCAGCGGTCGCGCAGCAGACGCACCAGAAAGAGCGTGCCGCGTAGGCAGAGCTCGAGCGCCATGACCGTCCAGCAACCCACCAGACCGAAGCGCGGCGCAACAAACTGCAGCGCCGGAATGCGCACGCCCCAGTTGCTGAGCAGCGTGAACGCGCTGGGCACCAGGGTGTCTCCCGCACCGCGCAGCGCACCGGCGGCCACCATGGAGGCAGCGTAGAGCGGCTCGGCAAAGGCTTCGATGCGCAGGATGGTGGTCCCCAGGCTCCGCACGGCCTCGTCCGGCGTGAGCATGGCAAGCACCTGCGGCGCAAACACGAACATCAGCATGCCAGAGAGCGTCATGACGACCATGCCCAGCGCGGTGGAGAGGCGCGCGAACGAGCGGGCCACGTCGCGCCGGCGTGCGCCGACGGCCTGTCCCACCAGCGTCGTCGCCGCCGCCTCCATGCCAAGCCCCGGCATGTAGCAGATGGCCTCGACCGTGATGGCAAGCGAGTGCGCCGCCACCGAGACCACCCCGAGCGGCGCCACCGTCGCCGTAACCGCAACGTAGGCGGATGACATGAGCGCACGCTCAAGCAACATGGGCCAGCTCACGCTCCAGGCGGGACGCATCGTCTGCGCCGTGGGCAGCCAACGACCCTTGTCGCGCAGCGCCAGCCGCTCGGAACGGAAGCAGGCAAAGCCCAGGAGGAGCACCGCCGTGACAGTCTGCGCACCCAGCGTACCAAGCGCCGCCCCGCGCGTCCCGAGGCCCAGTCCGGGTATGGGCAGCTCGAGCGCACCGAGCGTGAGTACGGGACCACCGTGGATGAGCACGGCATTGAAACACACGTTGAGTGCGCATGAGAGCACGTTAAGCAGCGAGGGCGTGCGCATGTCTCCGCTGCACTGGAGCATGCCCGTCCCCAATCGCGCCATGGTCACCGGCAGAAGCGCCAGCGAGCAGACGAGGAAGTAGTCGGACGCATCCGCGTAGAGCGATGGGTCCCCGCCCATCCACATGGGAAGCCGCCCGGCCACAGCCGCGCCCGTAGCGGCTAAGAGTGTGCCAAAAGCGAACAGAACCACGATTGCCTGCCGGAACACGTCACGGGCATCGGCGTCCCTACCAGCCCCCACCAGCTGCGCGACCTGCACGGTAAAACCGGCGGCAGCGCTCATCGCAAGACCGTCCATCAGCCAGACGGTCGACTCCACCACACCGATGGCCGCAGTCGCATGAGCACCCAGACTGCCCACCATACCTGCGTCGATGTACTGCATGAGCGTGGAGGAGAGCTCAGCCAGAATGGCTGGCAGGGAGAGTGCGAACACGATGCGCGCCATCTCTCGACGCGTCGGAGTCGCACCCTCTCTCAGGGCATCTATGTCCAAGGCATAGCTCGCCATGCCCACTCTCCTCTGTGGTAACACACTTGCTCCGTGGGAGTTTCTGTGTCACGCTAGCAATCGATATAACCCTCGACGAGGTTCACTGCCTCAAAGACGAGGGAATCGCAGAAGGGCTTCTTCTCCTGCCCCGCCTCGGCATTGGCCTTAAGCAGATCGGCACACCTGAGCATGCCATCATGGCTCTCGCGCATGCGTTCGGTGAGTTCCACCACGTTGTCGTGCGTCGCGAGGCCAAGCACCCCGAGCGCCATAATCGCACCGGTAAGGGCGCCGCAGACCTCACCCGTCTGCATGCCACCGCCAAAACCCTGCGCAACGGCACACACCTGCTCGTAGGTCATGCCCACGCGCTCAGCAAAGGGTGCCAAAACGGACTGCGCGCAGTTGTGGTGCGGCTCGATGGTTGCGCGCAGCTCACGCGCGCGGTCAAGATACTCGCTCATTAAGTCCCCCGATACGACGAATCCCGTTCAGGATACCAGCAGATTGCCAGTCGGGCCATCGCCGACCTCTATACTGGAGGCAAGTACTCACGTCGTCCTGGGGGGAAGGGCAACATGAACACCGTCACGCTCGGTTCGACCGGCATCACCGTCGTACAGAACGCCTTTGGCGCACTGCCTATTCAGCGCACCGCCACCGACGAGGCCGTCCGCATCCTGCGACGTGCCTATGAGGGCGGCATGCGCTACTTTGACACAGCCCGCGCCTACTCCGACAGCGAGGAGAAGCTTGGTCTCGCCTTTGGTGACGGCTGGCTCAAGCGCGAGGAGGTCTACATCGCCACCAAGACGCAGGCCAAGACGCCCGAGAAGTTCTGGGAGGACCTCGACACCTCGCTCGAGAAGCTCCGCACCGATTACATCGACATCTACCAGTTCCACATGGCAGGACAGGTCTGGCGCCCTGGCGATGGCTCCGGCATGTACGAGGCCATGCAGGAGGCGAAGGCCGCTGGCAAGATTCGTCACATCTCGATCACCGCCCACAAGATCGGTGTGGCCGAGGAGGCCGCACGCTCGGGCCTCTACGAGACCCTGCAGTTCCCCTTCTCCTACCTGGCAGGCGAGCGCGACCTCGATCTGGTCAAGCTCTGCGAGGAGCACAACGTGGGCTTCATCTGCATGAAGGGCCTGGCGGGTGGCCTCATCAACAACTCCCGCGCAGCCATGGCCTTCCTCTCGCAGCATCCCTGGGCTCTGCCCATCTGGGGCATCCAGCGCATGAGCGAGCTTGAGGAGTGGCTCGCCTTCATGGACGAGACGCCCGCCTACGACGACGAGATCGCCGCCTTTGTCGAGAGCGAGCGCGCCGAGCTCATGGGCGAGTTCTGCCGTGGCTGCGGCTACTGCATGCCGTGCCCCGTGGGCATCCAGATCAACAACTGCGCACGCATGTCGCTCATGCTACGCAGGGCGCCCTCGGCAAGCTGGCTGAACGAGCACTGGCAGGCGGAGATGGCCAAGATTCCCGACTGCCTGCACTGCAACCAGTGCCACCGCAAGTGCCCCTACGAGCTCGACACGCCAGCCCTCCTGGAGAAGAACTACGAGGACTACCAGCGCGTGCTTGCCGGAGAGGTGCAGGTGTAGCCCAGACACGCACGATGCGGGTCTCGCCGCATGCGCGGACTGACAAGGGAGGGGCATGGACGAGGACAGGCTGCTTGAGGAGGGACGCACGCTGCGCACGTGGTCATGCCCGAACGCGCGCGAGCTCGGCGGTTACGACACCCCGCACGGACCCACGATCCGTCACCGGTTTCTGCGCACGGGCGCCACGCGCGGGCTGGTCCAGAAGGATCTCGACACGCTTTGCACATGGGGTGTAACGCGCGTGGTCGACCTTCGCAGCAAGGGAGAGACACCACATCTCACCTGCAGATTTGCCAACCAGGAGGGCATCACGTGGGAGAACGTGCCCCTGTTTGACTACGACCTCTCGGCACCATCGATGCCGCCTGTGCGCGCAACCGACAACTATCTCGTCACGGGCTACCTGCACATGCTCTCGTCTCACGACGCCATCAGGCGGATCTTTTCGTTCTTTGCCCAGGCTCGCAAGGAGGAGTGCGTGCTCTTTCACTGCGCGGCGGGCATCGACCGCACCGGTGTGGTTGCGATGCTGCTGCTGGGGCTTGCGGACGTGACGCGCAAGCAGGTCATCGCAGACTACGGCTACTCGTTTGGGAACGTCGCCGAAGTGAACGCGCTGGTGAGCCGCCGCAAGGACGGCCCACCAGCGCGCGTGGCCACTATGCTGCAGGTACGCCTAGACACCATCGCAAACGTCTACGACACCGTGGTCCATGAGCACGGAAGCGTGCGTGCGTACCTTGAGAGCTGCGGCGTGGAGAGCGAGACGATCGCCTCCGTCCGCGCCCACCTGCTGGAACCCTAGCGGGCAAGCTCCTCTCCCCTGAGGTAGATGCCGTGGATGTTGAGCTCGTCGTCCACGAGCACTAGGTTTGCCACCTTGCCACACTCGATCGAGCCATACCGGTCGTCCACGCCAATGGCTCGCGCCGGCGTGAGCGTGCTGGCCGTGACGGCCTCTGCCAGCGGAATCCGTGCCTTGAGCACGGCAAAGCGCAGGCAGTCGAAGAGGTTGGTGGCCGATCCCGCGATGGTTCCGCTCTCCAGCGTGGCGAGGTTGCCCTGCACGTAGACCTTCTGGCCGCCGAGCGCGTACTCGCCGTCAACGAGACCGGTCGCCTCCATGCTGTCGGCGATCATCACCACGCGACCCGCGAACAGCTTGAAGGTCGCGCGGATGGCCGCCGGGTGGATGTGCACGCCGTCACAGATGAGCTCCACGCGCACGTGGTCGTAGTCGGCCGCCGCACCGATGACCGCCGGGTCGCGGTGATGCAGGGGCGGCTGGGCGTTCCAGAGGTGCGTGACCTCGCGCGCGCCATGCGCAAAGGCCGCGGCCGCCTCGTCGTAGGTGGCACAGGTATGGCCCACGGACACGGCCACCTCGTCCTTGAGCTCGTCCACGAACTCCAGCGCGCCGTCAACCTCAGGCGCCAGCGTGACCAGCTTGAAGAGGCCGCCCGAACGCTCCTGCACGCGACGGAACATGGCCGCGTCCGGAGCCTGCACGTAGGCGGGGTTCTGCGCGCCCACCTTGTTGGGGCTGATGAAGGGGCCCTCCATGTTGATGCCCACCAGGTCGGCGCAGCCCGGATGCGCGCCCGCGACCACCCAGGCGGCGGCAGCGTCGGCGATGGTGTCGAGCTTCTCCTCCGGATAGGTCATCGTAGCGGGGCAGATGGCAAGCACGCCCTGGCTCGCCTCGTAGCTCGCAAGCGTGCGGATGGCCGCCTCGGTCCCGTTGCAGAAGTCCTCGCCCATGCAGCCATGAAAGTGCACGTCGAGAAGGCCGGGGATGGCCATGAGCCCGGAGGCGTCACGCGTCTCGCCCGAGGCCTCGTCCACAAAGAGGCCGTCTTCCATGCAGATGTCGCGCTGCTCGAAGCTGCCCTCGGGCGTAAAGACGCGCGCTCCCGTAATGCGCATGTCCTACCTCCTCGGGCAAAGTGAGAGGGCCGCCTCGTCGGCGATGACCGTGCAGTTGGTGTGCAGCTGCAGGATCGAAGCCGGCACGCGCGGGGTCACCGGGCCATAGCACATGTCGTAGACGGCCTGCGCCTTGGCCTCGCCGTTTGCAATGACCAGGATGGAGCGGGCGTGCATGATGTTCTGGACACCCATGGTGTACGCCTGGCGCGGCACGTCATCGGGGCTGTCAAACAGGCGGCTATTGGCCTTGATGGTACTCTCGGTGAGGTCGACGCAGTGGGTGCCCTTGGAGAAGGCGTCGTCAGGCTCGTTGAAGCCGATGTGCCCGTTGTTGCCGATGCCCAGAAGCTGCAGGTCGATGCCGCCAGCGGCGTTTACCATCGCGTCGTACTCCGCGCAGGCGGCATCGGCATCGGGGTTCGAGCCGTCGGGCACGTGGGTGTTCTCCATGTTGATGTTGACGTGGTCAAAGAGCTTCTCGCGCATGAAGTAGTGGTAGCTCTGCGGGTCGTCGTGGGAAAGGCCGCGATACTCGTCCAGGTTGTAGGTGATGACCTCGGAGAAGTCCACGTCGTCCTTGCGATACCAGTCGATGAGCTGCTCGTATGCGCCGATGGGTGTGGTGCCCGTGGCCAGGCCGAGCACCGAGCAGGGCTTGAGGATGATCTGGGCGGAGATGATGTTGGCAGCCTTGCGGCTCATGTCTGCATAGTCTTTTGCGTGCCTGATCTTCATGATGCACTCCCTTCGATCGCAGCTACAAACCAGCTGGTGAGAGACGTTGGATGGGTGACGTCGACGACCAGAACTCGAACGCCTTTGTCGGTAATGGTCTCGGCGTTACCCCCCACATCTAGAGCGTATGGCCGTGTCTTCACTGCACGTCTGCGCACCTCGCGAATGGTTTGACATTTTGCGCGTACGGTAGCTTTTGTGTCTATATGGCACATATTATCTCATGATTTTTCGTTAATTGATAGTATAATGTGATTTCATGTTATATTCACGATTGGGTCTAGTGCATACCGAAGGAGCCTGCCAGACTCATGCCCTACGCTGCGGCAAGTATTCTCTCGTTTGTCGGGTCAGATTGCGAAGATCGCTTACTGAGATAGCTATAGATGTTAATTTATGTTACATTATCAAGTGAGTTGACACGCACCACAAGGAGCTCCATTCATGAATCCCATTGAGAGACGCGCGCTTATCCTTCGGCGCTTGCAGCGGGACGGCAAGGTGGGCCTCAACGAGCTCGCCCAAGAGCTCGGGGTCTCGAGCATGACCATTCGGCGCGACCTACGCCAGCTCATGGACCAGGGCATCGCGACCATCAGCGTGGGCACCGCCTACCTCACCGACCAAGGGACGGGCACCATCGCCGTAGCCGCAGTCGATGAGCAGGACCAGGTGGTTCCAAGGCGCAAGCGCTCCATCGGCCAGAGGGCCGCCCAGCTTGTCGACGATGGCGACACGATCATCATCGATTGCGGCACCACCACCTCCGAGCTGCTCAAGTGCATTGGGGCAAAGCGGCTCACCATCATCACCAACTCCATCCCCGTGGCGGCGCTGGTCGGCGCCAACCCAAATGTCAAGCTCATCTATGCGCCAGGAGAGTACAGCGAGGACTCGCATGGCCTGATTGGCCCTTTGGCCGTCAACTTCTTCCATACGCTGCGCGTGGACAAGGCGTTCTTGGGGGCGCATGGCTTTGACGCCGTGGGTGGCGCCAACGAGCCGGTGCTTGGGGACGGCACGGCCAAGCGCGCCATGCTCGAGAGCGCGGCAAGGTCGTACCTGCTCGTCGACTCCAGCAAGTACGGCAACGTGCACTTTATGGCGCTCAGCAAGCTCTCGGACTTCTCGTGTGTCATAACCGACGACGACTTTCCCGCAGGCAAGCGCTCGGAGCTCGAGGCCGCCTGCAACGAGGTCATCTACGCCTAGTGTCTCTGAGGAACTCCTAGCGCTCACCATCCCACTCTGCGAGGAACTCTTCGAGGAAGCCGCGCAGATACGCATCGCGACGATGCGCCACCCGCCGGCCCGCATCGGTGGCCATCATGTCCTCGAGCAGCAGAAGCTTGTCGTAGAAGTGCTGGATGGTCGTAGTGGCATCAGCGTTCGTCGGATCGTGGAGCGCGCGACCGTGCGAGCCGCCATAGGCAAAGGCGCGCGCCACACCAATGGCCCCGATGGCATCGAGGCGGTCTGCATCGCGGACGCAGGCGCTTTCGCGTGATGTGGGATCCGTACCTCTGTTTTTGGAGAAGGACACCTCGCGAATCGCCGATAATACCGCCTGTGCATCGTCGTCAACCACCTCGTGCTGGCACATGAAGGCTCTCGCATTACCGAGGTCCTCGGCCGTGTCGGGTGAGAGTTTGGCGTCGTCCACGTCATGCAGCAGAGCTGCTAGCGCAACGACGTCCTCACGCGCACCTTCCTCCCGGGCAAGCCTCACGGCAAGGTTGTAAACGCGCATCGTGTGCCATGCGTCATGACCCGAGGCATCCCCCGCAAAGAAGTCGCTCACGTACGGACGGGCGTCCTCGATGACGTGCCGGTCTATCACGCCTGGTCCCCCTTGCGAAGAATGCCCAGCTTGTGGTGCTTGCGGCAGACGCTGGTATAGGAGTCGTTGCCGCCGAGCTGAACCTGACTTCCCTCCGTCACCATCTTGCCGTTCTCGTCGAAACGCGCCACGCAGGTCGCCGCACGGCCGCACCAGCAGACCGTCTTGACCTCCTCGATGATGTCGGCCCAAGCCATGAGCCAGAGCGATCCCTCGAAGAAGTTGCGCTGGAAGTCGGTGCGCAGGCCGTAAGCGATGACGGGGACCTCGAACTCATCCACGATCGTCGTCATGAAGTCCACCTGCTCCTTTGTGCAGAACTGGGCCTCGTCCACGATGACGCAATCGTATGCGCGAATCTCCTCGGCGCTCATCTTCACGAGCTGCTCCACAAAGATGCAGGGCTGCGAGAGACCAATGCGCGACGCCATGACACCCACGCCGTCGCGGTCGTCGAGCGCGGGCTTGGCAAGCAGCGCCCGCTGGCCCTTCTCGTGGTAGTTGTAGGCCACCATCAGGGCGTTTGCCGTCTTGGAGCTACCCATCGACCCGTAGCGAAAGTAGAGCTTTGCCATGTCGTCTCCCATCGTCTGCGCAACACAACGATGGTACCCCAGAGCATGAGCCGGCGCAGCGGCCTCCGTACAACCTTCGCTAGACGCCGCGGACGACCAGCCCCGTATGGAGAGGCACGCCAAAGAGATCGACGTAGAGCTGGCACTTGCACAGGAACAGGAAGCAGATGTTGGCACCGCGCCCAGAGAGCGTCTCGTAGTTGGCGAGCCCCTTGGATATGACGAGGTCAGAGTCCCTGAGAGCCACTTGCGTCTCCTCGTTCACGAGGGAGGGCACGGTGCCGGCAACGTCGCTGCCATTGCCGATAACGCAGGCCACCTTGTCCAGCCCTACCTGCCGTGCATCCTCCATGGTCGCGTCATTGGAGGTCGGATAGCCGCGGACGACCGCAGTCACCTGCGCCGAGGGATTCGCGCGCATGATCTGCTCGATGAGCAGCTTGTCGAATACGATCTCGCCGCAGTTGTCTGTGAGGTACGCGATGGTGCGAGCGCTTGCGATGCGGTCCTTGAGGTCTGAGACCGCGGCCTCGTCGAGCTCCATGCCATCGGCGTCAGCCACAAGCCGCAGGAGAAGCTCCTCGCTCACGTTGCCCGTCGGGCCGAAGTCGATCAGATTGCCCACGATCGCGCAACGTATGGCAAGGCCCAGCGCATCGTCGCTCGCGACGATGCGCTGGCGCACCTGATCCTCGAGACCCAGCACCAGCTCGTTGAAATGCCACTTGACCTGCGTGTAGTCGCGGGTGATACCAAACATCTCGCGCAGCACGCCACTCAGCTGGTCGCTGATCTCGGGCGCCGTCATGGTGAGGGAGCCCTCCCCCACCGTACGCAGGACTCTGCGCAGGTAATCGGCACGGACGTCCCAGGGTGTGTCATCTGGACATGCGTCCAGGTACTTATCCAGCATGCAGCGCATGCACCTGGGGCTGAGCGACTTACCCGTTATCTCCTCGATGGACATTGCTTCTCCCGGCTCATGCACTAGGCACGACGATAGATGGCGAGTGCGCCTTGGCCGACGATGCTCACTACAGGCGAGGCGAACGCGCCTACCGTGGGCGTTGCGGCGGAGCCGGCGGCTACCAGCTCCCAGCCGTCACGTTCGACGTCAACCTCCTGACCATCGCCAAGCACGACCGTACCCGCTGCATCCTCAAACCAGATGCGCGAGAAGAGCCAATCGCCCACCTGCTCGTCAGCGTGATTCACCTGCACGGACGCGGCGTCCACCGTCGAGAGGACGCTATGCTCGCCACCGTCCGTCACGACCTCGAGCGTGCCCGGCTCATAGGGCACCTCGAGCAGCGCGTAGTACTCCTGCGTCTGCGCCGCTCCCACCGTGCGTCCGTTGAGCTTGAGCTCGACTTCACCGGCAGGCGCATAGACCTCCACCGTCATCGGCGTGCCGGGCTCCACCCCCCACGTCCAACTCGCAACGGCGTCGGTGAACTTCCACGGTCCGAACATGCGCGGGGTGCCATGCGCCTCAGGCGGGCGCACGGCCAGGTAGGGAGCCGTACGCAGGCCAAACACGATCTCGCGCCAGTACGAGACGGGCCGGCGGAAGCCAAACGCATCTATGTCACCAGCAGTGTTCTGCCAAGCGGGATACGGCTCACCCAGCTCGCCGACGTAGTCCCAACCAGTCCAGGTGAACTCGCCGATGACGGCGGGCAGCTTCTCGATGAGCTCCCAGTTCTCGGCCACCTGGCGCGGATAGGTCTCGGTTCCCAGCATCACACGCTGGGGGTAACGCTCGGAATCGCCCTCGTAGCGCGCGGTCATGTAGTTGTATCCCTGCACGTCAACGCAGGCATCGAGCCGCTCCAGCACGCGCGAGACCACCAGGTGGCGCGTGATGTCGGCCATGCGCGTTGCCATGAGCCCCATGAACTGGTTGACGTCACCGGTCACAAAGTCCTCGCGTGGACGCCCGGTGAGGTCGGCGGCGATGTCAGCCACCTCCTCGCCCGCCGCAAAGGCGCCGTTGATGCCGTTGGTGACGAAGCGCGTGCTGTCGAGCTCGTGAATCCGCTGGCAGAGCTCGTGCGCAACTTCAAAGCCGCGCTCGGTGTTGATGTCGCTGATCTCGTTGCCCGTGGAGTAGCCCACCACGCATGCGTGGAAGCGGTCCTCGCACACCATGTTGTCGACCACATCGCGCCACGCGCGCGGGAAGTACTGCGCAAAGTCGCCAAAGCCCTTGGGCTTGGTCCACATGTCACAGACCTCGTCCAGCACGTAGACACCCAGCTTGTCGCAGGCGTCGAGCAGCTCCTGGCTCGCGTGGTTGTGCGCGCTGCGGATGGCGTTGAAGCCAGCCTCCTTGAGGCGCGACACGCGCCAAAGCTCAAACTCCTTGTGTGCCACGCCGCCCAGGATGCCCTCATCGTGATGGATGCAGGCGCCGCGCAGCAGCACTGGCTTGCCGTTGATGAGCAGGCCGCGGGCGGGGTCCCACGACTCGGTGCGCAGGCCGCAGCGCATGTGCGCCACGTCGTCGGCCACCGCAAGCTCAATCCAGTAGAGGTGCGGGTCGTCCTCGCTCCACGGGCGAACATCGCGCAGGTAGAAGCACCTATCCAGCTCGTAGCGCTCGCCCACACGCACGGGGAAGGTCTCACTGAGCGCGTCACCGTCGTCGTCAAAGATGCGCAGCCGTACGTCCACGTTCTGCGCGCAGCCAGTCTGATTGCGCAGCGTGGCGCACAGCTTCACGCGGGCGTCGCCGTCGGGCGTGAGCTCCTGCGTGGTGAGCCAGATGCTGTCCGGCTCGGTGTGCACCTTGGGGCCATACATGAGCCACACGGGTCGCACGATGCCGCATCCTGCGTACCAACGTGAGCTGAGCAGGTCGGTCTTGCACACCACCAGCAGCGTGTTGGGGGCGTCCCAGCGCACGTAGCTGGTGATGTCGCAGGTCAGGCTCGCGTAGCCAAAGTCGCTAGACCCCACCTGCGAGCCGTTGACGTACACGAACGACTTGCAGAAGATGGCCTCGAACTTGAGCAGCAGGCGCATGTCGCGCATGGCGGGGTCAAGCACGAGCTCGCGCTGATAGTAATAGACCTGACCGTCAAAGTAGCTCGTACGGCCACCGTTCACGCTATCAGCGCGCTGCCCCTCATGCCAGAGCGCATCGTAAGGCACGCTCGTGTGCACCGCGTCCTCGGGTATGGCCGTGACCAGCGAGAATGCGTCGTCACGCGGGTATACGTACCAGTTGTCCGAGAGCGAGATCCTCTTCATGGTGATTCCCTCCGAGCGCCATTTGGTGCCTTGCGTGATACCCCTGTCCAATATGTTACTCAGCTGACCGCAGTAAACAAACCGTCTCGGCGCAGGAGTCTGCATACGCCCCCGATTGCCAAGCCTCTGGAGCAACCAGTGCTCCAGAGGCTTGTGAAGGTGGTCCTGCGCTGCCTCAACGTACTACGAGCAGCGCTCCAGATGGAAGGCCAGCGCGCCAATGAGGTTGGCCTCGTTGCCAAACTTGCAGGTCACAATCTCGGGCTTGCCATAGGGCAAGAAGGCCGCCAGCGGATCGTAGAGGTCGTCGAAGGCCTTGCGAATGATCTCGGTCGTCTCGGGGCGAGCCGAAATGCCGCCACCGATGGCGTAGCGCTGCAGGTCGAGCGTGGCCTGCAGGCTCATGATGCCTGCCGCGGCCTGGAAGCCAAACTCCTCGAGCACCGCCTTGGCATCCTCGTCGCCCGCCTCGTAGGCGTCAAAGAGCATGATGCCGTCGGCGCTCTCCAGGCCCTTGCGCTCGGCATAGGCCTTGGTGATGGACGCCGCGGAGATGCGATTGGCCCAGAGCGCGCTCATGCTCTGCGGGAAGGGCAAGCCCATGGCGTTGAAGTCCACCAGCAAGCCCGAGAGCTCGCCCGCTCCACCGGTGTAGCCCATCCACACCTTGCCATTAAGCACGATGCCACCGCCCACGCCCGTGCCAAGCACGATGGCGGCACCAGACTCGGCATCGGCGAGCGCGCCTTGCCAGCTCTCTGCATACGCAGCGCACTTGCCGTCGTTGGCGATGGTCGCCGGCTTGCCGAAGACCGCCCCGTAGCGCTCCGCCGCCGGGTAGTCGTGAATCCAGCTGAAGGCACCGCCGGTGTGGGCGATGCCGGCCGTGGTGTCAATGCGCCCCGGCATAGAGATGGCCACGCCCGCATAGTCGTGGCCGGCCACTTCGGCACGCACGGCCTCCAGCGCGGCAAACATCTCCTCCTCGCTCTTGTGGCTCACCGGCACCTTGCCCTGCGTCACAAACTGGCCGTCCTCGGTCATTACCGCGTACTTGACGAAGGTTCCGCCGATGTCCAGAACCAGATACTGCTTCATCATCTCATTCCCTTCAAGGAGGCTGTCGGCTGTCCCGACGGCCCCCGCCCATACTCGAACGCTAGACGTTCAGCTCCATGATGAACGACTCTTCCTTGTCGCACGGTTTCCAAGTAGGAAGCCCTTCGCCGTTGGGGTCGCCCGTCTTCATGAAGTTGGCCCAGTAGTCCAGAATGCGCTCAGCCAAGGCGTGGTCGGCATCGGTCCACGGACGCCAGCAACGGTCGAGCGTGCCCATCGTGTACCAAAGCTCGCTCGAGTGCCAGGCACCCTGATCATCGCCTGGCAAGTCGCGTGTAAAGTAGTACATGTACGCCGGCTTGCGGCCCAGCTCCTCCAGCTTGTGCGAGAAAGCGAGGCAACCGGCATAGAGCGGATCGTCGGCAGGCTTGTCCATCTCGGGGGTAGTCATGATGTCATCTTTGGTGCATCCGATGAGGTACGGGATGTCGGCAATGTGCCCATCGTCCATGACCTCGTAGTAGCCCTCGTTAAGCACCTTGCCATCCATCGTGGGCGTAAGGAAGAGACCCTTGGCCTCAGGCATGGCCTTCTCGAAGAAGAGCGGGATGAGCGTCAGCACGCGGTTCGCCGAAAGGGCGCGCATCTCATCCAGACTCTTCACACCTGCCACCTCGGCAAAGTACTCGCCGTAGTGCTCCTGGTCGGCGAGGGGCATATCGCGATGCAGGCCGCTGCCGTAGCTACCGCCGCTCTGCAGGATAGCCTTGGCAATCATGCCCTTTGCCATGGGAGACGAAACCAGAGTCTGGGTGCTCATGGCACCGGCGCTCTGACCAAAGACGGTAATGTTGTCTGGGTCGCCGCCAAAGGCCGCGATGTTGTCGTGCACCCAGGTGAGGGCCGCAATCTGGTCGAGCGTACCGTAGTTGCCCGAGGTACCAGCCTCGGCCGTAAGCCACGGATGCGCAAGGAAGCCAAAAACGTTGCAGCGATACTCCACGCTCACCATGATTATGCCGCGCGCAGCGTAGGCAGCTCCGTCGAACTCCTTCTCGAAGGCATAGCCGCCCATGAAGGCGCCGCCATGGATCCACATCGCCACCGGGGCGTCATGGGCATCTTTGGGAGCCCAGATGTGCAGGTAAAGGCAGTCCTCGCTCGGATCGGCATCAAAGGCTGGATCGTCGTAGAAGTCCTTGTCCCAAGGAGGACCCGAAACACCATCTTGCATACACTTGCCACGCCACTCGGTTGCCTCGTACACGCCGTCCCAGGGATCCAGCTCCTGAGGCGCGCACCAACGCAGTTCGCCTACTGGCGGCTTCGCATACGGAACGCTCTTGTACACCACGTAGCTCCCGCAATCCACGCCACGCATCTCACCACTTGCAACCCTCACCGTCTTCCCCATTGCAAATCCCCTTTCGTTTGAATTGTTGCTAACTTACAACTATAAGAAAGCTGCCGGCAGCTCACGAGAAGCCACCGGCAGATGTTGCAATTACTTATGCCAGGTCTGCACCGTTGCTTGAGATGACCTTGCGGTACCAGTCGAAGCTCTTCTTCTTGGACCGGGCCTTGGTGCCATTGCCCTCATCGTCCATGTCAACGTAGATGAAGCCGTAACGCTTCTTCATCTCGCCGGTGCCGCCGGAGACCACGTCAATGCAGCCCCACACGGTGTAGCCCAGCACCTCCACGCCGTCCTCGTCGATGGCGTCGCGCATCTGCTCGATGTGATCACGCAGGTAGGCGATGCGGTAGTCATCCTCGATGTAGCCGTTCTCGTCGGGTTCGTCGATGGTGCCCAGACCGTTCTCCACCACGAAGAGTGGCTTCTGGTAGCGGTCATAGAGCTGGTTGAGCAGGATACGGAAGCCCACCGGATCGATGGCCCAGCCCCACGGCGAGACCTCCAGGTGCGGGTTGCGGATGCCCGCATAGCCGTTGCCGCCCGTGAGCTCCGCCGTCGTGTCGGGGTCGCCGGACACGCACTGCGTGTTGTAGTAGGAGAAGCTCACGAAGTCCACGGTGTTCTCGGCGAGCAGCCGTGCCACCTCGGGCGTAATGCCCAGGTCAACGCCATCGCGCTCCATGCGACGCACGAAGTAGCGCGGGTAATAGCCGTACACCTGCACGTCGATCATCACGTCCATCTCGTGATTGTGCTTAATCACCTCGAGCTGGTCCTCTGGCGCGCAGGTATAGCCATACACCAGCGAGCTCATCTTCATGCAGCCGATCTTGGCGTCGGGGCACATCTGGTGGCACAGGCGAATGGTGTGCGCGCAGGCCTGCGCGATGCGATGCATGGCCTCATAGGTAAAGCGCGGGCGGTCTTCCTCGCGCTCGATACGCACGCCCATCCCCTCGACCATGGCGCACATGAGGTTGATCTCGTTGAAGGTGAGCCACCACTTGACCTTGCCGCCCAGACGCTCAAAGACTGCCTTGCAGAAGCGCTGGTACAACTCGATGGTCTCATCGCTGCCCCACCCGCCATAGGCTTCGACCACGTGCTGGGGGATGTCGAAGTGCGTCATGGTGATGAGCGGCTCGATGCCATGAGCCAGCATCTCGTCGACCATCGACTCGTAGAAGTCCAGGCCCGCCTGGTTGGGCTCAGCCTCGTCGCCGTTGGGGAAGATGCGGCTCCAGCTGAGCGAGGTGCGGAAGGTCTTGAACCCCATCTCGGCAAAGAGGGCTATGTCCTCCTTGTAGTGGTGATAGAAGTCGATGGCGTTGCGCGCAGGAAAGTAATGCGTCGTGTCATCGAGCGGAAGCTGCAGTGCTCCGGACATCACCGCAAAGCGATCGGGACCCGCGGGAATCAGGTCGCAATTTTCGACGCCACGGCCTCCCTCCTGCCAGCCGCCCTCCGCCTGGGATGCCGAAATCGCTCCGCCCCAAAGGAACCCGTCAGGAAACGCCATGGTACAACCTCCTCTATCGAATGTCGTTGGGACTACAATAGCTGTTTGTATTTTTAAAAGTCAATATACTTTTTGAAAATACCGCCAAATGAAGCCCTCTCTGATGCGCCTCGCGAATCGCCCAGACTAATCCTGCGACTTCAGGGAATCCAGTTCCGCAATCAGCATGTCATTGAACAACGTAAAGAGCATGCTCTCGAGCGCAGCCGTGTGATGAGCGCTTACCTTGCCTGCCGTGGGCAGGAGGATGACGCTGTCACAGAGACGTCTGAGCGAGTGCTTGCTGTTCATAGTTATGAGGGCGATGTAGGGCTGGTGAGCCTCGTCACGCTTGCGGATGCGCTGCAGCATCGGGCGATACCACTCGCCCGATGCGACGGAAAAGATAACCATGACCTCATCGTCGCGATAGATGACATCCGCAAAGTCAAAGTCATTGTTCTCGGCATCGATTGCAACTTTGGCGCGCAACGAGTGCCACAAGAAACGCGCAGCAAAGCTCGAGGTGTTGAATCCCAGGCAATGCACCTTACGGGCAGAGACAATGTGCTCTGCAAGGTCATGGAGGGCATCTCGGTCTAGCGTGCGCTCAGCCTGCACCAGAAAGCTTCCGAAGATCTCGGCCACGGTCTCCTGCTTGCCGTGCTGCGCACGCTGTTCGAGATCGAGCGCAAGCTGGTACTGCAGCTCAGCATATCCGGCGAAGCCCAGCTTCTTGGCAAAGCGCGTCAGCGCAGAAGGAGAGACATCGAGGGTAGACGTGAGTCTGTCGTAGCTCTCGTGCGCAAACTCGTCAGGATATTTCCTCAACCGCTCGTACACGGCACGATCGGTCTTGGTAAAGGAGGAGAGCCTGGTCTCCATAAGGTCGAGCACATCCATGCTGAGCTCCCGTCACTCATTTTCCTGCCACATATCTTAACCAACGCGATCCCGTGTGCCACCGCTTCTCTAATCTGGCGCAAGTAATCTCCAAATTGCAAAATGTTTTTTAATTTTGTTATTGATTTTTAAAATTCTAGTCATTACTATGAAGCTAAGGAAAGCCAAGAGACGGCTAGAGAAGGATTGAAGGAAAGGAAGTCCCATGGCATCGCCAATGCAATCAATGACAGAGTGGATGCAGGCTCACGTTGCGCCAATCGCCACCAAGCTCGGACAGAACAAGGTCCTCAGCGCAATCTCCGGAGGCATGGTTCGCTCGACCCCGCTCACCGTGGGTGTCGCAGCCATCGCGATCCTTGTCAATCTGCCCATTCCCGGACTCACGGACTGGCTGACGGCTACCGGCTTCGTCGCCGCCGGCAACGAGATCGTCAACTCCACGATGTCGCTACTCGCCATCTACGTGTCGTTCCTCATCGCCCACCAGTACGCCAAGAATGATGGCACCGACCCCATCACCGCAGGCGTGCTTTCCATGGCCTGTTTCCTGTGCCTCATTCCCTCGACGATGACCCTCGAGGACGGCACGGCCATCAACACCTACGCCCAGAACTACCTCGGCTCCGACGGCATCTTCGTCGCCTTGATTCTCTCGGTCTGCGTAACGGCGTTCTATGGATTCCTTACGAGGAAGAACATCAAGCTCTCCCTGCCCGACTCTGTGCCTCCCATGGTCGCCGACTCGCTCAGCCCCATCTGGTCGGCCATGATCATCTTCGTACTGGTGCTTCTCATGAAGGTCGGCTTCACCCACACTCCCTTCGGAAACGTCTTTGACTTCGTCAAGCAGGTCGTCTCCGCACCGCTCATGATCGTCGGCTCCTCGCCTTGGACCGCCATCAGCATCTTTACCCTTGCCAACCTCGTGTGGTTCTTCGGCATCCACCCCAACACCGTCATGTCCCTGGCCTTCCCTGTGCTCATGGCCGTCATGATGGAGAACCAGGCTGCCTTCCAGGCCGGCCAGCCCCTGCCGCACTTCCTGTTCTCTGCCGTCTCTACCTGCTGCTACTTCGGCGGCACCGGCAACACCATCGGCCTGTGCCTCGACATGTTCACGGCCAAGTCCGAGAAGTTCAAGGCCATGCGCGGCATCATGACCGTCCCCAACATCTTCAACATCAACGAGCCGGTCATCTTCGGCGTGCCCGTGATGCTCAACCCGATCTTCTTCATCCCCATGATTCTCTCCGCAGTGGTTCCTGGGGTCATCGCCATGATCCTGTGCTCGATCATCCCCTTCAACCTCAACCCCACCATCATGATGCCCTGGGTCACCCCCGCGCCCATCTCCGCGCTCTTCGCTGGCGGCCCCGTGTACATGCTGATCCTGCTGGTCTGCATCGCTTCGAGCGCTGTCCTGTACTACCCCTTCTTCAAGGTGGCCGACAATCAGGCCTATGAAGAGGAGCAGGCCTACGCCGCCGAGCACGCCGCGTAAGCTCTGCCCAAGCTCGCAAACAGCCCTTCCTTCCCAAGGGACTCGCAGGATTGCTCTTGCGGGTCCCTTTTTGCTTGCATGAGATGTCGATGGGCACAAGGGACGGAGGTTTCCCTTCCATATTGGAACGGAAACCTCCGTCCCAAGTGTTCCACTACGCCTTGCGTACGGGGTGCCTGATCACGGTCTTGAGCTTCTCCGGCGCTGTCCGACGCGGGTCGTTGAGGTAAATCTCGTGATGACAGCGCTCGTCAGAAAAGTCCAGCTCATAGCCTTGAGCTGATGCAAAGGCATGCATGGCGTCCACCGTGGCGGGCTCGTCGTCGTAAGGGCCAAGATGCAGGCACTGCACGCAGAGCCCTTCCTCCAGCGTGAGAAACTCCGCCGACGAGAAATCGCACTTCTTCTTGCGTGTAGCTTCCTCGACCGCCCAGGCAAAGTCGTCTGGTCCTACAAAGTCAGGCAGCCGGATGCAGCTGATCCACTGGAAGTCCGCCTTACGCGCATAGTCCACGCCCGCAACGCCCTCTTGCCACCAGAAACCCTCGAGCGGCGGCACCACATAGTCAACGTAGCCCTCAATGCTATGCGAGCCCTTCTTGCTCATCTTGATGGTGTACGAGATGCCATAGAGCACCTCCATGGCCTGCTGGTACGTACCGCCCTCCTCGTTGGGGTCACCCGCACCACGCACAGCCACATAGTTCATGGCGGGCACCGTCACGATGCTTGGCTTTTTGGGCGGCATGTAGAGTTCTTTGTATTCCTTCTTGTAGTCTAGCGCCATAGGGCACCTCCTTGATCGGTAGACCCTAGTTCACCCTATGCGCTGCAAATATACAAACATTTGTTCGCTCATGCATCTGTCAAGCCTTTCGAGTACCATGGGCTACGTAAGAGGCGCTCAGCATTGAAGGGGCCGGCATGTCACGCGCGCACTTTATCCATCGGGTCCTTGTGACTGGGACGCCGTGCCCCGTGACAGCTTTGTGCGTGCCATTCCCGCGCTCACCAGCCTGCCGCTTGACCTCACGTCCAATGTCACCTTCTTTACCGGCGAGAATGGCTCGGGTAAGTCAACGCTGTTGGAGGCCATGGCCGTGGCCTACGGGCTCAACCCCGAGGGCGGCAGCCGCAACTATCACTTTGCGACCAACGACACCCATGCCTCCCTGCACGAAGCCACTCACCTAATGAGGTCTTCCGAGCGTCCTTGGGGAGCCTACTTCCTGCGGGCCGAGAGCTTCTACAACGTTGCCACGGCGGCGGAGGGCTACGAGTCGCGCTATTTGGGCCCGCATGCCGACGAGCTTCTGAACAGCGCAAACTTGCCGTCTGGGACAACGCTTGGCCAGGCTCGGCAGCTCTTGGGACGCAGCCTCCACGAGCTCAGCCACGGCGAGGCGTTTCTCGCCACCATCCAAGAGGACTTTCACGAGAACGGGCTCTACTTCCTGGACGAACCCGAGGCGGCACTCAGCGTGTCGCGACAGCTGACGCTCCTCTACGAGCTGTACCAGCTGGCACAGCATGGCGCGCAGCTCATCGTGGCCACGCACTCCCCATCGTCCTTGCGCTGCCTGGCGCGCAGATCCTTCGCTTTGACGAGGAGGGCATCGAGGAGATTGCCTACGAGGACACCGAGGCGTACCAGACCATGAGTCTCTTCATGGCTGACCGCGAACGACTGCTCGCCCGCCTACTGGACGAGTAGTCAGAGCGGGACAATCAAGACGGAGGCTTTGTCCCATTGACTCGGAAGGGATACACCGGCGAAACCGACCCCGCCGAGATCGAGACGATGAACGAGTCCATCGAGTTCATCATTAATCACTGGTAGGGACTCTTGACATAGATGGAACGCGGCACCTCTCCCTAAGAGAGGTGCCGCGTTCTTCTTAGCTGTCTGTGGAACACCACTCCCAGGAGAGGTGTTCCGTCCATTTTCTAATCTTCGAGGTTGGCGCCATTGCTGGCGATGACTTGCTTATACCACCAGAAGCTGTCCTTGCGGTAGCGGTCGAGCGTGCCCTTGCCCTCGTCGTCCATATCGACGTAGACGAAGCCGTAGCGCTTGCGCATCTCACCGGTGCCCATGCTCACGAGGTCCACGCAGCCCCAGGGCGTGTAGCCCCAGAGGTCCACGCCGTTGGCGATGGCCGTCTCCATCGCACGCACGTGCTGGCGCAGGTAGTCGATGCGGTAGGGGTCGTGGATGCGCTTCTCGCCATCCTCCTCGACCACCTCGTCGAAGGCGCCCAGTCCGTTCTCCACCACCATCAGCGGTACCTGGTAACGGTCGTAGAGGGTCTCGAGCTGCCACTGCAGACCCATCGGGTCCATTGCCCAGCCCCAGTCAGAGTAGGTCAGGTACTCGTTTCGGGCGCCCACTTGGAAGTTGCCACCCACGGTGTCGGTCACCTCGTGCGTCGTGACCACATTGGAGTTGTAGTAGCTAAAGGTGTAGAAGTCCACAACACCCGCGGCAAGGTCATCCATGTCGCCGGGCTCCATGGCGATGTGCACGTTGTGCGCATCCCAAAGACGCTTGGCGTAGGTGGGGTAACGTCCAAATACCTGCACGTCACCGCAGTAGTACGCGTTCTCCTGGCGCTTGTGGTCAGCGGCGAGGATGTCCGCCGGATCGCAGGTATGCGGATAGGTGGCGGCACTCGCAATCATGCAGCCAATCTTGTTCTCGGGGTCGATGGCATGGCCAATCTGCACGGCTTTAGCACTCGCCACGAACTGATGATGAAGCTGCTGGTAGGTAAGCTGATAGCCCTCATCGCTTCCGTTACCGAGGAAGTCAATGAGCGAAAGTAGGTTGTTGATCTCGTTGATGGTGAGCCAGTAGTGCACGAGGCCCTTGTACTCCATGAAGCACGTGGTCACGAAGCGCACGAAGTGGTCGATGAGCTCTCGGTTCTCCCAGCCGCCGCAGGACCCCTCGAGCCCGAGCGGCGTGTCGAAATGCAGGAGCGTGACCAGCGGCTCGATGCCCTTGCTCCGCATGTACTCGAACATCTCGCGGTAAAACTCGACGCCCTCGCGGTTGGGCTTGGTCTCGGTGCCCGTGGGATACAGGCGACTCCAGCCTATGGACATGCGGAAGACCTTGAAGCCCATCTCGGCAAAGAGGTCCACGTCCTCGCGCCAGCGGTGGTAGCCGTCCACGGCCACCTGGTTGGGGTAGTAGCAGTTATCGAGCGACGCCCAGTGCGCGCCCTCGGGCAGACGGTCCTCTCGCCCACCCTTGACGGGCGTGCCGTCCGCCAGCTCGTAGGTCACATAGCGCGGGCTCGTGCGCGTGCCGCCGGTGGTGTAGTCCATGCGACAGGCACCGCGGCCGCCCTCGTCCCAGCCGCCCTCGTACTGGCCGGCCGACACCGCGCCGCCCCACAGGAACCCCTTTGGAAAACTCATGTTTCGTCCTTCCTTTAGACGTTGTCATCCATGTGCACGTGCCGCATGTACGACAGAACGAGGCTGTCTGTCGTCAGCAGTGCGGCGTATTTACCCACGTCGTTCTCATTTGATGTCCCACACAGGAGCACGTAATCTGCGCGGTTTACGAGCATCGCGTACCTGTTCTGCGTGAGGACAACTACCTTTGCTCCACTCCGAAAAACCGTGTTTGCCAGGTCACTATAGTTTGCGAAAAAGCTTCCGTTAAGCGAGCAGATAAACGCAAGGTCGCCCTCATTCAGCTGGGCGGCCAACTCCTCTTGATGCGCGTATGACTGGTAGAGCTCCACATATCTACCCAGTAGCAGCATCCTACCTTGGAAGTATCGGCCGACATGCCATAGGAAGTGATGCGAGAAGAACGCAATGCGATGTGCCTCGTCTAGCGCCTCCGTCACTTCGCTGATGACCGAAAGATCCTCCTCGCGTAACGTCGTGCCTAAAACGTCAACGACCTTGGCGCGGTGCATCTCAAGCGCTTCGCTCTCGCTGTTCATGAGCGCATCGTAGAACTGACGTGAGTAGTCATCAGTTGCACGGTAGTTTGTCCCATCTACCGCTTCCTTGAACTCGGGAAAGTCCGCAAAGCCCATATAGCGACAGAAGCGCGAGAACGATGCAGGTGACACATAGCAAACGTCAGCCATCTGCCGCAGAGACATGCTGGAGAGCTTCGAGTAGCTACGCAGGAGCCCTTGGGCGATGTCGTAGTTCTGGTCATGTACGCGCGTGGACCCCACGTAGTCAATCAACAGGTCGGCAAGCGACCCCATCGCCTTGTATGTCCTGTCGCCCATCTCGGCCACCTCTCAGGCATCATGTTTGCAGCATTGCTAGGCGCTATGGTAGCCCTCGTTCGTTTAAAAGAGTCCTTCCGCCCAGGCGGCACAGACCCAAGCGGAAGGATGAAACACCTATGCGCGCTCGATAAAGCTCATGAGCGCGTCAGCCGAGGCCTTTGCTCCACCAAGGGACTTCATGTCCTCGGAGAACTCGGCCGCCGTCTCATGGAAGCTCGGCTCCTCCAGCAGGCGCACGATGGCATCACGCAGACCCTCCGACGTAATGGCATCCTTGTCCAGGAAGGCCAAGCCTAAGCCCTTCTCCTGCACCTGACGTGCGGTGATGGCCTGCTCCTCCATCTGCGGGATACACACCATGGGCACGCCGTAATAGATAGCCTCGCCCGTGCCGCCCATGCCGGAGTGCGTGATGAAGACGCTCGCCTGAGAAAGAAGGTCGAGCTGAGGCACCATCTGACCAAGCTCCACGTTCTCAGGCACGTCAGAAAGCGACGCGGGGTCGATCATGCCCGTAGCCGCAAAGACATTAACGTCCAGGTCGCGCACCGCATCAAAGAGGATGGGATAGTACTCGGGCCAGTTGTTGAAGGCGGTTCCGAGCGACGAGTACACCAGCGGCCGGCCGTTGTCGGGGGCGGTCCAGCTGCCAAAGGTACTGCGCTTGCCCATCTGTACGCCCGTGAAGACGAAGCTGTCATCATAGGTCTCGGCATACGGCACCAGGCGCTTCTGCATCATCACCAGGTTGAGGTCACCGCGACCATCGAAGATCTCCTTCACGGTCATCTTGCGGCAGCCGTACTTGGCCGCGAAGCCTTCGGCGATGCCATCGGCAGCGAGGCGCAGCGGGTGGTCAGCCGGCACGGACGCAAATCCCTCGGCCACCGAATAGTGGTCGTTGGAGGGATAGCTCGTGTACAGCATGACGTTGGGGACGTGGAGGGCGTCCGCGGCAATGGTGCCCGCAATGCCAGCGAAGTCGTGGACGATCGCGTCAGGTACGTCGTTGCGCAGCGTGTCGAGCACCGTGTCGACATAGGCGCCTGCCTCGTTCAGGAACAGGAACGGCACGACAGCGGCGACGTTGTCATCGGCGCCGTCGTCCTTTTTCTCCTGCTTCTGAGGATCGTTATCGGCCATCCACGAAGGAACAGCCACGAACGTAGCACCCGTAGGCTCAATCACCTTGCGGAAGTCCTCCGGACAGAAGTAGGTTACGCGCTCGCCGCGCGCCACCAGCTCGCTCGCAAGCTGCAGGGTGGGATTAACGTGGCCAAACGCACCGAGAGATACGAACGCAACGTGCATGGTACTGCTCCTTTTCTTATTAGATGCTTTCACTTATGAATGAACTACTAAACGGGTTAATCGCCGGGAGGCCAATGGCCTCCCGGCGTATGGGAAGGAAGGGGCTATGCTGCAAGCTCGCCCGCAGCTTCGGCCGTCTGCTCCTCAGCCAGCGCCTGCGCATCGGCAGCCTTGAAGAAGGGGGGCCAGATGGCGGCACTCATGAGCGTGGCAACGACCTGGTACACGGCAATCTTCCACGATCCCTGCATGATGCCGTAGATCACGATGGGCATGGAGCTGATGCCGATGATGCCGGTCGGCGCAGGCATGAGACCCAGCTGGATGGCACCATAGGCCATGAGCAGCGAAAGGATGGGGGTCACCATGAAGGGGATGAGGAACGTGAAGTTGTACATGAGGGGCAGACCAAAGACCACAGGCTCGTTGATGTTGAAGAGGCCACAGGGAAGCACGAGCTTGGAGAACTGCTTGTAGCGCTGGGACTTTGCGAAGAGCGCCATCACGATGACCAGGCCGAGGGTGCAACCGCAACCGCCGTTGCAGGCAAAGTCATACATGGAGATGTTCCAGATGTGGGGAATCGCCTCGCCGGCAGCAGCGGCTGCCATGTTCTCGGGCAGGTAGGAGAACCAGATGGGGAACAGCACGGGCAGGACAGTGTAGGAGCCGTGTACGCCCACAAACCACAGCATCTGTGCAACAAGGATGAGGACGATGAAGCCGGGGAGGCTGCCAGTAATGCCAGCGAGCGGGATCTGAAGCAGCGTGTACACGCAGTCGATCATGTTGCCATAGGAGGTGAAGCCAAAGGCGAGGCGAAGCGCACCGAACACGACGGCAACGAAGAAGCCAGGGATGATGGCCGTGAAAGTCTTGCCCACGCTTTCGGGCACACCGGCGGGCATCTTGATGGTGAACCCGCGCTCGACGACGGCAATGTGAATCTTGGTGGTGACGAGGGCGGCAAAGAAGGCCATGAAGGCGCCGCGGCTACCAAGGTAGTTGATGTTGACGAGCGAGTCACCAGCGTCGTTAGCGGTAAGGGGAACCATGATGAGGTACGCCATGAGGGCGAGGAACATGTTCTCGAAGCCAAGCTCCTCATGACCGAAGCTCTTTGCTGCGCCACGTGCAACGCTTGCCACCATGAAGAGGGCCATAAAGCTCATGGCCGCGTTGTAGATGGCAGCGAAGATTCCGCCCAGACCGGTGCTCGCAAGAAACGCCTGATAAGCCTCAATAGGCAGAGTGTTGAGCAGGTTGAAGATGGATCCCACAAGGATGATGGCCATAAGGCTCATGGAGCCTCCGCCAATGGCCTGGATGTACTTGTTCTGGGCAACCTTGGTTGAGAATGGCACAAGCTTCTCGTTGAGGAATCTCATGAAAGCGTTGTCTTGCGTATCGGACATGATCTTTCCTTCCCAATAGGGTTCTATCCGCTGAATACAGCGTATGGCTGCGGAAAGGCATCACATGTTCCAATACAAGCCTCAGCGTTTCAGATGATGAAACGCACAGGTCAGGGGACATTTTTTCAGTGACGTCCCCTGACCCGCTTAGGTTTGAACGTATAACAAGAAACGCTACATCACCATCGTGGCGTGCGGCTCGGTGGACTGCTCGGCGACCCACCCGCGCGGCAGGTCGTTGAAGCTTGCCAGCTCGATGTCGTGCTCGTCGAGCCAGGCGCGCAGCTCGGGGCTGGTCATGCAGTCGAGGTCCATCGGGCGGCAGGTGGTGAAGCTCGTCAGGCGGAAGAGGTCCGCATCGGCGTAGCCGCAGTGGCTCACCAGGTAGCCGTACTCCTTGCCACTGGTGAGGAAGCCGTCATGGTCGCTGGTGATGTAGCCCAGCGGGTCCTCGGTCAGCTGCTCCTCGGGGCCGCCCCACTTGTACCAGCCCATGCCCATCTGCTTGACCTCGGGACGGTCGTTCAGACCCACCGAGCACATGACGCCGTACTCGACGGCCAGCTCGCGCGTGATGCGGTCGGTCGTGAGGGTGCCGTAGGCATGATTGTGGATGTAGTCGGGCTTGTGGCCCACGAGCTCGATGTAGCGCTCGATCTGTGCGCGGAACTCGGCCTCCAGCTGGTCGGCGACGGCGGCCAGGTGGTCGTGATCGTTCTCGTCGGTGTCAAGTGCACGGTTCTCGCGGCTGCCGAGGAACATGCCGTCCTCGTGGGTGAGCGCGGGCACCTTGTCGTGGCCCAGGATGGAGGGGCCGGTGGAGGCGTTGAGGTCGATGCCAAAGGCGATGTCGCCCAGATAGGGCTTGATCCACTCCACGCACTCCTCGATCCAAGGCATGTTTGCAAACATGCCGGTGTTGCGCACCACGCCGTTCCTAATGCCATGGATGCAGCCGAGGCTGACCGCGCGGGTGATGCCGTAGTCGTCGCTCTGAACCAGGATCTTCATGGGATTCTCTCTTTCTCGGGGTGTGTCACGGGGACGGGTGTGTCACGGGGACGGAGGTGTTGACACACTCCCTTAATGGTCGAAAGGCGGGAGCCCGAAGGCCCCCGCCAAGGAAGGAAGGACTTACTCCTCGGAAGCGGCAGACTCGTTCTCGAGCAGCTGCTTGTCGTAGGCCTTCACGAAGGGCACGTACATGAGCACGATGATTGCAAACATCACGCAGCCCCAGATCAGACCAGGCGTGCCGTAGCTCATGAGGTTACCCATGAAGAATGGCAGGTTGGCTGCGGAGCCACCGGTGCCATTGGCGTAGGGCAGCAGGCCGATGAGCTTGAGGATATGCGTACCGAAGACCGAGATGGTCGGAGCACCGAGGACCCAGGGGATGAAGAAGATCGGGTTCAGAATCATGGGCATACCGAAGTAGGCGGGCTCATCGACACCGAAGAGTGCGGGGAGAACGGCCATGCGGCTGACAGCCTTGCCCTGCTCGGACTTCATGATGAAGAGGGCGGCGACAAGCATGGGGATGGAGCCAGTGCCAAAGGTAAGGGCATCACCAGAGCAGAGGTGAGGCATAGGAGTACCAGCCTGGAAGGCAGCGAGGTTCTCCATCTGGAGCTGCATGAAGAGCATCATGATGATGGGGCCGACGGTCATTCCGCCGTGGATGCCCAGGAACCAGAGGCCGTACAGGAAGACCATGAGGATCCAGTAGCCAAAGACGTTGGAGGACACGGACTGCAGCGGCAGGGCGATCATGGAGTAGACCAGCTGGTGGATGGTGCCAAACTCAGTGCCAGCAAAGACCATGGAGACGATGCCGAAGAGGACCATGGCGATGGCAGCAGGGATGAGGCTGGAGAACTGGGCGCTGATGAATGGCGGCACCTGCTCGGGCAGCTTGATCTCGACGTGGCCCTTCTGGCAGGCGAGGTAGATGCCACCGACAACGAAGGAGATGATGATGGCGCTGAACATTCCCTGAGAGCCCAGCCAAGTGGTGGGCAGGGTGGACGGCGCGAAGGGCTCCTCGGGGATGATGTAGGGCGTGCAGATGAGGAAGCATGCGAGCGAGGTGAGGCCGACCGCCATCTCGGAGCGGGCGCACTTGGTGTGCTGCGCGAAAGCATAGGCTACCAAGAATGCCAGGTAGGCTCCGATCATACCGGTCGTCCACTGGTAGATGGTGTTGAGCACGGTAACTGCGCCAGTGGAGGTGATGAGCGCCTGGTATGACTCGATGCCGATGCCCTTGAAGAGCGCTGCGAACGAGCCGAGCATGGTGATGGGCAGAAGCATCATGAAGGCATTCATGATGACGTGAATGACCCAGTTCTGGGCGATCTTGCCTGAAATGGCGGTCATCTTCTCGATGAACTGATTCATGGTTCCCTTCCTTCTTTGGAATGCTAGGTGCGCAGTTGCCGGCCATGCTCCTGCGCGGTTTGGGAAGCGCTTCCTTCTTCTCGGGAACCACTATACAACATAGTGAAATCTGTTTCAACTATAAATTTGTTATTTGTTTCAATTGATTCGTTCGATCGAGGAGGGCACACTCAAACTGCAGCGGGCAGCAATTGCGCGAGCAGGTCATTGAACATCAGAAAAGAGAACGTATCGGCAAGCACCGTGCGGTCAGACGTCCCGACAGTGGCGGTTGGCAACACGAAGGTCTCGTCAAAGTTGCGCCGCAGTGGATGCTTGGAGTTGGTGGTAACCAGCACCATGTACGGCTTGACGTTGCGTCCGACCTTGAACTCGTGCAAGAGCCCCTTGTGGGAGTCGCCGCCTACTGCGGTATAGATAATGAGCAGATCGTCTTTGGTGAATCGCTGACCCACATCTACCTGCGGATATGAGGCGGAGATTGACGGGTCGAACTGCAGGGCGATGTTGAGCTCCTCGGCCGGAATACGCGAGAGGTTGTAGCCCATGATGTACACGTGGCGACTGGCGCGCATGCGCTCAATCAAGGCCTGTAGCTGGGCCTTGTCCACACGCTCCTCCACCAGCTTGAGTAGCCCGCCATATATCTCGGCATTGGTGGGCATATCGGAACGCTGACGGCGCTCCTCCAAGTCCTGTGCAAACTGGTATTGGAACTCGACAAAGCCGCCAAAGCCCAGGCGCTGCGCAAAGCGCGTGAGAGCCGGCTTGGAGAAGCCACCGCTGTTCGAGATGTCGGTCACGCTGCGCGTGGCAAACATGTCGGGAAACTTGCGAAGCGACTCGTAGATGGCGCGGTCAGTCTTGGAGAAAGACGACACGCTGCCGTCCATGAGTTCAATCGTGTTCATAATGCTCCTCTCGATGCGCCCTCATTATACTTCAGACACATCGTTCTGAAACATGTTTCATCAATGGAGCGCAGATGAGCACTCGGCGCGCACCAGATGCGCGAACTCTAGACCATGAGGTCTGCAACCGAGAAGAGGGCTGCCTTGCCGGCGAGAACACAGCGGCCGTCACCCGCCACGCGCCCGAACAGCGTCCCGCCACGTCGACTTGCCTGATAGGCCGTGAGGTCCCGCCTGTTCAGACGCTCCGCCCAATATGGCAGGATGTGGCAGTGGCCACTCCCGCATACCGGGTCCTCGGCAATGCCGAGCTTGGGGGCAAAGGAGCGGCTCACGCAATCGTAGCCGGAGCCCTGCTCGCCCGCAGCGGTCACATGCACCAGTAAGCCATCAAGCGCCTCGATGGCTGCCTGATCGGGCTCGAGCGAACGCACCGTGGCTGCTGAGTCCATCACGCAGAGCAGGTCGCGAGCCATCCACGCCTCCAGCGGACGCGCGCCGAGCGCAGCCTCCATGGCATCGGTCACGGGAACTTGTTCAAGCTCGTATGCCGGAAAGTCCAGCTCGTACAGGTCCCCCGCACGACTCACCACGAGTTCGCCGACCTCGTTCGTGGCAAACACCACGTGGTCGGCATCCTTGGCATAGAAGTTGAGGACGACATAGCCCGCAGCAAAGGTCGCATGCCCGCAAAAGTCGATCTCACGGGCGGGCGTAAACCACCGAAGGTAGTAGCGCCCGTCATCGAGCGGTCTCACGAAGGCCGTCTCGGAGAAGTTGTTCTCGATGGTTATGGCCTGCATCAAGGCGTCTTCGGGCCACTCGTCAACCACACAAATGGCCGCCTGGTTACCCGCAAAGACCTTGTCCGTAAACGCATCGACTACGTACTGACGCATGAAGCACCTCCTATGCCAGATAGCACCCATTCAAAGGAAAACGCCTCCACACCAGATGCACGCCCCGGCCACCGTTCACAGGAGGCCGAAGTGCGCGAAGGCGTTGAGCAGACCGTCGTCGTGGATGTCGGTCGTAACCCAAGTGGCGGCAGCCTTGGCGTTGTCATTCCCGTTACCCATGGCCACTGATACATCCGCAGCACGCAGCATCGTGAGGTCGTTGTCGGAATCCCCGCAAGCCATCGTGCACCACTCATCGGCGCCGAGGTAGGCACGTACGGCCTCCATCGCTGTTGCCTTGTTCACGCTCGCAGCAGTTGCCTCGGCAAAGCCGGGCCCGAGGTAGGTGAGCACCACGTCCTCGGGCATCGCCGCGACCACCTGCTCATACACGGGGCCAGCGCCATGATAGAAGGTCTTGTGAATGCGTCCCCACTGCTCGTCGGGCATATCCTGCAAGCGCGGCGCATGGAAGATGGGATCGGGCGTACCCCCAACCATGTCGAGCAGCCTCTCGAACGCAGCCTGATCGTTGATGCAAAGCCAGCTGTTCTCACCCGACTCGAGGCTGTAATTGAGCTCAAAGGAGTCAAACACGCCCGCCACCGCACGGAGACGACCCTCTCCCAGCGGCTCATCCACGATAGTCTTGCCATCGAGAATCACCTCGGCTCCCGCTGCGAAGCAGAACCCGTCGAGCCCCAGATAGGTGAGGTCAGGCACCTCAGAGCGGGCGCGTCCGGTATTAGTCAACACCTTGTGGCCGTTGGCCCGCGCGCGCCGGATGGCCTCGCGTGCAGAGTCGGGCACCACGCCCCACTCCCACAAGGTTCCGTCGAGATCCAGAAACACAGCGGTCTTCATCGGCATATCTCCCTTATCCCTCCCCTGCCGTCCACGGACAGAACGTCCGTGCGCACGACCGACGGGAAACAGGGGACAGGCACCTGTTCCCCTTCTCCCATAGTAAGGGAAACAGGGGACAGGCACCTGTTTCCCACGTGTTCCCGCTCCCCTGCACCCATATGTTTCATGGTCACACCATTTGGGCATAAGGTAACAACCCACATCCGAATCCACGAGAGGAGAACCATGCCAAGAGCAGCGCGTAAAGAGAGCAGTACTTCCCTCTACCACGTGATTAACCGTGGATCGGGAAAACAAATCATCTTTGAAAACGACCTAGACAGGCGATTCTTCATGAGCAGGTTAGATAGCCTGCTGGTCGAGCACGAAGGCTCCCTTCTGGCATGGTGCTTGATGGACAACCACTTCCATCTGCTGCTCGACATCTCTTTTTCTGATCTCGCACACCTCATGCACGGACTTCAGACAAACCATGCGGGATACTTCAACAGGGTCCACGGGCATAGTGGGTCGCTCTTTGGAACACGCTACAAATCCGAGGCAGTTGAGACCGACGAGTACCTCATGACCCTCGTGAGATATATCCATGAGAATCCCTTTAAAGCGGGGGCAGCCAAAGATCTTCACTACCGTTGGAGCAGCTTCGATGAGTACGTGAGCAGGCCTGTTCATATTGATCCGTCACTGGTACTGAGCGTCTTCGGCAGCAAGAATCAATTCTTGCTCTTCCACAATGCCAGCCACGACGACGACCAATGCATGGACGTTGATGAGCATACTATTGCTCATCTGTCTGACGAGCAGGCCCTCCGGATTGCGGAAGACGTCTTCGGTCGGGACGCTGTTTTGAACATGAAAGGTCTTAATCGCGCGGCAAGGGACGAGGCACTCGTCACGCTGCGGAAAATGGGGCTTGGTGTGAGGCAGATCCAGCGGCTGACAGGCATTTCGCTTAAGGTCATATCGCGTGCAGGAAAGGCCGCTGCTTGAGAGCTGGGTGAGAAGGGTGAAGGGAAACAGGTACCTGTCCCCTGTTTCCAGGGTATAGCTTCTTTTGTCTCAACCGCATGCACCGCTATCATTGAGTCACGCCCGAAGGAGGAGCCATGGCCATCGCGAATCCGCTCGACTGCCGCTCGTGGTATGTGACCGACGAGCTGCTCGCCTACCACAACCACGAATGGGGCAGGCCCGTCCACGACGATCGCCAACTCTTTGAGATGCTCTGCCTCGAAGGAGCGAGCGTCGGTCTCTCGTGGCGCACCATCCTGCACAAGCGCCCGGTGTATCGCCGCATCTTCCACGGCTTTGAGATCGATCGCTGCGCCGAGATGAGCGACGAGGAGCTCGAAGCCGCCCTTATGGACCCCGGCATCGTACGCGCGCGAAGCAAGGTCTTTGCCGCGCGCTCGAATGCGCAGGTTGCGCAGGCAATCCAGCGGGAGTTTGGCTCGCTCGATGCCTACCTGTGGGGCTTTGTGGATGGACGCCAGATAGTCAACTCGTGGACCAGCATGGACGAGATCCCCACCGAAACCGAACTCTCGCGCAGGCTGTCGGCCGACCTCAAGCGGCGCGGCATGCGCTTTGTGGGACCGGTTATCACCTACTCCTACCTGCAGGCCGTCGGTCTCGTGAACGACCATCTCACGACCTGCGACTGCCGCGACGCCTGCCGCATGCCGTAGCTCCCGCTCCGCGAGACGAGAAAGCGCACTCCCTAGGAGACCAGGCGCGCTTTCACCTCTGCTATGGTCTCGTAGTCGATGCCGCAGTCGTGCAGGAACGCAACCACGCCTCCCGCACGCTCGACCGCATCCCACGCGTACTCGATCGCATACGCAGGAGAATCGCAGAAGTTCTCTCGGTCCAGGTCCTGTTGCCGCAGGTAATCGGCCGCATAGCCCTCGTTGCGCATCATGTGGGCACGCGTCTGCACGTAGCTGGCCACGCAGTCCCACTTGTCGCAGCCGGCGAGCGCCATGAGCAGCATGGCGAGAATGCCCGTGCGATCCTTGCCCGCCATGCAGTGGAAGAGTATGCAGCCCTCCGGCGCTTCCGCAATGAACTGGAAGCAGCGCGCAATACTCTCATGCGCGGCAAGCACCATCTGGTAGAGCTCGCAGAAGCTGGGACGCTTGTCCTCGTAGATGCGCTTCATCATCTCCTCGTTGGAGATGTCCAGCTTGAGCAGCGAGAAGTTTGCCGTGCGCACGTCGGGTCCAAAGTCCACGTCGGGCTCGCGAGAGACCTCCATCGGGTCACGCAGGTCGATAACCGCCACGAGGCCATACCCACGCAGGAAGTCGCGGTCGGCATCGGTGAGTTGCCACAACCAGTCGCTGCGCAGAAAGCGGTGATAGCGCGTCCGCCCACCGTCAGCAGTTGGGTATCCGCCCAGCTCACGGACGTTGTTCGCACCTTCCAGCGGCAGGCGGGCCCAATCGAGCTCATAGGGCTTGGTCATGGTTGCTCCTTTGTGAGATCCAACGCAGACGGGACGCATCTACTGGAACAGCGCCGCGAGACCAGCAAGTGGGTCTGCGGGCGCGTCGTCACCACCTGGCTCGAGACCATGGCGCATATCGACCCAGCCCTTGGCCACGCAATGGCGAAGATCCCAGTCGAGATGCTCGGAATCGTCCACGCGATAGCTCCAGTAGCACCCGCCGATGCCCTCGTCCCAGGCATCCAGCTGGGCGTCGGACAGCGCACGATAGAAGTCACGCTTGCCCTCGGCGTCCAGCTCCGATTTGTGCGGGCTGTGGTTACCCAGGCACCACTCGCCCACCAGCACCTGATGGTGTTTGGCGGCAGCCCTCACCTGATCGGCGAACTCGGCAATCTTGGCCTGATACTCCGCGACATCAAAGCTCTTGAACCCAAAGTCGTTGAAGTTCAGGTACATGTGCGTGTCGATGACGACGTTCTCGTAGCGGTCCTCGGGCAGCAGGTCGTCCCACGAGGCAAGGTCAAACTGGTCGTGGTAGACGAGCGCCACCTTTGGCCCGACGATCGGACGAAGTCGCTGGTAGACGCGGTCATAGAAGTCGAGCAGCGTCTCGCGTGAGATCACCTTGGAGCGTGCTACGCGATCCGGGTAGTTCTCCCCGTAGTTCTTGAGGTTCATGTTGAGCATGAACTCGCTTGCCGGCTCGTTGAGCGCCTCGATGCCCCACAGGGCAGGGTTTCCCGCATAGCGGCGGGCGATCTTCTCCAACACGTCGATGGCAAAGTCGACGCGCGCGGGATCTTGCGCCCAGGCGCAAAGGCCCATGTAGCCGCCATTATCGAAGGCGTTCTGGGAGAGGGGCACGGTATGCAGGTCCACGAGCACCTTGAGGCCCCAACGCTCCGCCCACATGAAGGCATTGTCCAGATGCTCCACGCACGCCGCATGATGCTCGGTGCCAAAGAGGTAGTACGGCACGGGGATGCGCACGAGGTCGATGTTGGACTGCGCCATCCAGACAAAGTCGAACTCCGTGATGTAGGTCGAGCGATGGCGCTCGAGGGCGAGGGCAAGCTCCTCGGGATCGAACTCGTCAATGAGCCCACGGTCATCCTCGCTCTTTGCCGAGGAGAGCGGCGACGTTCCCATCCACTTCTCCAGCACCAGCCAGTTGCCCAGATTTGCCCCGCGGAACTTCATGATTGCCTCCCTTGAAGATGCCAAACGCCGTCAAGTATAGGGGGACTCGCAAGCGCGCCTCAACCTTCGTTCGCTTGTCGGCCTCTCTGGCAAGGCACTCGCATGTAGCCCAGAGAAACGCAGACAACGCAGCCCGCACGTGGCGTACCATGGCACTCAACCGAGAGGAGGAGCCATGCAATTCACGCTGGCCTTGGCACAGAGCGGGTACCCGCAGGACGGAGACGTGCTCGCGCAGATCGAGGGCTTTGCCACAAAGGCCGAGACAGCTGGAGCGACGCTGCTTGCCTTTCCAGAGGCACTCATGAGCCCTCGCGAGATGAGCGCGACGGAGCTCAAAGCGCTGGCGGAGACGCTGGATGGGCCCTTCATGCAAGAGGTCGGTCGCATTGCCGCGCGGCACCACCTCTGGATCGTCGGCACAATGAGCGAGGTCAACCCCGCAGGTGGCCCACCCTTCAACACAGCCTTTGCAGTGGATGACCGCGGCGTCCTTGCGGGCAGCTACCGGAAGTGCCACCTCTACGACGCCCATGGCGTGTTCGAGTCCGAGCGTATGTCGGCGGGAGACCAGCTCACCGCCATCGTGCCCACGCCGTTTTGCACCTTGGGGCCGGCCATATGCTATGACCTGCGCTTTCCCGAGTCCGCGCGCGCCGCATCCCTCGCCGGGGCCAACCTTCTACTCTACCCTGCCGCCTGGTACGAAGGTCCGCACAAGCTCGACCACTGGAGGACGCTGCTCAAGGCTCGTGCTATCGAGAACGAACTCTTTGTGGCGGGCATCTGCCACGCTGGGGAACGCTTCGTGGGAGAGAGCCTTGTGTATGGTCCGCTCGGCGAGCTTATTGCGCAGGGACCCGACCCCAACGGTCCGTCCAAGGGAGAGGGCCTCGTCATCGCGCACATAGACACGGACGAGGTCACCTCGGCACGCAACGCCATGCCCGTCTTCGAGCACCGCCGTCCCAAGCTCTATCGATAGCAAAACGCCGCCCCGTCAAGCGAGGCGGCGCCAAACCTGCAACTCTGTGACGCGGGAGCCTAATCTTCCATGCGACCGTTGACGATGGCGGCCATCTCGGCGGGATCGCTGGTGGCCAGAATCGCCGTACGGAACTCGTTGTCCATCAGCATGACGGCGACCTTGGACAGCATCTTGAGGAAGGTGGTACCAGCCTCGCTGTCGGGCACGAGCAGACTGATGGCGGTGTGGATGGGCGCGCCGTCCATGGACTGCCAATCGACATCCTCGGCAAACTTGACCACGATGACCGAGGCCTCCTTGACGGCGGCGTTCTTGCAGTGCGGGATGGCGAAACCAGCCTGCATGCCAGTGGAGCCGTCCGCCTCGCGGGCCTTGAGGCCGGCGAGCACAGCCTGCTCGTCATCGGTGATGCCCAGCTCGGCGGCCTTTGCGGCGATAAAGGCGAGCGCCGCGTCGACATCGGCTACGGAAACGTCGAGAAAAACCTGGGACGGAGTGATGAACTCTGCCATATAGTGCCTCCTTTTGCCAAAAAGGCCCGACACACGCAGTGCCGGGCCCCTCTCGTCTGAACCGAAGACTACTTACGCACCAAGGCCTGCGTTGATGGCGGCAGCGATCTCAGCAGCGTCGTTGGACGCCAGGATCTTCTCCTGGAACTTGCCATCCATCAGCATGATGGCGACCTGGGAGAGAAGGCTCAGGTGCACGTCACCGTCGGGGGCGAACAGGGCGATGGCGACCTTGATGGGCTTGCCGTCCATGGACTCCCACTCGACGTCGCCAGCGAACTTGACGACATAGATGGCAGCGTCGTTGACAGCAGCGCACTTGCAGTGCGGGATGGCGAAGCCGGACTGCATGCCGGTGGTGCCCATGGCCTCGCGCTCCTTGAAGGCGGCGAGAGCGGAGGCGGCGTCGGTGGCAAGGCCAGCCTCGGCGGCCTTGTTGGCCAGGAACTCGAGAGCCTCGTCGACGGTGGAGGCGGGGTTGTCAAGGAAGACCTGCTCGGCCTTAACGAAATCGCTCATGCAAAACTCCTTCTCATTGAGGAACCAGTCGCTCTATCGAATGTACCACGCTTGCCGCCATACGACCCCCACAGACTTGGGACGGGGCCATTTTATGCCTTTAGCGTGGCACAGACGTTACATTTGCCTAGGCGCCACGCTCCAGAAGGGCCTGATAGGCGCATCCGTACATGGCGGCGTCGTTGCCAAGGCTGGCAGGCAGGATACGCGTAGCCGCGCTGGGAGCCAGGCAGTACTTGCGGAAGGAGTTGCGCAGGTCCTCGGCATAGAGCTTGAAGCCGCCACCCACGCCGCCGCCGATGAGGTAGACCTGCGGGTCAACGACCACGGAGATCTGCGCGAGGGCATAGCCGAGTGTGTCGCACATGCCGCGCAGGGCTGCGATGGCCGCCTCGTCGCCAGCGCGATGCGCGTTGAAGATGGAGAGGGTGTCGGTCGGGCCATCCAGAGCCACCGGCTCGGTGCCCAAGCGCTTGCACTCCTTCTTGTACTGCGTGACGATGCCCTTGGCCGAGGCATACTGCTCGAGGCAGCCCTTACGGCCGCAGCCGCAGCTCTCGGTCTCGTCACGATTGACGGTGACATGGCCGATCTCGCCGCCGGCACCGAAGGCGCCCGCTACGAGCTTGCCATTGACGACCACGCCGCCGCCGACGCCCGTGCCGATGGCGATCAGCACAAAGCTGTTGGCGCCCTTGGCGGTACCCTGCCACAGCTCGCCAAGAGCAGCAGCATTGGCATCGTTGACAAAGGCGAGGTTGGCCTTCTTGAAGGTGCGCTTGATGGCGGCCTGCAGGCCCTCGGGATCGAGCTCGATGTTGGCGAGCATGCCGACCTTGCCCTCGTCGTCCACGGGACCGGGCACGTCAAGGCCGATGGCGATGACGTCATCGGGGGTGGCGCCATTCTCGGCGAGCAGGTCCTTCAGACCGTTGGTGACCACCGCGAATGCGGCCTCGCTCACGATCTCGCCCGTCGGGATCTTGGTGACGGCCTCAAGGGTGCCCTCAGCCGAGAACATGCCAACCTTGATGCTGGTACCGCCGATGTCGATGCCAAGAACTTTCTCCATTATGCAATCCCTTCTCGTGGACAAACATCCCTTCCTACGGCTCTCGGTACACATGTAACAGCAGATAGCGGCACCGAAACGCCGTTCCAGACAGGTTCAGTATCGCTCAATTGTGCAAATGGTGGGAGATGCATTCCCCCGAGTGAGCACAACAGAAGCTACACTGGACTGGTCAGCCTTACCTGTACCAAAGCGGAGGAACCATGAGCCAAGAGCAACCCACCCTCACCGGTTTTGACGGCGCCGATCCCGGCGCGACCATCGTCCTGCCTGGCACGCCACGATACGTGGCGCCCGCGGGCGTGAGCAACCCCAAGGCGGACATCGCCGAGCTCGAGGAGCTCGAGCGGCACCTCTTTGCCCACCGCTACGCGCAGGCCGGCATGTCGTGCTATGGCGCAACCATCGACCCCGAGGCCGCGACCGCCGACCGCGGCGAGGCGCTCGCCATCCTGCAGGAGGAGGACCAGGCGCTGCTCTGCTCGCGCGAGACCGGAGAGCTGCTCGACCGCCTCTCCGCAGCCAGCGCGCTGCTCAACCCCATCCAGGCAGCACAGGTGCGCATCCTGCAGCGCGACCGCGCAGAGCTGGTCGACGTGCCACCCGAGGTCCAGTCTGCCTTCACGAGGCTCGTCACCGAGGCGGACGACGTCTGGCGTCGTGCCAAGAACGCCGGTGACTGGGCATCCTTCGAGCCCTACCTCGACCGCATCGTCACCTCCATGCGCGAGATGGCCTCCTACAAGAACGCCGCGGCAGACCCGTACGACGTCTGGTTGAACGAGTTCGAGCACGACACCGACTGCGCCTTCTACGACCGCTTCTTCGCGCAGGTCAAGGAGGTCGCGGTGCCGCTTCTGGCAGACGTTGCCGCAAGCCGTCGCAACCCGGCCCGCTCGCCCTTCCAGGGTCGCTTCGATGCCAGCCGCCAGATGGAGCTGGCACGCGACCTCATCCGCCTGGAGGGTCTCGACGAGCGCAAGGTGCTGCTGCTGACCACCGAGCACCCCTTCTCCGATGGCCTGACCAGCAACTATGCGATTGTCGCGTGCCACGTGCACGAGAATGACGTCCTCTCCAACGTCTACACCATGCTGCACGAGGGCGGTCACGCGCTCTACGAGATGGGCGTGGACCCCGCACTCGACCGCACCTCGCTCAAAGGCGGCACCTCCAGCGGCATGCACGAGGCGCAGTCCCGCTTCTTCGAGAATTACGTGGGCCGCAGCCTCGCCTTTGCACCGCGCCTAGTGGAGGTCATGGCAAAGCAGTTCCGTGGGCAGCTCGGCCGCGTCACTCCCGGACAACTCTACGCCGCAGCCAACCGCGTGGAGGCACAGCCCATCCGCACCGAGGCGGACGAGCTCACCTATCCGCTGCACGTCCTAGTGCGCTACGAGATCGAGCGTCTCCTGATGTCGGGCGAGGCCAACGCGGCCGACGTCCCACGCCTCTGGACCGAGCGCTACAAGGCCTACCTGGGCATCGACGTGCCCAACGACGCACGTGGCGCCTTGCAGGACACCCATTGGTCCGGTGGCCTGATCGGCTACTTCCCCACCTACGCGCTGGGCAGCGCCATCGGCGCGCAGCTCAAGGCCACGATGGTACGCGAGGGCATGGACTTCGACGGCGTCTGTGCCTCGGGCGACCTCTCCCCCATCCACGCATGGCTGCGCGACCGCATCTGGCGCCATGGACGCTCGCGCGACACCAACGAGCTGATCCTCGACGCCTGCGGCGAGCCCTTCTCCGCCACGTACTTCACCGACTACCTCACCGAGAAGTTCTCGGCGCTGTACGGGCTGTAGGAGGCACCGATGCGAGCAGTGCTGCAACGCGTGTCGCAGGCGAGCGTCACGGTCGAGGGCGAGGTCGTCGGACGCTGTGGCAAGGGTTTCATGGTGCTGTTGGGCATCTCCCCCGACGACACCGAGGCAGAAGCCGAGCGCCTCTGGGCCAAGATCTCACGGCTCCGCGTCTTTGACGACGACGAGGGCAAGATGAACCTCTCGCTTTCCGATGTTGACGGAGAGGTTCTGGTGATAAGCCAGTTCACGTTGTTTGCCGACACGCGCAGGGGCAACCGTCCCTCGTTTGTGGGAGCGGCGCGTCCGGAAATCGCGATACCGCTCTACGAGCGCTTCTGCACGCTGGCCGCAGCCGACGTGGCACATGTGGGACGCGGCATCTTTGGGGCGGATATGCAGGTGGCGCTCGTCAACGACGGACCGGTCACCATCTGCTTGGACACTGACGAGCTGGCAAGACCTCGGCGCAGCTCGTAGCGGCAACACGGGTGGCGATATGTGGTCATACGTGCTATATTGCCACTCGTTTTCGAGGAGTCTTCACGGTTCCTCCATCTGCTATGGTAGTTCGCATGCACCCGCATGCGTACCAAAGGAGTGATTTGCATGAGCAAGTACATGGATGAGTTCAAGCAGTTCATCGCCAAGGGCAATGTCATGGATATGGCCGTCGGCGTTATCATCGGCGGCGCCTTCACGGCCATCGTCTCGTCGCTGACCGATGACATCATCAACCCGCTGATCACCACTCTCACCGGTGGCGGTGCCGACATGGCTGGCTCGCTGGTCGTCGCTGGCATGGACTTTGGTGCCTTTATCAGCGCAGTCATCAACTTCCTGATCGTTGCCTTCATCGTCTTCAACATCGTCAAGGCCATGAACAAGTTCCAGGCTGTGGCTGGCCTCGACAAGCCTGCCGAGGAGCCCGCGCCCGCGCCCGTGTGCCCGAGCTGCCTCGAGGAGGTCAAGGAAGGCGCCACCCGTTGCCCGCACTGCGGCGGCGAGATCCCCGGTGGTGCCAAGGCGTAAGTCTTTCGCACAAGCGTTATGCCAGGAGGGACAGGTCATCGGCCTGTCCCTCCTTTTCTCTCATGACAAATGGCACGCTTTTGGCGACCGATACGACTTGGCGGACGGAACCGAGCGGCATTGCGTCTCTGGGGACGGACCCGTGGCGACGCATCCGCTCTAGAGCACCTGCTCCATGCCAATCTTGAAGGGCTTCATGCCCATGGCCTCGTAGAAGCGCTGCGCCCCGGGATTGCATGACCACACGTTGAGCGTGACGTTATAAAAACCCCGCTCACGGGCCCAGTCGATCACATAGTTGTAGACGGTGGAACCCACGTGCCGCCCACGGGCGGCCTCGTCAACGCAGATGTCGTCGATGTAGAGCGAGCGCACGTGCGTGCGGGCGGTGTCTTGCGTGAAGTCCTCGACCACACAGAAGGCGTAGCCTTGCACGTGCCCGTCCTCTCCCACGCACACGAAGATAGGACGGTTGTCATCGGCTACGATCTCCTCGAGCTCACTGGCGGTGTACTTGGTGCCACCAACCTGGAAGAGGTCGGGACGCCCTTCGGCATGCACCGTGCACACCTGAACCAGCAGCCTTTGGATGTCGGGAATGTCTGACGCTTGCGCGCGGCGAATCTCCATCGGTTTCTCCCTCGTTGACGGTGTTGGCGGGCGGGATTCTGCGACCTCGTGCGCCAGCCTTACGTATATGTCGGCATTACGGCGGTTTGCCGCGATGTCGTCTTCGGTCATCTTGCGAGCGGCGCGCGCGGGAGTGCCAAGCACCACGACCCCGTCGGGTATGACGTCCCCCTTCTTGACCAGAGCGCCAGCCCCCACGATGCAGTTGCTGCCAATGCGGGCACCGTCCAGGATGATGGAACCCATGCCTACCAGCGTGTTGTCGCCCACCGTGCACCCATGGACGATGGCTCCGTGACCAACGGTCACCCCCTCGCCCAAGACGGTCGGATGCCCCGCCGACACGTGGATGACGGCGTTGTCCTGCACGTTGGTACGAGGTCCGAGCACGATGGCATCCTCGTCGGCACGCAGCACGGCGCCGTGCCAGATAGAGCAGCCCTCGGAGAGCGTCACCCCTCCGGTCACGACCGCAGTGGGGGCGACAAAGACGTCTTTGACCTTCTGCACCATAAACCCCCTCGACTACGCAAGCCTGCGGCCCATCGCAAGAAGGGCAAAGGTGCGCTCGGCAGCGTAGGAGAAGTTCTCCTCTGCGTGCGCATGCACCTCCTCGCGCGTGCTCACGTCAATCACGGCAGGCACCAAGGCATCCACGCCACAGTCGAGAAGCTCTCGCGCGTCCGCGTTCATACCGCCCACGATGGCCACGCAGGAGACGCCTGCCCTTGCGCATCGCGCGGCGACTCCGCTCACCACCTTACCGTGCGCGGATTGGCTGTCGGCGTGGCCCTCGCCGGTGATGCAGACGTCGCAACCCTCGAGCAAGCCGTCGAAGCCGACCAGATTCAGCACCTGCTCGACGCCAGGCAAGAGCTCGGCACCGAGAAAGGCCCGTGCAGCGGCACCGAGGCCTCCAGCAGCACCCATTCCCGCAGCATCTGGGTCAAAGCCCTCGAAAGCCCGAGCGAGCACCTTGGCATACGATTGCATGCCCGCCTCGAGACGGTCCGCAACCTGCGGCGTGGCACCCTTCTGCGGACCAAAGACGTACGTGGCCCCGCGCGGTCCCACCAGGGGATTGTCCACGTCGCACATGACGTGGAAGCTCGTCGTGGCAATGCGCGAATCCATCTGCGAGAGGTCCACACGGGCCACGCGCTCGAGGTCGGCACCCGTACCGGCAAGCTCGTTGCCACCTGCGTCCTCGAAGCGCACGCCCAGCGCACGCATGCAGCCCATGCCGCCATCGTTGGTTGCACTGCCACCGATGGCGAGCGAGATGTCCGTCACGCCCTGGTCGAGCGCGTCGGCAATGAGTTCGCCCGTGCCAAAGGTGCTGGTGACGAGAGGATCATGATCGGCATGCGCCAGCAGAGGGAGACCCGATGCCTGAGCCATCTCGATGAGCGCACGCCCTTCTCCCAAAAGCCCGTAGGCAGCGTCCACCTCGGCACCGCGCGGACCGTGCACGCGCACGATGCGACGCTTCCCACCCGTGGCGTTCACCACGGCATCGACGGTACCCTCTCCCCCGTCGGCTACCTCCACCCCGTGGACCTGCGCATCGGGGAAGCGCTCAAGAGCAGCCTCCCTCAACAGCTCTGCAGAGCGCGCGGACGAGATCGTCCCCTTGAACGAATCGCAGGCAAAGAGAAAGCGCGGCATGACGGCGTCCTTTCGTAGGGTATCGCGCAGACCAAATCATTCGGTCTCGACCCCACAAAGGGTACGCCTTTTTGCGCCTTCGAGACGCTCGTGAGGTTGCCAGAGTCGGCAGCGCGCTACACTTGGGCCTGTAGTCGTACGGAGATGAGTCATGCCCCCAGCCTTGCCCATAGCCATATGCGCCACGTTGGCGCTGGTAATTGCCCTCATACGTGCCCGGGGCATCGTGTTTGTGGGCAGGACCATGGCAGGGCTAACCATAGTGCACGACGATAGGCGCGTGATGCACGAGCGCATTCGCGTGCTTGAGGTTGCAGGCACCTACCAGTCGGCCACATACCTCGACGACCGATGGGCAGAACCCGTCTTCGAGTACCACCGCCTCTTTGACCACGCCTTCGACCCATGGGCGGCAACGGCGGTCAGCCCAAGAAGCGCCGCCGTCCTAGGAGGGGGTGGCTACGCCCTGCCCAAGCACCTGGTCGCTCACCATAGCGAGCTCGCACGCATCGACGTGGTGGAGATTGACCCCGCCATAGAGCGCATCGCGCGCAGGCACTTCTTCTTAGACCGGCTCGAGCAGACCTACCATGCCGAGGCGATCGGCAGGCTCAATCTGCACGTAGACGACGCCTTCGAGTGGCTGGAGAGCTGCGACGAGCGCTTTGACATCATCATCAACGACTGCTTCTTGGCGCTCACACCCGAGTTCTCCCTGCTTGTGCACGACGGGGCCGAGCTCATGCGCGACCACCTGAACGAGAACGGCGTCTATCTGGCCAACGTGGTCTCGGCGATCTCGGGGCCAGATGCGGCGACCCTCTACGTCACAGCCGAGGCGCTGCGGGCGTGCTTTTCCCACGTGTGGGTCTACTCCTGCGGGCTCAGCGACCCGTTTACCAGCGACAACAACATTGTCATCGCCACCGATGCGCCGCATGCCTTTGTCGGCGCCTGGGAGTGGCCCAACCTGCCCAAGGAGGCCTGATGAGTCCCGAACTGCTCGCCTACGCACGCGCCTTCGCACACGAGAACCATGCCGAGGCCCTTCGCCTGCTGCGTACGCTCGCACGTATCCCCGCCCCCTCCCAGCACGAGGAGCGACGTGCAGCCGAGATCATGCAGTGGATGCATAAGAACGGCATGAGTCAAGCCTATGTTGACGAGGCCACGAACGTCGTCTGCCCCTTTGGGGACGATGGAACGTGCGACCTCGTCGTCTTTGCCGCCCACACCGACGTGGTCTTTCCCGACACCGTGGAACTGCCGTTGCGCGAAGAAGGGGGTCGAATGTACGCGCCAGGTGTGGGTGACGACACCGCCAACCTGGTGGCGTTGCTCATGGCCGCTCGTCACCTGGCACACAACCCGCAGCTCATGCCAGCCGAGATTGGCGTGCTGGTCGTGGCCAACTCCTGCGAGGAAGGGCTGGGCAACCTCAGGGGCACCAAGCAGCTGTTCGAGCAGTACGGCTCGCGCATCCGCCGCTTCTACTCCTTCGACCTCTACCTGCCACAGGTGATCGACGAGGCGGTGGGCTCTCACCGTTGGAAGATCGAGGTGCGTACGCAGGGCGGACACTCGTACTCAAACTTCGGCCGCCCCAACGCCATCGAGCGTCTCTGCGCGATCCTGCAGGCACTCTATGCGCTGCCCCTGCCCCAGGACGTGCCCTGCACCATCAACGTAGGTCGCATCGAGGGCGGGACCACAGTCAACGCCATCGCCGCGCAGGCCAAGGCGCTCTTTGAGTACCGCTCGACGTCAGACGCCGTTCTCCGGGACATGCGGCACCTCGTGAGGGCCACGGTCGAAGGCTTTGCCTCCGAGGATGTCGAGGTGTCGATGAAGTCCGTGGGCAGGCGGCCCGCGACCGCAGGCCACATAGAGGGACTAGCGGAGATGACCGAGCTCTCGCGCGAGGTCATGCGTGCCGTCACGGGCGAGGAGCCTGTCGGCAAGGCCGCCTCGACCGATGCCAACATACCCCTCAGCCGAGGCGTTCCCGCCAATACGCTCGGTGCGGTACGCGGTGCTCTCCTGCACACCCGCGACGAGTGGGTTGACAGCGCAAGCGTCGAGGACGGCATGGCCGTGGTGATGGGCATCATGCTCGCCCAGTCAGAGCTTTAGTTTGGGATAGCGCGAAACCCTACAGCGTGCGACGCACCGCATCCTTCCAGCCGTCGAGATAGCCCTCGACCTGCTCCATGGCCATCTTGCGGGTGAAGATGTCGTCGGTCGTACGCAGCTGGCGCAGCTCCTCTACGCCGCTCCAGTAACCAACGCCCAGGCCTGCCAGGTAGGCAGCGCCGAGGCTGGTGGTCTCGATGTTTTGCGGGCGCCTCAGCTCGCAGCCCAACAGGTCCGCCTGGAACTGCATCAGGAAGTTGTTGCGGCTTGCCCCGCCGTCCACATTGAGCGTGGAGATGGGCGCCCCGGCATCGGCCTCCATGGCGCGCACGAGGTCGGCAGACTGATAGGCCAGCGACTCCAATGCTGCACGCACTACGTGGGCACGGTTCGCGCCACGCGTGAGGCCGCAGATGGTACCGCGCGCGTCAGGTGCCCAGTACGGCGCACCAAGGCCCGTGAAGGCCGGCACGATGTACACGCCGCCGTTGTCCGCGACACTGTTGGCAAGGTATTCCGTCTCACCAGCGTCGCGGATGAGGCCGAGCTCGTCGCGCAGCCACTGGATCACGGCGCCAGCCACAAAGACGCTACCCTCGAGGGCGTACTCGGTGTGGTCGACATCCGGTGCGCTCGCCGCAATGGTAGTGACCAAGTTGTTCTTGCTCTCGCAAGCTTCAGCGCTCGTGTGCAGCAGCAGGAAGCAGCCGGTGCCATAGGTGTTCTTGGCCTGGCCAGCCTCGAAGCAGCATTGTCCGAAGAGGGCCGACTGCTGGTCGCCTGCCACGCCGCTGATGGGAATGCCCGCCGGCACGCCCGGATAGCTCGTCTCGCCAAAGCTGCCGGAGGAGCGGCGCACCTCAGGCATCATGCTTGCAGGAATGTTGAACAGCTCGAGCAGCCAGGGGTCCCAGCAGCCCTCGTGGATGTTGTAGAGCATCGTTCGGCTGGCGTTGGTCACGTCGGTGGCATGCACGAGACCGCCGGTGAGCACCCACACCAGCCAGGTGTCCACGGTGCCAAACAGCAGGTCGCCGGCCTCGGCGCGCGCACGGGCACCCGGCACGTTATCCAGAATCCATGCGATCTTGGATGCCGAGAAGTACGCGTCCGGCATGAGGCCCGTCTTGGCGCGGACCTTCTCCGCAATGGCGGAGTCGCCGCAGAGGCGCTCCACCATGTCGGCCGTACGACGGCACTGCCAAACGATGGCGTTGCAGACGGGCTCTCCGGTGGAGGGGTCCCACACCACGGTGGTCTCACGCTGGTTGTCGATGCCGATGCACGCGATGTCAGCGGCGCCAAGCCCATGGCGCTGCAGTAGCTCAGTCAGGCTGCCCAGCTGGGAGAAGAGAATCTCCTGCGGGTTGTGCTCGACCCAGCCTGGCTTTGGATAGATCTGCGTGAACTCGCGCTGCACCACGTCGACCATCTTGCCGTCGTGGTCGACCAGCACCGCTCGCGATGAGGTGGTGCCCTGGTCGAGTGCCACTACGTACTGGGGCCTACCTGCAGACTCGCTCATTTGAGGTATCCCTCCATCCAGCTCACCACGTCGTCAAAGACCACCTGGCGACCATTCTCGTTGAGAATCTCGTGACGCATGCCCGCATACAGGCGGCAGCGCACGTCAGCCACACCGGCACCGTGCGCTAGGTCGGCCGCCTTGCTCACGCCCTCGCCGCACTCGCCGACCGGGTCCTCGGTGCCTGCGATGTAGAGAAGAGGCAGGTCCTTGGGGTAGGTGGAAACACATGCGGCAGTGCAGACCTCGTGCATGAGGTCGGTGAGCGTCACATAGCCACCCGCCGTGAACATGAAGCCGCAGGCCTCGTCGGCGATGTAGCGGTTGACGTTGTCACGGTTGTGGGAGAGCCAGTCGAGATCGGTCTCGGCGTCGTCGATCTCCTTGGCATAGCCGCCCACGCCCATATTGTTGAGCAGCTTGCTGTGATGGCTGCCACCGCGCACACGGGCGACCAGACGGGCCACGCGGTTACCCATAGCCGCCGTACGCGGAGGCATGAAGCCCGTACCACAGATGATGGCACCCACAAGGCCCGCGCCATGGCGCGAGAGATACGCACGCACCACGAAGCTGCCCATGGAGTGGCCAAACAGGAACAGCTCAGGAGTGGCGCCATAGACCTCGGTTATGCGGGCAAGGGCCTCGGTGCGAACGCGATGCACGTCCTCCACCAGGATCTCCTTGCCTCCCTCGACGGGCAGGTTGCCCCACTCGTCCTTCGAGGCCACGCTCTCACCATGCCCGATATGGTCGTGGCCAAACACGATGAAGCCCTTGCTGTTGAGGTAGCGCGCAAACTCGTCGTAGCGGCCGATATACTCGGCCATACCATGCACGAGCTGCACGGCCGCATGAGGAATCACGCCCTCCTCGGGCCACCAGATATATCCATGAAGGCGCGAGATGCCGTCCGTCGACTCGCACCAGATTGTCTCTCTTCGAACACCCTCTGCCATCGGATACAGTCCCTCCGTCCGTCTCGCCAATCGGAATTACGGTACAACAGGAACTTCGGCCAAAAGCCAGCCAATCGCCCATCGGAAAGGCCCATTCGGTATATCTGGCGAGCGGTGCATCGACGCACATGAACGGTCATTTTCCGTCACCCGAGCACAGCTCGCGGCACATCGTCCGAACACTGGAGCGATCTGCTGCGTAGCTCGCTCGCAGCACCTACTGACCGAGCACGATGCGAAGCGCCGGTAGATACCTGGTCCGAATGCGCTCGAGGTCTCGCTCGGTAGGCACGGGAATGCGCCCAAGGTTGAGGTTATGGCGCAGGTCAGCCTCTTTGACCACACGCGCGAGTGGGTTTGCCGCGGCACGGCGCACGTAGTCGAAATAGCGCTCGCCCGGACGGCGGGTCATGGCCTCGACAGCCTCTACGACCTCGGCGGAAAGACCGGCGGCATGCAGGTCATCCAGCGTATAGGAGGTGTCCTCGACCACGTCGTGCAGCCAGCCCACGGCCTTGGCCTCGTCGCCTTTGACCTGCGCAGCCACGTGCTCGGGATGGTTGATGTACACCTCTCCCGTCTTGGGGTTGATTGTTGATCCATGCGCCTCTATGGCGATCTCGCGTGCCAGCCGCTCTTGAGGTCCCATTGCCTCGTTCATGTCGTCCCTCCGCATTTCTCGGCGCACTCGCCGAAACGCCCTCTACTCCCAATCGTCCGGCTCGATGCCCTCGTCCGTCTCGATCGGCTCGACCTCGCCCTCGGTCTCAACCGCCCGCGCGGCGCGCTCGGCCGCCGCCTCGGCAAATGCGGCCTTCATCGTCTGGTTTCCCCAGGTCAAACGCTTGACCGTCAGCTTCTTGCCGCGATTGCTGGCCGTGCCAAGATGTTTGGCCGCCGTACCCAGCTGAGCCTGGAGATGCTTGAGCTTCTCGATGATCGCCTCGATGTCCTTGGACGCCTGCTCGTAGTTCTTGGAGGCAAGCTTGTAGTCGTTCTCGATGCCCCCCACAAGCGTGGAGACCTTGTCCTCGAAGGTGGTCACGTCGAGCTCCTCGCGCTTGATGCGCTCGAGCTGCATGCGATACGGGTGGGCGGTCAGCGCGGCCGCCTTGAGCAGACCGATGATGGTGATGAAGCACTGCGGCCGCACCACGAACATCTTGGGATAGCGCCATGACACGTCCGCGATGCCAGCGTTGTAGAACTCGTTGCCGGGCTCCAGCGTGGAGACGAGCACGGCATACTCGCAGTTCTTCTTGGTGCGGTCCGAGTCGAGCTTCTTGAAGTGGTCCTCGTTGCGCTTGCGCTTGCTCGAGAGCTCCTCCTCGTTCTTCATCTCGAACATGATGGAGAGCAGCTCGTTGCCATCCTCGTCATAGTCGCGGAAGACGAAGTCGCCCTTGGTGCCCTCGACGACGGTGTTGTCCTTCTCGAAGGTGGCACGCGGGTAGGCCTGCATGCGGATGCGGTTGAACTCGTCCTCGCAGTGGTGCTCGAGCGACTCGCCAATGAGCTTGGTGGAGAGGCTGATGCGGTAGTCGCGCAGGCGCTGCAGGTCGTCCTTGTACTGCTCGATCTGCTCGTCCTTGGCCTTGAGACGCTCCTCCGCACGCTGGTTGAGCTCGTTCTCCCGACGCGACATCTCGGCACGCAGCGTGGCCTGCGCCTGCTCGCTGTTGGCCCGCTCCACGTTAAGCTGCGCCTCGAGGTTGCTCTTGTCCCTCTGGAGGTCGGCCGTCACCTTGAGCAGCTCCGCCTCGTTTTGTGCCCGCAAGGTCTGCTCCTGCGCCGCAAGCTGTGCCTGAAGGCGCGTGACCTCGCTGGAGAGGCGCGCCTCGGCTGCCTTGGCGGCATCCGATGCCTGGGCCGCACGCTCACGAGCCCTCATGCGCTCCTCGTCGAGCTTGCGCTCGAGCTGCGCCCTCTGCTCGGCAGCCGCAGTGCGCTCGCGCGCCACGTCGAGCTCGGCCTGGTGCCGGATGCCGCTGAGCTGTGCCTCGAGCTCGGCCACGCGACGGTCCGCCTCACGACGCTCCTCGCTGCGGGCCGTCTCGAGCTGGGCCTCGTGCCTATGGCCGACCTCGGCAAGACGGGCCTGTAGGTCGTGCTCGAAGAGCTCGTCACGGAGCTGACGGGTAAGGTCCTCCACCCGTGAGGGATCGACCTCGATGACCTCGCCGCAGTTGGGACAGATGATGCGCGCCATGTGACCTCCTCGCTCGTAGCGTGTAGCGGACCATCACGCTACGCGATGCCCCAGACACAAATACGCCCCGATTGTACCGCCTTGCCTTGGCGACATGCAGAAGGCGGCGTGCACGAGGGTCTCCCAACGTGCCCGCCGCCATCGCGGACTCTCTATGTCAGGTGGCGCCTAGAGCTGCGCGAGGGCCTGCTCGATGTCGGCGATGAGGTCGGCGGAGTCCTCCAGGCCGCAGGACAGGCGCACCATGTTAGGCATGACGCCCGCCGCGACCAGCTCGTCGTCGGTCATCTGACGATGTGTGGAGCTGGCAGGATGCAGGCAGCAGGTGCGCGCGTCGGCCACGTGGGTCTCGATGGCGGCAACCTTGAGGCCTGCCATGAACTTCTCGGCAGCGCTGCGTCCGCCAGCCACGCAGAAGCTCACCACGCCGCAGCCGCCCTGGGGCAGGTACTTCTGGGCCAGCGGATAGTACTTGTCGCCCGGCAGGTTGGGGTATCTCACGCTCTCGATGCGCGGGTGCGCCTGCAGGAACTCCGCCACGGCCTGGCCGTTTGCGCAGTGACGCGGCATGCGCACGTGCAGGCTCTCGAGGCCGAGGTTGAGGTAGAAGGCGTTCTGCGGGCTCTGGATGCTGCCGAAGTCGCGCATGAGCTGGCTGGTGGCCTTGGTGATGAAGGCGCCGGCCATGCCGAACTTCTCCGCGTAGACGATGCCGTGGTAGCTCTCGTCGGGAGTGGTCAGGCCGGGGAACTTGTCCGCATGGGCCATCCAGTCGAAGTTGCCCGAGTCGACGATGGCCCCGCCGACGCCCACGCCATGGCCGTCCATGTACTTGGTGGTGGAATGGGTGACGATGTCGGCGCCCCACTCGATGGGACGGCAGTTGATCGGCGTGGGGAAGGTGTTGTCCACGATCAGGGGCACGCCGTGGTCGTGCGCCGCCTGGGCGAACTTCTCGATGTCAAGCACCGCGAGCGCCGGGTTGGCGATGGTCTCGCCCACCACGCACTTGGTGTTGGGCCTGAAGGCGGCGTCGAGCTCCTCGCGCGTGCAGTCGGGGCTCACGAAGGTGGTCTCGATGCCCATCTTGGCCATGGTCACGGCCAGCAGGTTGAAGGTGCCGCCGTAGATGGCCGAGGAGGCCACCACGTGGCTGCCCGCCTCGGCGATGTTGAAGACGGCAAAGAAGTTGGCCGCCTGGCCGGAGCTGGTGAGCATGCCTGCCGTGCCGCCCTCGAGCTTTGCGATCTTGGCTGCCACGGCATCGTTGGTGGGGTTCTGCAGGCGCGTGTAGAAGTAGCCCTCCTCCTCGAGGTCGAAGAGGCGTCCCATGTGCTCGGACGTGTCGTACTTGAAGGTGGTCGACTGCACGACGGGAAGCTGGCGCGGCTCGCCGTCACCCGGACGATAGCCTGCCTGCACGCAATTGGTTCCGATTCCTAGATCCATGGTTGATGTCCCCTGTCCTTGGTTTGGTTGCACGCCTAAGGGTAACGCAGCGGGATCGCAACCGCACAATTCTTTACGAGTTTGTTAGCAAGCAAAAGCGGCCCAATTAAGGTGCGCGTGCTATTTAACGCGCGTTCAAAAGAGGTCTCTACCAGCCCTTTTCATAGTTTCTCCCCATTTGAACTGCGCAAATGTCCGAGATTGGGTAAACTGCCCGACAGCGTAAACGCGACACCGACAAATTACGACCTCCTGCATTGGAAGTGGTTGACAATGAAGCGCGAGTACTATAACCAGCACAGCAACGTGCTGAACGAGAACATGTCCATGATCGTCTACGGTGAGGGCGGCTACCCCGTCATCGCCTTCCAGGCCCAGGACGCCAAGAGCAACAACTTCGAGGACTTCGGCATGATCGACGTCCTGGCCCCCTTCATCGAGGAGGGACGCATCCAGGTGTTCTCCGTCGACAACCTCGACGAGCAGAGCTGGAGCGACGAGGGCGGCGACAAGGGCGCCCGCGCCTGGCGCCAGGAGGAGTACTTCAAGTTCGTGACCGACGAGCTCGTCCCGCGCGTCCACGCCTGGAACAACTCCGACCTCCGTCCGCTCGCTGTTGGCTGCAGCATGGGCGCCACGCACGCCGCCATCGCCGCCTTCCGTCGCCCGGACCTCTTCCAGGGCTGCATCGCGCTTTCCGGCGTCTATCGCACCAGCTTCTTCTTCGGCGACTGGATGGACGAGAACCTCTACAACAACGACATCCCCGCGTTCCTCACCAACATGCCCACCGATGTGCGTGGGCCAGGGCGCCTGGGAAGAGGGCGTCGACGACCTGCACTACATCGACGACCAGCTCAACCGCCTGGGCGTCCAGCACTGGTGCGACTTCTGGGGCACCGACGTCAACCACGACTGGCCCTGGTGGCGCAAGCAGATGCCCTACTTCATGACCGAGGTCCTGAGCGACATCGACGCCCAGCTGGAGTGGGAGCAGCCGACGATGACTGCCGAGGCTCCGAAGGCTGAGGAGAAGGTCGAGGAGAAGGCACCTGCCAAGAAGCCGGCTGCCAAGCGCACCACCATGCGCAAGGCCACCACGGCCACCAAGACCGCGACCACCAAGAAGGCCGAGGCCGCCGCAGAGGAGAAGGTCGAGGCTGCCAAGGAGGAGGCCAAGGCTGCCACCGAGGAGGCCAAGCCCGCCGCCAAGAAGCCCGCTGCCAAGCGCACCACCACGCGCAAGACGACCACCAAGGCCGCTGCCGCCAAGACGACCGCCGCTGCCAAGAAGGCCGAGGAGAAGACCAGCGAGACTGTGACCGCCGAGGAGGCCAAGCCCGCCGCCAAGAAGCCGGCCGCCAAGCGCACCACCACGCGCAAGACGACCACCAAGGCCGCTGCCGCCAAGACGACCGCCGCTGCCAAGAAGGCCGAGGCTCCCGCCGAGGCTGTGAAGGCCGCCGAGGCTGTGAAGGCCGAGGCTCCTGCCGAGGAGGCAAAGCCGGCCGCCAAGCGCACCACCACGCGCAAGACGACCACCAAGGCCGCCACGACCAAGGCACCCGCCGCCAAGAAGACCACCGCGCGCAGGGCTACCACCAAGAAGGCCGACACCGCGGAGAAGGCTGAGTAGCCACAGGCCTTGCCGCTGGGGTCATCCCTAGCCACATGATCGACCACCACGGCACCGAGCCTCGCCTCGGTGCCGTTTGCATAGTCTACGCATATCGTGCCTTTCACATGCCTGCAACGTTTGCGCGCTACGATAGCCGCAGATAAAAGGCCAAAACACAAGGATCTCCCTCGGAAGGAAGCTCCATGAACGTCATCTTCATCTCCCCGCAGTTCCCCGACACCTATTGGAACTGGTGCGACCGCCTGCAGAAGAACGGCGCCACCGTTCTCGGCATCGGCGACACCCCCTACGACAACCTCGCGCAGGAGGTCAAGAACTCCCTCCACGAGTACTACTGGGTCCCCTCGCTCGAGGACTACGACCAAGTGTTCCGCGCCGTCGCGTTCTTCTCGTACAAGTACGGCAAGATCGACTGGCTGGAGTCGCAGAACGAGTACTGGCTCTCCCAAGACGCGCGCCTGCGCGACGACTTCCACATCACCACGGGCGCCGGCTCCGCGCAGATGGCGCAGTGGCAGTCCAAGGCTGAGATGAAGCCCCTCTACGCTGCAGCGGGCGTGCCCACCGCGCGGCAGGTGCGCGTCCAGGACCCCGATGAGGTCCGTGCCTTCGCACGCGAGGTGGGATTCCCGCTCTTCACCAAGCCCGAGCGAGGCGTCGGAGCCGGAGGTGCTCGTAAGATCGCAGACGAGGCTGCTCTGGAGGAACTGCTTGCCGCAGACCTCGACGAGCCTTACGTGCTCGAGGAGTACGTCGAGGGCGAGCTGTGCTCCTACGAGGCCATCGTCAATTCCAAGGGCGAGGTGCTCTTTGACAACCAGTCTGAGTTCCCACCCTCCATCGCCGACACCGTCGAGTTCATGCTCGATGTCGCCTACCACGCCTGCCCCGACGTAGACCCCAAGCTCGCCGCCGCAGGCAAGGCAACCATCAAGGCCTTCGGCATCACGAGGCGCTTCGTGCACATGGAGTTCTTCCGCCTCACGGCAGACAAGCCGGGACTGGGCAAGAAGGGCGACTATGTGGGCCTGGAGGTCAACGTGCGGGCGCCTGGCGGCTACACCCCAGACTTCATCAACTTCGCCCACTCTGCCGACGTGTACCAGATCTGGGCCGACATGGTCACCACCGACACCACGACGCACGGAAGCGACGGGGAGTGCTACTACGGCACGTATGCCTGCCGCCGCGATTGCCATAGCTATGTGCACACGCACCAGGAGATCATGGATGCTTTCGGCAACATCATCTGCATGCAGGGCCGCATGCCAGACGTCCTCTCCGATGACCTGGGCAACGACTTCTACGTCGCACGTGCCAAGAACCTCGAGGAGCGCAATGCGTTTGTCGACTTCGTCCAGGAGCAGGCGTAGCGGCGAAACGACAGATGTAGCCGTCCTCTCGAAAGACGCCGCAGTGCCACCGCTGCCCAATGAGGCGCGGTGGCACGCTGCTATACTGGTTGCTCGTGCCGCGGGCTGGTTCCGCGGCACTTTGGCAGGTGGCGCAAAGGAGACAATGTGAGCCAACGCAGCACGCAAGCCGCAGCGCAGAGCCGTGGCAGAGACATGAGGGAGGGCCTTCGTGACGGCCTTCCCATCGGTCTGGGCTACCTGGCCGTGGCCTTCTCGCTCGGCATCGCCGCACGCGAGGCGGGCCTCACCGCCACTCAGGGCTTCATCGCCAGCCTGCTTTCCGTCGCGTCCGCCGGCGAATACGCGGGCTTCACGCTGATCGCCGCACAGGCTTCGTATGTCGAGATCGCCCTGGGCACGCTCGTCACCAATGCCCGTTACCTGCTCATGAGCACCGCCCTCTCACAGCGCTTCTCCAACAGCACGCCGCTTTCCCAGCGCATCGGGGTTGGTCTGGGCGTGACCGACGAGCTCTTCGGCCTCGCCATAGCCCATCCGCAGGTCAGGCCCTTCTACCAGTACGGAGCGATGCTCTCGTCCATTCCTCTGTGGTGCGTGGGGACCTCCGCGGGAATCGTCGCGGGGCAACTGCTTCCCGCACGCGTGGTCACAGCGCTCTCCGTCTCGCTCTTTGGGATGTTCCTCGCCGTCATCATGCCCGCATCCCGCACCGACCGTGTGGTTCGCATCTGCGTGCTCGCAAGCTTCGCCGCCAGCTACGTTGCGAGCCACCTCATCCCGCTCACCATGGCGTGGTCGAGCGGTACGCGTATCATCGTGCTGACCGTCATCATCTCAACAGTAGCCGCATTGATTTGCCCTGTGAGCACAGAGGGAGATGATGCCTCATGAGCACGCGCATCTGGCTGAGCATCATCGTCATGGGCGCCGTCACCGTCGCCATCCGCCTTCTGCCCCTCACGCTCATCCGCAGGCCGCTCAAGAATCGCTTCTTGCTGTCGTTTCTGCACTACGTGCCCTATGTGACCCTCTCCGTGATGACCTTCCCCGCCATCGTCGAGAGTTGCGAGACGCCCCTTGCGGGCCTTGCGTCGCTTGCCGTCGGCGCCGTCGCCGCCTGGTATGGCGCAAACATGGTGAGCGTCGCCGCGCTCTGCTGCGTCGTAGCCTTCGTGCTTGGCTTGCTATAGACGCTGAGGAGCCCCCTCAGGCCGCAAGGCGCAAGCCCTGCTAGCGCACCGCGAAGTTGCGGGCGATGTCACCGGCGATGCGCCACGGCAGCGGCCTGAGCTCGCGGTCGGCGATGTGGATCTGCTCGCGGATGGCGATGCCCTGCGGGCAATGGCGCTCGCACTTGCCACAACCCACGCACTGACGCGCAAAGGCCTTCTCCTTGCGCAGCGACACCGTCTGCCAGTACTCCTTGCGGCCACTTGCCTTGCCCTCGCTGTACATGCGGTTGTAGCAGCGGAAAAGCGCCGGGATGTCCACGCCCTGAGGACACGGCATGCAGTAGTTGCAGCCCGTGCAGCCCACCTTCATACCGGCATTGATGGCCTGCGCAACGCGCTCGATCAGGGCAAAGTCCTCCTCGCCCAGCTGACCTGGCTCCACCTCGCTGGCTACGCGGCAGTTCTCCTCGAGCATCTCGAGGGAGTTCATGCCACTGAGCACGCAGGTAACCTCGCTCTGATCCCAAAGCCAACGGAAGGCCCACTCCGCCGCGCTCCATCCACGCGGGCTCTCGGCAACGAGACGCTTGCCCTCCTCCGGCATGAGGTCGACCAACTTGCCGCCGCGCAGCGGTTCCATGATGACCACCGGAATGCCGCACTCCGCAGCGGCCATGAGGCCACGCCGCCCCGCCTGCGTATGCTCGTCCAGGTAGTTGTACTGAATCTGGCAGAAGTCCCAGTCGTAGGCGCCAAGCACCTCGATGAAGGCATCCGCCGACCCGTGGAACGAGAAGCCAATCTGCCCGATCTGACCCGCCGCCTTCTTCTCCGCAATCCAGTCCTCGATGCCAATCCGACGCAGGTTCTCCCACTGAGCGGGGTCGGTCACCATGTGCATCAGGTAGTAGTCGATATGGTCGGTACGCAGGCGCCTCAGCTCCTCGTCGAAGAAGCGATCGATGGCGGTGGCATTGCGCACGAGATACTGCGGCAGCTTGGTGGCGATGTGTACCTTGTCGCGCACGGCATTGCGCTCGAGCACCTCGCCCAGCAGCTCCTCGGAGCCCGGATACACGAAGGCCGTGTCAAAGTAGTTGATGCCCAGCTCAATGGCGCGCAGCAGCTCCCGCTCGGCCTTGTCATAGTCGATGCCCGCCCCCTTGCGTGAGAAGCGCATGCATCCATAACCAAGAATGGAAAGTGGGTTTCCGTAGCGGTCATTGCGGTACTTCATGGCTTGTCCTCTCACTCGGCTCGCGCCTTAAAACGCATCTAGAGCATACTGCACATGCCCCCGCCATACCCCACCTTCCCTTCTTTCCGGCTTGTCTTGCAACGTTCTGTTACCTACACGCCTTCATTATTGGCAAGTCTCTGAATTAGCTTCAAATTTTGATTATGTTGCTCATAGCCGACAGCCCTGCTATGAGTGACTTCTAAGCTAGCGCGCATGAAGACCGAAGGTGACATCGCTGCCATTCGCTACAACCTGGGCAATCGCATCAGGCTGATTCGTGGTGAGCAGAACCTGACGCAGAATGCCTTCAGCGAGATGGTCCAGATCAACCGCAGCTACCTTGTCGATGTCGAGCACGGCAAGCGTAACGTCTCCATCGACAATCTCATCAAGATCGCCAAGGGCCTTGGCATGACGCTCTCCGAGCTCTTCGAGGGCGTCGACACTACGGTTCTTGACAAGAGGATGCTGCTCACCCAGCAGCTCTTGGACGAGGAACGCAAGCGGGAGCGCCCGTAGACACTCCCGCTCCTCAAAGCTTTTTTAGACGTCCTGTGCTCTGGATAAAGCACAGGCTCGAATCACCTACAGAAACCTACGGAAAAAGGCCGCCTCATCATCGTTGCACCGTACGGCGTCAGTGGCCATGGGCTGCATGTTGAGATGGAACACGTGGCCGAGGGGCTCCTCCTTGCCTGCGAAGATATGCACCTCATGCATCACCTTGAGCTCGCCGAGCTTGGCGTCCATGGCGTAGACCCCGTCGTGGAGGAAGTCGCCGTCGCAGGTCATGAGATAGGTTGGCGGGAAGTCCGCACTGGTGTGCCTGATGACGTTGATGAGGCCAAGCTCGCGCTCGTCCCCGCCATTGGGAAGGAAGTCCCCCATGAGGCCAGAGGTGAGGTCAGTCGGGTCGTCGGACACGTGAATCTCGTAGGCACCGCAGTTGAGCGCGATGGCCAGCGGCTTGAAGCCCGCCGGAGGAGCGAAGTCGAAGTCGTCGCGATAGGCCTTCTCGGTGCACATGCCGCAGAAAAGCCCCAGCATATGGGCACCGGCAGAGTCGCCGACGGCAAAGACCTTCTCCGGGTCACCGCCGTACTCGGCGATGTGGTCAACCGTCCAGTTGAACACGGCGCAGGCATCCTCCATCGACGCAGGGAACTTGAACTCCGGCGCGAGGCGATAGGTGAAGTTGACCACCACAAAGCCGCGGCGGGCGAGATCCATGCAATAGAGGTGGTAGAGCTCCTTGTCACCGTAGACCCAGCCACCGCCGTGCACGGAGACGATGACGGGCATGCCGTCTGAGGTCGTCGTGTCCTCGGGGCGGTACACGTCGAGCGACTGCCACTTGGCATCGGGCCCGTAGGCGATGTCGTCGAAGCGCTCCACACCAGCGGGATCGGGCACGCCCGCGTCGCGAATCGCGTCGCCAGCCCCAAACTGCTCTCGGATCATATCGGACATTGCAGACATGGCTACTCCCTCCTAATGCTGGCCAACGGGCCAGACCCCTTCCCTCTTCCCTAGCTGACGGGGCTCATCCCCGCGATGCTCTGCATATAGGCCTCCTCGTCGATCGAGTGCTCATGGCGCGCTGCCATGCGCACAAGCTGACCGTCGCGGTAGGCCACGAGGCAATTGGTCGGCATCTCCTGCCAGCCATCCCCATCGGGTAGCGGCCGCGTGCAGAAAAAGGCCGCATCCCCACTCGTGCGCACGTAGAGCGTGGGGTTGACCGTGTTGGTATGCAGGTAGATGTACGTGCCATCGTCTATGAGCAGGTTGAGCTTGTTGTTGATCGCGTTGCCACGCGAGAGCGCCTCGACCTCGCGGGCGAGCACCTCAAAGCGCTCGTCAAAGCTGAGGGACTCCCCCTTCCGGGCAATCGCATCATCGATCCTGTCGACGAGATAGAGCGCCACCTGCTCGCTGTCGGTATCACCCTCGGCGCACGCCTTGTAGCGCTCGACGAGATGGGCGTCGAGCATCGTCCCGTTGTGGGCGATCGCCCAGCTGCGACCGCTGTGATCCTCGAGCAGGAAGGGATGGGAGTTTTGGTAGGTGAGCCTGCCCTTGGTGGCGTTGCGGATGTGCGCGACCACATTGGTGGAGCAGATGGGCTGCTCAAGCAGCTCGCTCAGATAGCTTGAGTCGATGGCCCGCACGGGCTCCTTGTGCAAAAGCACACGTCCGTCCTCGCGCCATGAGAGACCCCAACCATGCGGATGCCACACGCTGTCCTGATAGAAGACGCACAGGTTGTCGTTGGCACGCACCGGACGCCGCGCACTGATGGCAAAAAGCTCGCACATAAAGAGTACCTCCCACAGCAATTAGCATAGCGCTACGCGTGGGAGGTGGAAGCTCGCCTGGCCGGGCAAACGGCTATTGGTGCTGTCGGCTACTCGACATTCTCGCCCAGAGCCAGGTCAGCCAGCTCGAGGAAGCCCTCGCGCTCGTCGGAAAGCCGACCCGTGCCAACCAGCTCCTCGATCTGATCGAGACTCGCGGTGCCCGCGTAGTCGGAATCGCGCAGCAGCATGCCCAGCTCGATGACTGCTGCCTGAAAGCGCCAGTCCTCACCGGGGTCCTTGGCGAAGTCGTGCTTTCCCACCGCCACGACCTGCTCGTTGGTGTCACCGCCGTCCGCGGGCTGGTAGCGGATGGTCGCGGTCAGCCATTCGTCGCTCGCTGCGTCGCCCGTCGAGCCGTTGTCGTACTTGAGGTCGCTCGTCGCAATCTCCTGCTTGGAATCGGTGAGTGCCACCTCGTAAGCCACGGTGAACTGCGCGCCAGGACCCACGTCACCCGCGTCCTTCTCGTCGTCGCGGAAGTCCTCGTCGGCCATCGCGCGGTTCTCGTAGCCAATGAGCCGGTAGCCCTTGACCTGCGCGGGATTGAACTCCACCTGCAGCTTGACGTCATCGGCCAGGGGCACCAGGTTTGCCGTCAGCTTGGTGCCCAGCACGCGCTCGGCTTCCTCGATGCAGTCGATGTAGTGGTAGGAGCCGTTTCCGTGGTCGGCCAGCGTCTCCATCTTGTTGTCCTTGTAGTTGCCCGACCCAAAGCCCAGAACAGAGAGGTAGATGCCCGTCTCGCGCTGCTCGTCCACGTAGTCGTGTAGGTCGGATTCGCTGCTCATGCCCACGTTGAGGTCGCCGTCGGAAGCCATCACGATGCGGTTGACCCCGCCCTCGATATAGTTGCGCTCCGCAACCTCGTAGGCCATCTTCAGGCCTGCCTCGCCATTGGTCGAGCCGTCGGCACGCAGCCGGTTGATGGCCCGCATGATCTTGCGCGCCTCGGTACCCTTGGCACCCTCAAGCACCACGTCCTCGCCGGCCGCATAGGTCACGATGGACACGCGGTCGTTCTTGCCCAGGTGGGAAACCAGCTCGTCGAAGGCGTCCTTGAGCAGGTCGAGCTTGTCGGATGAGTCCATCGAACCGGAGATGTCGATGAGAAACACGAGGTTGGAGCCCTTCTCGGCAATGGAGGCTGCCTCGGGCGCCGTTGCAAAGCCCAAAGTCACGAGCTTGGTCTGGTCGTTCCAGGGGCACTCGCCCACATGCACGGTCACGCCAAAGAGGTCCTTGCCGTCGGGCGTCTTGTAGTCGTAGTCGAAGTAGTTGAGCATCTCCTCGATGCGCACGGCGCCGGAGTCGATCTCGTCGACAGACCAGCCGTCGTTGAGCATGCGGCGGAGGTTGCAGTAGCTGGCAGTGTCCACGTCAGAGGAAACAGTGGAGAGTGGGCGCGTTGCCGCGGCGATGAAGCCCTGCTCGTCGAGGGAGTCATACTCCTCGGTGTCGAAGGGCTCCACGCCATCGTCAAGCAGATAGATCTCCGGGGTGTACATCTCGTCTGAGAGCGCCTTGTCCTCCTCGTACATGACTCCAGCGTCACTCTCGGTATTTATCGCGTGAGTCTCACCGTAGTCGCTACGACTAAGAAAACCGCAGCCCAGCATGCTGACCAGCGAAGCGGTAATGGCCGCCGCCGCAACGGAGCGTCCCACCACGTGCAGATGATTGCGTGTCATGTCCTTCCCCTTTCGACGATGCGTCTACTGGAGAAACGAGCGTGCCACGCGTTTTGTCGGATTGATTTGCAAAATTTCGGGAGTCAGCCGATCAGTCACAAAGCCAGTAGGCCTCCTCGCCCTCATAAGAGACCGCATAGCCACCACCTACAAGCTCGTACACCCGACAGGTGACAGACTGCTCTCCGTCAACGGAACGGGCAGTCGTCTCCTCGAGTAAATCGCCCGTCTCGACGAGGTCCACCTGCTCAGGACGAGCCACGAGCTCCGTACCGTCCGAGAGTGTGATGAGCGGGTAGTCTCCCACCATCACAGAGACTTCGGACGAGTCCACGTCTTCGGATGCCGCGGAATCCGCCTTCGCCTCCCCCTCTTGAGGGGCAGCCGTCTCGAACGCCACGCCGTCAGAGGCATTCACCTCAAAGGAATCAGCAACTATAGACTCCTCGGACTTAGGGGCCATGTCGGCTCGCGTTTCACCAGAGTGGTTGCCAACGGTGAGCACACCTACCTGGACCACGACTAGGGCTGCCAGCAGCACGGCCGCTATCGGCATCCACCGCTTGAGACCCTGGCGCTTGGGCATCTGAGTAACCCGCCCCTTGGTGGTGCGCCTGGACGGCCCGCGGTTGGCGTTCTGCTCGGCCTGCTTCGCGTCAGAGGCAGCGAGCAGGGCGGCGAGCATGCGGTCCTGCGCGTCGTCCGAAAGCTCGATCTTCTCGTATGAGTCATGCACCTGCTGGGCTAGCTGGTCGTCTGTCATGGCCATCACGCCTCGCCTCCCAACGCCTTCCTCAATAGTCCACGCGCATCGCGCAGCCGGTTGCGCACCGTCGAGGGCTTCTCGCCGAGCGTGCGAGCGATCTCGTCAGTCTTGAGTCCCTCGTAATAGTGCAGGTAGACCACGTCCTTGTACTTCTCAGGGAGGCGCAGCACCGCATCGAGCGTGGCGTCCAGTGGCTCAGACGCGCTCGTATCGGCGGGCTCCTGCTCGGGCATGGCCACCACGCGCGTGCGGCTGGCGCTCTTGAGTGTGTCCTTGCATAGGTTGGATGCGCAGACGATGAGCCATGCCTTCTCGTGTTGCTCGCTCGCGAACTGCCGCGGGTGATCGACCAACTTCATGAACGTGGCCTGCGTCGCGTCCTCAGCATCGGCGGCATTGCCCATGAAGGAGTAGCACACGCGGTAGACCGTCTGTGCATGCCTCCGGAAGATCGCCTCTATGTCGCACGTCTGCGGCACGCATTCCTCCCTTTGCCCCAGATACGATTGAACGCAGACAATTGTCGCAGAAACCTGACCGTTCGTGACAGGTGACAGGTCGCTGTCACCTGTCACGAAACGATCGGGACGGAGTTCCGTCCCGATCGTCCTTTTACGTCCCACGTATCCGTTTAGTTCTTGTGCTCGATGATGATGCAGGCGATGCCGCACAGGAGTCCGCCCACCATCCAGGGGATCCAGAAATACAGGCGCCAGAACGGCTCGCCAAACCAGGTGGCCCAGAACATGAGCGGCAGGGCGATGGCCGTTGCCAGCAGCATGATGACGCCGCAGACGGAGCCCTCAAGCTTGCTCCTGCGTACCTTCTTCAGCACGGCTGGCGCACGCTCCTCTCCCACTATCGAGGCGATCTCCTCTTCGGACAGCTCCTCGAGGGCGGAGATGTTGTATGCCTCGATGTCGAGACGCTCGTTGATTAGCGCGGCGTGCACGATGAGCCCAACGCCCAGGGCGACGGCAACGAAGAAGAGCGCCATAATCGGTCCCATGAGGCCGACCTGGTCTGCGAACGCACCAAAGACCAGTGCCGCGAGGATGAAGCAGATACCTGCGACCAAACGCACGCCAAACTGACGCTTCTCAGGAATTCGCTCGTCGTCGGTGTAGAAGTTGGCGACGTAGGGATGTGCCTTCTTGAAGGCACTGTCCTCAAGGGCTGCCGGGATGATGAACATGAGACCGATTCCGACGCACCCGAAGAACCCCAGCGCGGTGGGGCCGTCGCCAAGCCACTCGTCCATGGTCGATGCCACGGCCGCACCAAGGATGCACATCGCCACGCCCACGGCAATACGCCTGGCGTAGTTACGGTAGTGCTCGTCGTAACCAATGACGTCCTCGGCGAGCGCAGCCGTCGGAATGGTGAGGCCAGGCTCGGGCGTACGTACGGTGAGGTCCCCTTGGACAAGGTCGTCAAGCGAGCAGTCAAAGATCTGGCAGAGCTTGAGCAGCTTGTCCATCTCGGGGTAGGCCTTCTCCGCCTCCCACTTGGTCACGGACTGGCGGCTCACGCCCACCAGCATGGCGAGCTGCTCCTGGGTCATGTTGCGTGTGGCGCGCAGGTGCTGAAGGTTTTCACGGAAGCTCATTGCGGGTCCTTTCACGAAGTGGTATCCGTCGCTCTGACACCACCGAGATTAGGGTAGCACTGAGGCGCATTCCACCAATCTGAGGCTGCATTTTGGCCACTCTTGGTTGCAACCACCAGTTGCAACCGCAGGTCAGAGGGGTTGTCGGCCCTTTGGGCCCAAAAAAGCAGCAGAATCGCCTACGTCTTACAACAAAGCAAAGGGGCGGGCCGACATCGTGTCGACCCGCCCCTCAAAGCCGGTGTGTGCGAGCGTGCTACATCACGTGGGAGTCCACGTAGGCGTCAGCCATGGCGTCCTCGAGAGGATACATGACCGCATGGTCGCTCTTGAAGCTGGCCTCGACCTTGAACATGTCGGCCGTGGGGAACCAGCGCGTGGAGAAGACCGTCTCGCCGCCGTTGGCATAGATCTCGATGGCGGAGGTGTCTACCATCACGCGGAGGTCGTCGAGGTGGTCGAGCGGGACCTGACGGTCGATGCGGCCACCGGCGACCTCGGCGTTCCCAAAGCTCACCTCGAGCTTCTCGCCGGTGTAGGCAATCTCCACGGCGTTGTCGTCGAGCGCGAGGGCGCCCACGCCCTGGATGCCCTCGATCACGATGTCACCGCGATGCTCGTCGATGGCAACGTGACGACTCACCTTGAGGGGGATCGCCTCGCCGCGCATGGCATCGAGCTCGGGTGCCGGGTTCTGGCGGAGCAGACCATTCTCGCCGATCGTCAGCACGCGCGGCACGGTGAGGCAGTGCGCCCACATCATGCCATTGGGGCTGCTGGTACGGTTGTCCTCAAAGGTGCCCATCCAGCCAATGAGGATGGTGCGGCCGGAGTCGTCCACAAAGACCTGCGGGGCGTAGAAGTCATAGCCGAGGTCCCACTCGACGAAGGTGGTCTCGTCCACGAGCACCGTGTCGAGGATGCTGCCCTCCAGCGGGAAGTAGCCCGCCTGCCAGAGGTTCTGCCAGCGGTCGACCTCGTCGGGCAGGCCCTGCGGGCACACCGCGAGGAAGTCGTGACCGTCGATCTGCACGATGTTGGGGCACTCCCACATGTAGCCGAAGGGGTTCTTGGAGTAGACCTGCGACTTGATGCGCCACTCGCGGCCGTCATCGGAGCCGTAGAGCAGCACCATGCCCTCGTCGTCGAGGTCGCGCGCGCCGAGCAGCATCCAGACGCGACCGTCCTGCTCCCAGACCTTGGGGTCGCGGACGTGCAGCGTGCAGACGTCGGGGTAGTCGGAGTTGCGCAGCAGAACGCTCTTCTCGGAGAAGTGCTCGCCGTCCTCGCTGGTCACCAGGATCTCGTTGGCCTCGCGCCCGGTATGGACAAAGTCCATGCCAGCCTCGGGGTCGTCCTTGTAGACCACGTTGCCGGTGTAGTAGAGGCACATGAGGTCACCGCCGTCGGAGGCCATGCCGCGACGCACGCAGGCAGAGCCCGAGTAGACGCCGTTGCGGTCCTCGGCGATGTCGGTCACCAGCGGGGTGCCGCAGTCCTTCCAGTGCACGAGGTCGGTTGAGGTGAAATGACGCCAGTACTTGGTATCGATCTTGGGCCAGACCGGGTTGAACTGGAAGAAGGCGTGATAGACTCCACGGAACTGGCAGAGGCCGTTGGGGTCGTTGAGCCAGCCGGTCTTGGGGGCGATGTGGAAGCCGAGGCGATACCTCTCGTTGGACATGTGCGTGATGCTCCTTGCAAGACGTAGGTCTTATGACAATGCCGCGTGTGCCCCTGTGGCACACGCGGCCCTATGGTTTATATCAGATGTGGCTGTTGGTGGGGTGCCCTTCACCGACTACTCGCCCGGTTGATGAAACCTTCACAACGTCCGGGTGCGCCAGGCCCAAAAGCCGGCGCCTTACCCCACCCTATTCCGACCAGAAGTCCACCGGCTGGTACTTCTTGACGAGCTCGAGGCGCAGGGCCTCGATGGTGGAGCAGTTTGCGATGACGGTCACGGGCTGCTTGATGGCGGCGATGTCCTCCACGAGCGCGGCGTAGTTGGTCTGGACGCGCATGTTCTGCTCGGGCACGCCGGCACGCGCAAGGCGGTCCCTCATGTCCTCGTACTTGGGGCCACCCACAATGACCTGCGGCTTTTCGGCGCAGAGCTTCTCCCAGCGCACGTCCTGGATCCAGTCAGTGGTGATGCCGTCCATGATCTCGGCGCCAAGCAGACAGACGAGGTTCTCGGGCAGCTCGCCCTCGGAGACGAGCATGTTGATGAGCTGGTTGCAGCCTGCGGTGTTCTTCATGAGCAGGAGACGCGTGGGCGTACCGTCGATGTCGAAAACCTCGAAGCGGTGCGCGGCGTGAGTGAAGTGCGCGAGCGCACGGAAGACGTCCTCCTCGGGCATGCCCGTCGCGAGCAGACCCGCAACGGCCGCCACCGCGTTATACACGTCGTAGCCAGCGCGGATGTTGGCATCCACCACGTGCTCCACGCCGTCGATACGCAGCGTGAGCGTGCAGCTCTTCTCGGTGGCGTTCTCAATCTTGGTGCAGGCGATGCTCGGCGCGTAGTGCGTGCGGCCGCACTTTGGGCAGGTGTAGTTGCCCAGATGCGCAAAGGTGCGGTGCGAGAACTCGAGCTGGGCACCGCACTCGACGCACTCGACGGAGTCGTCGAAGTCGGCGACGCCCTCCTCGTACACAGGACACTCCACGCCGAACCAGATGACGTCGTTGTCCACAGCCTCGGCGATGGAGGCGGTCACCTGGCAGTCGGCGTTCATGACGAGCTTGGTCTCCGGCGAGCTCTTGGCCGCCTTGATGATGTAGTCGCGCGCCGTCGTCCAGCTCGTGTAGCGGTCTACCTGGTCGCGATAGAGGTTGGTGACCACCAGCACCTGCGGATGCATGGCGGGCAGGATGGTCTTGGAGGAGCCCTCGTCGCATTCGATGACGGCCCAGTCGCTCTTGCGCTTGCCGCCAACGGAGCTGTCCAGGCAGAGCGTGGTTGCGATGCCCTGCTCGAGGTTGGTGGAGGAGGGGTCGTAGGCTGCGGTACCGTAGGTGTTGATGACCGCCTGCTGCACGATGTGGGTCGTGGTGGTCTTGCCGTTGGTCCCGGTGATGGTGATGGTCTTGTGGCCGTGGGAGAGCTCGTCGATGATCTTGGGATCGATGACCATGGCGATCATTCCCGGCAGGGCGCGCGCGGTGCGTCCCAGCATGCGCATGATCTTGTGGCTCGCCTTGCAGGCTGCGATTGCCGCGTTCATTCGGATGGACATAGTGGGGCCTCCCCTATTTGATGCGCCGGTGTCGGCGCTTTTGCGCTTGTCTGTCAGCTTGGTCAACGCTAGATAATAGTTGTTCTCGCGTTTCGCTGGGGTAACGGAGCTGGGGTTCACCTTCTCACGATGTAGGTCGAGATCGATTTGTGGAGGTCGTGCGAACGAGCTGGAAAGTGTTTGACCAAAGATGATCAGTTGCGTATATTATGATTTCGCGCTAAGGCGCGCCAGACATTGCGGGGTGGAGCAGTCTGGTAGCTCGCCGGGCTCATAACCCGGAGGTCGTAGGTTCAAATCCTGCCCCCGCGACCAAACATGAGGCCCCTGACCAGCAGAAATGGTCAGGGGTTTTTCTTATGGACGAATCCCAAGACCCCGTTTTGTGGGCGAATGGACGAATTTTGGGCGAATGGTCCACGCGAATAATGCCTACTCCTGCATACATCTGCGCAGGTCGGCCAATGGACTAGGGATTCCCCGCAAGCGGTAACAAACCCTCCCCTTATGCGATAGTCTTTTTTGTGTGTCCGTCGCTGACGTGCTACGGCCGTCAATCAACCACTGAGCAGTTCTGTGCATACAGGGAGTTATCCATGCCAACCAAATACGTGCAGGCCTTCATCCAGAACATCTCCTTCCCCACGTCGCTTGACATGCTCTTTGAACACGCAGGAATGTTCGATGTGGAGCAGATTCTGGGCGTCGTTCAATACGCCGACGTGAAAGGCCAGCCGTTCTGCTTCAACGGCGGATGGACAGTTCCCAGGTGGGCAAAGGAGGGTGACATAATCCTCTTTTTTCACGCGAAGACGGCTAACTCCCGAATCACCCGTCTCGTAACCGAGCTGGATCTTCGCAAGAAAGAGTTCGACGAGGAGACGTACTGGTGTCTCATGAACAGCCTCACGCGGGCGAAAGCCCTCTGGAGAACCTACGGAGGAAAGGTATTCGCTATAGGTCGTGTTGCCGGCCGCCTGTACTACGACGCTGAGTACGAGGAGACACTGCACTTCAGCTCTCGTATCTTTGCTCCCATCGACTCCATCTTCACGTTGGAGAGGCCGATCGACATCTCCGAGTTCAGCGACCGCATCATGATCTCGCGCCAAAGCTCGATAACCCCCGTGTTCGGTGACGCTTTCGACTACATGAAGGAGCTCGTCGTTTCGAATAACCGGCACATATGGCCATACTTCACCGAATCCGTGTCACAACCGATACCTCTTTCCAGGGTCACGCGTGAGAACTGGCTCGAGGTGACCAACCCGTACCGCCTGAGCTTCATTCTCGAAGCGCAGTTCAGGGCATACTACGTTGACTACCTCCTTCCGCTAGTGGGTGACAGGAAGCGCATCTACCGCGAATGCTGTTGTCACAAGGCTGGATGCAGCCCAACATGGGTCGACAACGTCATCCGATGGGACGACCGTTACCTCCCGGTTGAGGTAAAGCTTAACGTGGGAATCGTGCCTAATATTGAGTCGCAGCTAGACCAGTACCTGCATGTGGACTCGATTGACCTGGCAAAGGACCTCAACGTATGCGGCGAGAATCTCGTTCCATACGTTCTGGTAATAGACACGGAACATGTCTACCTCTACAACGGGCTTCGAATGCATACCGTATTCTCGCTAGATAATCTGCATCGTCTACAAGACGTTACGACGCTTCGGGAACTCCTCAAGGCGCTGATTCCGCAAAATGAATAGCACGCCCCATCGCAGAGGCCCTCGTTTTTCCAACTCGACTCGCAGAGGAGCAATTCGTAAGCCCTAGACAATCGCTTTGTGCTAGCTCAGCGTCTCCTTCGACTCTTTAGGTGGACAGGAACTGCATGCCCTGCATTCACCTCGAGACATAGTGAAGCCACCCCTCTGAATCATGTGACGTATCTTACAAACTATGCCGTTTCGACTCCCCCTCTTGCCGGACTTCAGTTACAAATTTGTGTCAACCTATTTCTCAATGGGTTTTGCGAGTGGTTTCGGCGCTGGCGACGAATGCGCATGCTGACGCGCAGCCCCTGTATAATCGGAGCTGC